>DATNED010000059.1:0-109144 GCA_035553115.1 Terriglobales bacterium | reverse complement strand
TTCGACGGAATCAACAGCCAGGACAACCTGCTCAAGTCCTCCGGCGGGAGCAGTTTCTTCTCGACCGAACAGCCGCGCATTGACGATGTGCAGGAATTCAACATCACCACGGCCGGCAACGATGCCGCATCGAGCAGCGAGGGCGCGGTGCAGGTCAACATCGTGAGCAAGAAAGGCACGAACCAGTGGCATGGCGGGGGATGGGAGTACCTGCGCAACAACTGGCTGGACGCCAACTACTATTTCAACAACATCGCGCAACAGCCGCGGCAGGTGATCCGGTTGAACGAGTTCGGCTACAAGATCGGCGGGCCGATTCTGCACAACAAGCTGTTCTTCTTCACCGATCTGGACTGGTGGGAGAACCCGCAGGGGCAATCGCGCTCGCGCAACATCCTCACGCCGCAGGCAGCGCAGGGGATTTTCACCTACGCGGTGAAAGCGGTGCCGGGAACGCTGCCGGCGTGGGTGACCTGCGACGCCAGCGCGAACACCTGCAGCGCAGACTTGTTCAAGATGGCCGGCGCCAACGGCTTCACGAGCGCCGTAGACACGGTGGAAGCAAAAATCATGGGCGAAGTGGCCGGCGCCGTCGGAGCACCGGGGGTGACCCAAGTCGCTAGCAGCAACTTCAACACCATCGGGCTGGCGTTCAACGCCAACGCCAAGAGCCACCGCAAGTATCCCGATCTGCGGCTGGACTACAACATCAACCCGACGAACTCGCTGGAGTTCGACTATCACTACGATCACTATTTCGACGGGCCGGATGTATTGAACCGCGCCGATGCCACCTTCCCGGTCGCGCCGTTCAACACCAACGTGGGAGCGCAGATTTCCAACCGCAATCTCACCGCGCTGGCTTGGCGGTCGCAGCTCTCGCCCACAATGAATAACGAATTGCGCGTCGGCGGCCAGAGTGCGCCGGTGTGGTTCGGGCAAGGAGAAAATGACAGCATCTATCCGACGTTCTCCGCCACGACGGTGGCCGGGGTGCAATCCACGGTTTTCGTCCGGCCGAGCGTACCCAGCTTGATGAGCCAGCCGTTTCTGTTCTTCGGTCCGCAGGGCCGCAACACCGCGCTCGGACAGGCCAACGAGACGTTGAGCTGGCTGCACGGCAACCACAGCATGACCATCGGGGCGAACTTCACGGATGTGCGCTTGAAGGACAACATCAGCGGCGAGCAAGTGGCTTCGCTGGGCCTAGGCATGAGCGGCAATGACCCGGCACGCGGCATGTTCTCCGGAGCGAACCTTCCGGGCTTGCAGAGCAAGGATTTGGGCACGGCGGAGAACCTTTACGCGGTGCTGGCGGGGAGGGTCACCAGCTTCAGCCAGACCATCAATGCCAATCCGTTCGCGCGCAAGTACCAGGCGAACTTCAACACCTTCGACCAAGTTTCGCAGAAGGAATACGGATTGTTCTTTAGCGACAGCTGGCACATGACGCCGTCGCTGACGGTCAACTACGGGTTGCGTTGGGAGCTTGAAGGAGTTCCGTCCGATGACCTCAATGAATACAGCGTGCCGGTGGGCGGTGCGGCCGGGGTGTACGGCATCTCGGGCTACGGGAATATTTTCAAGCCCGGAACCCAGACGGGAACGGTGACGAGTTTTGTCAACGACCGGGGCGCCACCTTCTACAACAGCTACAAGAAGGGCTTCGCACCCAGCTTGGGCTTGGCCTGGACGCCGAATTTCCAGGGTGGAATGCTGCAAACACTGTTTGGGAACAGCGGCGAGTCGGTGCTGCGCGGCAGCTATGGCATCGCCTATGACCGCCAAGGGCTGAGCGATTTCACCAGCCTTGCGCCGGCGAATCCTGGGACGAGCAACAACGCCTCGCGGTTTGCCTCCAACGTGGACGACACGGTGGGAGACTTCCAAGCGGGCAGCATCCAGCTGCAGAATGGGGCAATCACCAATACGGCGCAAGAGGAGTCGGCGCCCTTTGGCAGCCCGATTCCGATCAACGCGGTGTTTGGCGATCAGGTCAACGCGTATGATCCTGGGCTTTCGCAGCCCATGGTGCAGTCGTGGAGCGTCGGTCTGCAGCGCCAGCTCGACCGGGACACGGCACTCGAGATCCGCTACGTGGGCAACCACGCCACCCGGCAGTGGACGTCGGGCGGGCTGAACCTCGATGAGACCAACATCGTCGAGAACGGATTCCTGAAGGAGTTCAACAACGCGCTCAACAACCTCAAGGTGTCGGGAGGCACAAGCTTCGGCGACACGATGGCGGGACAGGTTCCGGTTCCGATTCTGACGGCAGCGTTCACCGGCAGCAAGACCGGGTCGCAGACCGATCCCAATTTCAGCGACTCCGGCTTCATAGGAGACCTGCAGCAGGGCTTGGCGGGTTCCATGGCCAGCGCGCTCACCAGTTCGGGCAACCTGGGGTTTTGGCAGAACATGGTGGCCGCCGGCTATCCGTCGAATTTCCTGACTGTCAATCCTGATGCCACCGGCGGCGCGTGGCTCCTCACGGACCTCAACCAATCGACGTACAACGGATTGCAGACCGAGCTGCGCCGGCGTCTGTCGAGCGGGCTGCAGTTGGACGCCAATTACACGTATTCCCATTCGCTGGGCACGGGCGCTTTGCAAAGCCTGCGGTTCTATGGCAATTCGAAGGCGCCGGCAGGGTCCGATCTGCGGCACGTCTTCAAAGTCGAATCGCTGTACGAACTGCCGTTCGGGAGCGGCCATGCCCTGAGGACCGGATGGGGCTGGCTGGACAGCGGCATCGCCGGCTGGCAGTGGACGACGGTGAACCGCTGGCAATCGGGCGACCGGATCTCGATAACCGGCGGGTTGGGCGGCACGTTCAACCAGAACGATGGCGGGGTGCAGTTCACCGGCACCACCACGACGCAGACCATCGCGGGCCTGGTGGGCGTGAGCAAGCAGACCAATAGCAAGGGCCAAGGCGTGGTGTTTTTCGCGCCGAACTCGCTGCTGGCGACCGGCCAGCAAGGGGCCAACACGGCGATCCTGGCGCCCTGCGCCACCGCCGGGGCGTTCTGCGAGCATCCCTACCTCTACGGTCCGAATTTCTTCAAGGCGGACTGGAGTTTGGCAAAAACCCAGAAAGTGACTGAAGGGCTCTCATTCACAGTCCGGGCCGACGTGCTCGATATCTTCAACAACATCAACTTCGGGACGCCGACGGGCAATCTCAGCTCGACTTCGTTCATGCGCATCACCAGCGCCTACCAGGATTTCACCTCGACTCAGGATCCAGGGGGGCGGCTGATCCAACTGGTATTCCGCGTCGATTTTTAGCCTAGGCGCGGGCTTCCACTAGCGACGGGGGCGGCGTCAGCCGCCCCCGTCGCTTTTTTTGATCTAGAATCTTTATCCATGAGCACCGTCGCGCCGCTTGCTCCCCCGCCCGCCGGTTCCGGCAGAACCCTCTCCTCGCTGGCCAGAGTGGTGGGCGTTTTCGCCTCGCCGGGCGAGACCTTCGCCGATATCGCGCGCGAACCGCATTTTATCCTGGCTTGGTGCGTGCAGCTGGTGTGCGCCTTCGCGTTCGCGGCCGAGGTGCTGCATCGCGTCGGCGCCTACCAATTGGCCCACGAGCAACTGATGCAATCGGCGCGAACGCGGGCGCTGCCGGCGGCTCAACTTCAGCCGATCTTGGCCGGCGCGGCGCGGTTCGAAGGAATCTTACTCTACGCGATTCCGTTCCTCGGCCTGCTGGTGATGTTGTTTTTGGGATGGATCTTCCAGGGAATCTCCAATTTTCTGTTAGGGTACGAGGCGCGGTACAAAGCCAGCCTTTCGATGGTGAGTCATGCGCTCCTAGTGCAATCACTGTACTGGCTGGTGGTGACCGTCGTGGTGGCGGTCATGCCAGACCCGACCAGCTTCCAGATTACAAACCCGATCTCGACCAACGTCGCGTTCTTTCTCGACAAAGCCACGGCGCCGGCATTTCTCTACGCCTTCAGCCTGCACCTTGATCTGTTCGCCGTGTGGACGATGCTGCTGCTGGCGTTGGGAGTGGCCAAGCTTGGCGGCAAGAAGGGGAAATTCGGCTCCGCGCTGGCGGCGACCGGGACGCTGTGGCTTCTCATGTGCCTCATCACCGCCGGTGTCACTGCCGCGTTTGCGTAAATTCCGGCAGCGCCGACCGCGCGGAGGGCTTCGGTACACTGGAGCGTGCCCGGCATTTTTTTCACTTTGCAAGCAGGCGGATCGAGGGGGCGACGCGGACGGCTCGAGTTGCCCCATGGCACTGTCGAGACGCCGTGCTTCATGCCGGTGGGGACGCGGGCGTCGGTCAAGGCAATTTCCCAAGGCGAACTCGAGGCGCTTGGCGCTGAGATCATCCTGGCGAATACCTATCATCTTTATCTGCGCCCCGGCCACGAGCTGATTCGGGACCTGGGCGGCCTGCACCGGTTCGCCTCCTGGCCGCACCCGATTCTGACCGACAGTGGCGGATTCCAGGTCTTCAGCCTATCGGCGCTGAACAAGATCGAGGAGCAAGGGGTCCGGTTCCGGTCGCATCTGGACGGCAGCCAGCATATGCTCACGCCGGAATTGGCAATTGAGGTGCAGCTGGCGCTGGGTGCGGACATCATCATGGCGTTCGACGACTGCACGCCCTACCCGGCAACGGTCGAGCAGGCGCGAGCCTCGATGGAGCGTACGCACCGCTGGGCGGAGCGATCGGCGACGTCGTGGCGAGCGTCGGGGGGATCGGAGACGGGATCGGCGCTGTTCGGGATTGTGCAAGGCGGAATGTACCCGGAGCTGAGGCGGGAATCGGCGCAGTTCTTGGCGGCGATGAATCTTTCCGGCTACGCCATCGGCGGGGTATCGGTGGGCGAGCCGCGCGAGCTCAGCCTGGCGGCGGTCGAAGCCGCATTAGACGTTTTGCCTAAAGACAAGCCGCGCTATCTGATGGGGGTTGGGACACCGGACGAGCTTGTGCAATACGTTGCACTTGGGGTGGACATGATGGACTGCGTGCTGCCGACGCGGAATGCCCGTAACGGGCTGCTGTTCACCTCCCAGGGTCCGATTTCGATCAAGAACGCCCGTTTTGCCGGCGACTCCGGGCCCGTGGACCCGGCATGCGGGTGCACGGTATGCGCGCGGTACTCGCGGGCCTACCTGCGGCACCTGTATCAAGCGCGCGAAATCCTAGCGGCGCAGCTTCAAACCCACCACAATCTGCACCACTACCTTGACACCATGCGGCAACTTCGTCATGCTATCGAGCTTGGGCGGACGTTGCCCGAGCCCGGCGGCTCGTCGCCCGCCCGGTAGTACAATAGGAGCAAAGATTCCGCTTGGTTTCCCCTCTGCTGGCGTTTTTATGGATGCAGGCTGCCCCGTCGGGCGGCAACGGCTTGGGATTGATCATGATCCTGGCCGTATTTGCAATTTTTTACTTCCTGCTGATCATGCCGGTGCAGCGCCGGCAGAAGCGGGTGCAGAAGATGCACCGCGAGCTCAAGGCCGGGGACCGGGTGGTCACCTCCGGGGGATTGCGCGGCACGATCGTAAGCATAAAGGATGACCTTCTGCAGATTCGGGTTGGTCCGGACAATGTGAAGCTCGAGTTCGTGCGGTCGGCGATTGCCGCGGTGGAAAGCACGGAGGGGACGGGCAAATAGGCATTCCTACAACAGCGAACTGAAATGAAACGCACTCTACTCTACAAAGCCATCTTCATTGTGGTGGTAGTTCTGGCCTGCCTGCTGGCCATCACTGGCATTCCAAGCGGGCTGGGATGGCAAGCATGGAAGGCGTCCATGCTTTCGCACGTCCATCTCGGGCTCGATCTGCAGGGCGGTACGCATTTGATCCTGCAGGTCAACGCAGACGACGCCGTGCGATCGCAGACCGGGCAAGATACCGAGCGGCTGCGTGCGGATTTGACCAGCAAAGGGATTGCGTTCACCTCACTGGCGCAGCCGGATCCGAAAGGCCACCCGGAGCGAATCACAGTGCAAGGCATTCCACTGAACCGGGGGAGCGATTTCCGTGCGCTGGTGCAAACCGATCTGGGGCCGAACTACAACATCAGCGAGATCGGCACGGGGAACTACGACCTCAGCTTGAACGCCCCGACCGTGGCATCCATCAAAGACAATGCGGTGACGCAATCGATCGAGACGATCAGCAATCGCATTAACCAATTGGGTGTGACCGAACCGACGGTGCAGCGGCACGGGCTGGGCGCGTACGAGATCCTGGTGCAATTGCCCGGCATCACCGACATGGATCGGGTGCGGGCGGTGATGCAGGACACTGCGCAGCTCCAGTTCCGGCTGGGCAAGGCGGGACCGTTTCCGAGCGAGGCGGCGGCGCGTGCGCAGTACGGCGGCGTGCTCCCGGAAGACAGCGAGATTTTGCCGGGGAAGAGCATCGGGGGAGGCGCGAACGCGAGCGGCGCCAGCGATTGGTATGTGGTTTCGCGCTCGTCGGTGGTGAGCGGCAACGATCTGCGGGACGCCCGCCCCAGTACAGACAACAATGGCCAGACCGAAGTGAGCTTCACGCTGACACGCGACGCCGGGCAGCGATTCGGGGCGTTCACCGCGGCGAACATCAACCATCCGCTGGCCGTGGTGCTGGACAACCAGATTCAGGAATACGCGAACATTGAGGGGCGGATCGAGGATCAGGGGCGAATCACCGGGTCGTTCACGGGGCAGCAAGCCAGCGACCTGGCGTTTATTTTGAGATCTGGAGCCCTACCTGCGACGATCACCTATCAACAGAACGAGGTGGTTGGGCCCTCGCTGGGCGCAGACTCGATCCACGAAGGTATCGTGGCGGCGATCACCGGCTTCCTGCTCGTGGCCGGGTTCATGCTGTTCTACTATCACGGTGCCGGGATCAATGCGGTACTGGCGCTGGTACTGAATTTGGTGATCCTGATGGCCTACATGTCGCTGGTGTCGGCGACGCTGACGCTGCCCGGGATCGCCGGGATCATTTTGACCATCGGCATGGCGGTGGACTCGAACGTGCTGATCTTCGAGCGCATTCGCGAGGAAATACGGCACGGAAAGAGCGTGCCGGCGGCGGTGGACATCGGGTTTCGGCAAGCCTTCATCACGATTTTGGACACCCACGTCACCACGGTGGTGAGCGCGATTTTCCTGTTCTTGTTCGGCACCGGACCCATCAAGGGGTTTGCGGTCACGTTGACCGCGGGCTTGATCGCCAACCTGTTCACGGCGGTGTACATCTCGCGCGCCATCTTCGATTGGGTATTGCTACGGCAGCAGGGAATTCGGGGAGCCCACCTAAGCATTGGCTAGGGGCCGGAACGGGGCCGGGGAACTTTTTGACAACTTCGGGGTCTACGGTGGGTGGCAGCACCTGACCAGCTCCGGGGCAAATTTGGGGATCGAGCAAAGGGCTGGGAATGGAATTTTTTCGCGACACCGACATAGATTTCCTTGGGAAAAAGTGGTACTTCCTCACCGTGACCATGGTTCTTTTTGTAGTGGGCATGGTCGCCTTGGCGATCCACAAGGGACCGGACATGGGGATTGATTTCACCGGCGGAACGCAATTGGACGTGAAGTTCAACCGGAGTGTGCCCACCGAGCAGATCCGGAGCGCGCTGGAAGCGGCGAAGATGGGTGACATCACCATTCAGCCGATCAATGGGAGCGGATCGGACGAAGTGTTGATTTCGGCGCCATTGTCGCAGTTGAACCAAGCGGATTTGAATAAAACGAAGGACGACATCGTAGCGGTGCTGTACCGGGTAACCGGCGTGACGTCCGGCGGCAAGCAGGACTTGAACAGCGTCGGGGTGCAGACCTTCTCCAACTGGCTGGTGCAGAAGGATCCAGAAGGCTACATGGGGCTGGGCGCGGAGGAGGCGAACAAGCGCTATACGGCGCTTGCAGAAGCGCTGATCAACAACCGGCGCGATAAACAGGACGCCGGCGTATTTCCTTCGATCGATGCGCTGGCGGCGGCACCCGGCAATGCGCAATTGGCGCAGATGGCAAGCCAAGATTTTTTCCTGGGGCCGTTTTCGGTGCGTTCGACCAGCATCATTGGGCCACAGGTGGGGTCGGAGCTGCGCGCGCAGGCGTTGCGCTCCGTACTGTATTCGCTGGGCGCGATGCTGATTTATATTGCATTCCGATTTGAGTTGATTTATGGTGTTGCGGCAGTGGTTGCCGTCTTCCATGACGTGCTGATCACGCTGGGGATGTTCTCGGTGGCGCGCCTGCCGATTGACCTGACGGTGGTTGCCGCGTTCCTGACGTTGGTGGGCTATTCGATGAACGACACTATCGTGGTTTTTGACCGCGTCCGGGAAAACCTGCCGATCATGCGGCGCGACAAGCTGCCCGTGGTAGTGAATCGCAGCATCAACCAGACGCTGAGCCGGACGGTGCTGACCTCGGGGCTGACATTTCTCTCGGTGCTCTCGCTACTGGTTTTGGGCGGACAGGCACTGCGCGGGTTCAGCTTCGCGATGACGTTCGGGATTTTGGTGGGGACGTACTCTTCGATCGCGGTGGCCGCACCGATGATGGTGGCCTACATTGAGTGGCGCAACCAGCGGCAGCGTCCGCTGCGGGCGACCGCAGGCGCGGGCAAGGCGAGCGAAAAACTGGTGCGCGGATAGGGGGATCTGAATGTTCGAGCAAAGCCTGGTCGAGTCCACCCACAAAGTCGGAACGCGGAAGCCGACCACGATGATGGTGTCGCTAGCGATCCAGATCGTGGTAGTGGCAGTGATGGCGATTGTGCCGTTGATTTACTACCAGCTCTTGCCGGCATCGAGCATGTCCGCCTTTCTTAGCGCGCCTCCTCCTCCGCCACCCCCGCCGCCGCCTCCCCCACCGATGCCGAAGATCGTGGTGCACCACATTATGAGCGAGGTGACGACCAACAATCAGATCATCGCGCCGCGCACCATCCCGAAGGGGATTGAGCGCGTGGTAGAGACCGCGCCGCCCCCGCCGGTCAACCTCGCCAGCACCAGCACCGTGGGCGACGCGATCGGTTCGTTGATCAGCAATGCGCCGCCGCCGCCGCCACCTCCTCCGCCGCCGGCACCGGTCAAGGTCGGCGGTTCGGTTCAAGAGGCGATGTGCATCGCCTGCCCGAAGCCTTCGTATCCGCCGATCGCGAAGGCAGCGCATATCCAAGGCGATGTGGTGCTGCACGCAATCATTGCCGCGGATGGCACCATTAAAAGCCTGGACGTGGTGAGCGGAAACCAATTGCTGGTAGGCGAGGCGCGCCGCGTGGTGTCGCAGTGGCGGTACCATCCCATGGTGCTGGACGGGACCGCGCAAGAGGTGGATACCACCATCACGGTGAAATTCAGCCTGGGCGGCTGATCCCGCTGCCGCAGATTCTGCGTATTTATTCGTTTTGCAATACTGACCTCCAACCCCCGAAAGGAACCCGACTCCAATGCTTTTCGCAATGTTCATGTGGCTTCAAGATACCGGCGGCGTTGACCTCAGCCTTCTGGGCATGTGGCGCAATATGGGCTGGTCTGCTCGTGCTGTCGTGATTGTGCTTTTCTTCATGTCGGTGCTTTCGATCGCCGTCATGGTGGACCGCTATTTGCTTTACTCTTCGGCAAAGAAGCAGTCGCGCATTTTCGCGCCGAAAGTGGCGGGCGCGCTGAAGCAGGGACGCCTTGACGAAGCCATCAAGGTGGCAGAAGTCAACAAGAAGAGCCACTTGGCCAAGGTGGTGAGCGCAGGGCTTGGCGAATTCCAGGCGCATCAGGGGTCCAGCGAAGTTTCGGGCGACGAAATCGAAGCCTCCCAGCGCGCACTTGCGCGCGCCCAAGCGATCGAGCACGCCGACTTGAAGCGCGGCTTGGGATCGCTCGCAACCATCGGGGCGACGGCGCCATTCGTGGGGCTGTTCGGCACGGTGCTGGGCATCATTCACGCGTTCGCGAGCATGAGCGCCGAGAAGACGACGGGATTGACGGCGGTGGCTGGCGGCATTTCTGAAGCCTTGGTGACCACCGCATTCGGCTTGTTCGTGGCCATCCCAGCGGTGTGGGCCTACAACTACTTCAGCGGCAAGATCGAGGCCTTTGACATCGAGATGGACAATTCCGGCAGCGAGCTGGTGGACTACTTCTTGAAGCAGTCGGGCCGCTCGACAGCGCGCAAGTAGCGTGGGCACTGGTCAACTGATCGAAAAGCGGGGCGCGGCCGGTTGGACCGCCGCTCCGCAAGAGAGGGATTCCCCATGGGCTGGCATCGTCCTCAAGTAGCAGTCACCTCCGACATCAACGTCACGCCGCTGGTCGATGTGATGCTGGTGCTGCTGATTATTTTCATGGTCATCACACCGCTGATGCAGAACCATATTCAGCTGACGCTGGCCCAGGCACAGAATCCGCAGATGCTTCCGGATGCGGACAAGGAGGATGCGGTGGTGGTGGCGATCAGCCACGACGGCCGAATGTACTTGGGCAACGATATGCTCACCACCGATGCGATCACCGACAAGGTGCGCGACGAGGTCAGCAACAAGCTCGACAAGACGGTGTACGTCAAAGCCGACAAGGCGGCACACTTCTCGGCGGTGGCCGCAGTGGTGGACGCGATTCGCGACGCCGGCGTGGACAGCATCGCAATGGAAACCGAGAAGGTGGATCGTGCCTCGCTGCCGCCCGGCATGGGGCAGTAACTGGGAACCCGCGTATTTAAGGAGAAATTGCTATGGCAATGTCCACAGGCGGCGCAAGCGGCGGTCCGAGCCACGACATCAATGTCACCCCTCTGATTGACGTACTGCTGGTGCTGATCATCATCTTCATGGTGATCCAGCCGCTGCACCCCAGCGGCCTCAAAGCTTTGGTGCCCCAGCCCAACAAGGATAAGACACCCCCGAAAGACAACAATCGCACCATCGTGGTGCAAGTGCTGGACCACAACGTGGTAAAGATCAACGATCAGACGGTGAACTGGAACACGCTAGGTCCGCAGCTCGGGGACATCTACAAGACGCGAGCCCAGAAGGTGATGTTCGTGAAGGGCGACGACGATATTCCGTTTTTCATGATTGCCCATGCGATTGACATCGCAAAGGGAGTGGATCCCTCGATCATGGTCGGCGTGCTGACGCCGAAGATGGAAGCGGGACAGTAGCAGCCGGGGAGCGGGAACGAGGACGAAAATGAACAACCTTCTGAGGGTGAGCGTGCTGGCCGCGGTTGCAGGGATGGTCGTGAGCGCCACGGGGTGCAAGCAGCTTGAAGCGCGGGACCAGCTGAACCGGGGTGTGGCGGCGTTCAAAGGCGCGCAATTCAACCAAGCGATCGAGCACTTCCAAAACGCGATCCAGGACGACCCCACTCTAGTGAACGCCAAATTGTACTTGGCAACTGCTTATCAATCCCAGTTCATTCCTGGCGCTCCGTCGGCCGACAATATGCGCATGGCGCAGCAGGCGATTGATGAGTACAAGGTGGTGCTGGATCAGCATCCCGACAATCAGAATGCCGTCGCCGGGCTCGCGCGCCTTGAATACGACATGGGCAATCTTGACGATGCCCGCAAGTATTACGGCGAGTCGCTCACGCTCGCCCCCAAGGATCCGACCGCGCATTACACCCTCGGCGCGATTGACTACTCGGAAATTCATCCCCCGATTCGTCTGGCAAAGCAGGCCGAAGGCATCACCGACGAACTGCTGCCGCTGATCTCGAAGAAATCTCCTCCGGCCGCCAAGAAAAGCTGCCAGACCATGGCGCAGACTGCGAACGCCAAGATTGACGACGGCATCACCCAGCTTAACGCCGCGCTCGATCTGCGTCCCGACTATGCCGACGCCATGACCTACCTGAATCTGCTTTATCGCGACAAGGCGGATCTGACTTGCGGCGACGGCCCCGAGTACCAAAAGTACATCAAAATTGCCAACGACTTCGTGGACCGCAGCCTGGCCGCCCGCAAGGCCGAAGTGGCCAAGCAGAACGCGCACAACGCCGGCGGCGTGCAGGTCAGCCAATAGCCAGAGCCGCGCTGCGGTACACTGGGGCGGTGCAGCGCCGCGGCCAGGATGGGTATGCCATTATCGTCATATTGCTAGCCCTGAGCGTTTTTGTCCTTGGGCTGGCCGCTGCGGTGCCGGCCTGGAAGACCCAAATTCAGCGCGAAAGGGAAGCGCGCAGCATTGATCACGCGCGCGAATACCGCACCGCCATCAAACGATACTTTCACAAGAACGGCCGCTACCCGGCCAGTATTGAAGTTCTACTTCAAAAAGACGGGAATGGCATCCGCTACTTGCGTCAGGATTGGCCAGACCCGCTGAATGCCAAGGCCGACGGCACCTGGCAGGTGCTGCACTTCGGCGAGGCCGTGAGCGCCGAGATCGTCGGCCAGCCGCCAGCGGCCGCGTCGAGGAGTGGCACACCGGGTCCAAGTCTGCCGGGGCTGACCGGCGGAGGGGGCACAACTGGCTTCCCGGGCGCAGGGGTTGGCCCAGGAACGTCGATTGCAGGCGGGGTAGGCACCCAGCCGCCGGGCGGTGGACAAGGCATGGGGCAGGCTCCAGGGCTGACCGGCGGAGGGCAAAATGCTGGCAATACGGTTGGCGGGGGCCCGGTCATCGGCGTGGCGAGCCTCAACAAGTTGCCTGCGGTGCACGCTTTCAATGGTTTCGACGTTCCCAATGACTGGCAATTCGTCTATAACTACGCTCAAGACCCCAGCCTGCGCGCTGGCGTGCCTGGGACAGGCGGCACACAGCAACCCGGCGGCGGGCAGCCGGCGGGCGGCACGTCGGTGACACCCCCAGGGCCCGGCCACTAGGCGCACAATAGGCCAATGCAACGCCGTGAGTTCCTTGCCACAGCTGCGACTGTCGGGGCCGCAGCCGTTGCGGCACATGCGTGGGCGGCCGCAACGGCACCCGAGGCGACCATCGAGGTCTTGCTCGACGAGCCGATCGCAACGATCGCGCCCGAAATCTATGGCCACTTCACCGAGCACCTTGGCGGGGTGATCTACGACGGGGTGTGGGTGGGTGAAGATTCCAAGATCCCGAACGTCCGGGGGATCCGGTCGGCCTTGGCGGAAAAGCTGCGGGCCATCAACGCACCAGTAATCCGATGGCCGGGCGGCTGTTTTGCCGATAGCTACGATTGGCGCGACGGGATCGGGCCGCGCGCGAAGCGGCCGCGCAGGACGAATTTTTGGGTGGACTCAGCCAAGCGCGTGCCCGGCAGCGTCCAGCAATTCGAGCCGAATATATTCGGCACTGCGGAGTTTGCAGACTTCTGCCGGCAGTCCGGCGCGGCACCCTATTTGGCCGCGAATCTGCGCAGCCTGCCGCCGCTGGCATTCGATCAATGGGTCGAATTCTGCAACGCGCCGGCGGGGAGCACCAGCTATGGCGATATGCGCGCTGCCTCGGGCTCGCCCAGCCCCTACGGGGTGAAGTATTGGGGGGTCGGCAACGAAAGCTGGGGCTGCGGCGGCGACTTCACGCCTGAGGAGTACGCGGCCGAGTATCGCCGGTTCACGAGCTGGGTGCCGCGCTACGGCGTGGATCTGAAGTTCATTGCCTCCGGCCCCGACGGCGACGATGTGGATTGGACTACGCGATTTTTTGAAGCGACACTCGGGAGGCGCGCGGTTGCGCCGCCTTTTGGCTGGTCGGTGCACAACTACACTTCTGGCAGCAGCGCTCTCGATTTCGACGCGCCCGAGGCCTACGCGACGTTCGCGCGTGGCTTCACCACCGAGAAGATTCTGCTGGACCACTGGGCGGCACTGGAGCCGTTCGACCGACGTCGGCGGGTTCGTTTGGTGGTGGACGAGTACGGAACCTGGTACGGCCCCGGGACGCAGGTGGACCCGAGCCATATTTTCGGCCAACAGATCACGATGCGCGATGCCATTGTGACCGCTTTCACGCTCGACATTTTCAATCGGCATGCGGATAAAGTGGGGCTGGCGGCGTGCGCGCAGCTCATCAATTGCATCAATTCGCTGTTTTTGGCCCATGGCGCTGATTTTTTGACCACGCCGAACTACCACGTTTTCGATCTCTATCAGCGGCACCAGGGCGCGCAGGCGGTGCGCACCGAATTTGGGGCTCCAGCGATCTCCTACATGCCTCCGGCACCGGCCGCGCGGCGGGGCGGAGCGCCGCCGGCTGCGCCACCCGCGGCCAACTTTTGGGGCTTGAACGGCTCGGCCTCGGTGCGGGACGGCCGCATCACGATCACAGTCGTGAATCCAAGCCAGGCCGATTCGCTGGAGGTCGAGATTCGATCCTGGGGGGGGCCCTTGGGAGCGGCGACAGCACGGGTGCTCGCCGCTCGAGATATCCACTCCCACAACACCTTCGAGCAGCCGGATGCGGTCCGGCCTCGCAACTTGGCGGTCGCTGCAGGCGCTGCGGGCAGGCTGCGCTGCACGTTGCCCCCGGCATCGGTGACTGCGATCAGCGCGGCGGGTGCCGCGGGTTCCCGGCCGGTTCGAAATCGCTGAAGGATTGCCGCTTGCCGCGGCGCAGATGGTCGAATTCCAGCACGGTTGCCTGCATGGCAAAGTCCGCTTCTTCCGGCAGCCAAAGCCCCGGCTGCCGGCGCTCAAGCTGAAGTTCCAGCTCCGCCTGATGGATCGTTGCCAGGATCCCCAGCCCGTAGCGGACCGGAGCGGTCGAGTGAATCGCGACGCGAACGACGTGCATGTCCTCAGCGTCGACCCATACTTCGCCGGCTGAATGGAGCAGCAGGGTCTCCTCGCGGCTGCGTGATGCTTGCGCGGGGTTGGGGCGGGCCTGATAAACCCAAACCGTGCGGCCCTGCCATTGGCGGGTGACGGCATCGGAGTAGATGTAATCATCCGCCAGGCGGGAAAACGGATAGGTTCTGCCGGCGAACTCGATCACGCCGGTCGGGGGCGGCTGCCGCTGCGAGGCGGCATGGTCGCGGACGAGGGCGCGCCTGTGCTCGGCTTCGAGCTCTGCGGCGGACAACGGGCGGTCATCGAGTGCGATCGTCTCGCTGACCGCGCGCCCGTTCACGTACCAAACCTTGAGCGTGCGCGCGTCGCGCACGCCTTCCTTGACTGAGACTACGTGCTCGCGGTGGGTGAAGCGCTCGAGTGCCTGCTGGTCCTGCTGAAACGCGGCAATCAGGCGGGCTTGGATTTCTTGCGCGCGAGGCGGCGCCTGAGCTGCCGCTGCGGTGACCACGACTCCCAGCGCCAGGCTAGCTCGAAAGCAGAACCGCATCCTGCACAGCCACCGCTCCGCCGGAATCGGCGCCGGCATCAGAAGTGGCCGAATCCACGGGGCGGTAGTATAGGCTGTTATTTTCCAGGAAGACTTCAAGGAATGCCGGGCGCTTGAGCGAGCCCTGAATGAGAAGCTCTGAAAGCGGATCCTCGATGTATTTCTGAAGCGCCCGACGCAGGGGGCGCGCGCCATAATTGCGATCCAGGCAGGTCTTGTCCACGATCCATTTCTTCGCCTCGGCGGTGCAGGTGACGCTGACGTCGCGATGGGCCAGGTGCTGATTGAGTTGCTGCACCAGGAGCTCGACGACTTGGGCAAGGTCCTCTTCACTCAACGCATTGAAGAGGATGGTTTCGTCCAATCGATTCAAAAATTCAGGATTGAAAAGGCGTTTGACCTCGTCGCGCACGCGATCCTCGACTTGGCTGAGCATAAGCTCCTCGTTGGGGCCCTGGAAGCCGAGCTGCATCTTCTTCTCCAGATGGCGGGCACCGAGATTCGAGGTCATGACGACGATGGTGTTCTTGAAATCCACGGTGTTTCCGAGCCCGTCGGTGAGCTGGCCATCCTCGAAGACTTGGAGGAGCAGATTGAACAGATCGGGGTGGGCCTTTTCGATTTCGTCGAGCAGCACGACGCAATAAGGGGAGCGCTTGACGCGCTCAGTGAGCTGCCCGCCCTCCTCGTAGCCGACGTAGCCCGGGGGGGAGCCGATGAGCTTCGAGACCGAGTGCTTTTCCATGTACTCGGACATGTCGAAGCGGATCATGGATTTCTCGCTTCCGAACAGGAACGCAGCGAGGGATCGCGCGACTTCGGTCTTGCCGACACCGGTCGGGCCCAAAAACAGAAACGAGCCCACCGGGCGGTTCGGGCTCTTCAGCCCCGCGCGGCTGCGACGGATGGCGCGGGCCAAGGCGGAGATGGCTTTCTCCTGGGAAATGATGCGCTTGTGCAGCTCCAGTTCGATGCGCAGCAGCTTCTGCATCTCCTCTTCTTTGACGGCATGGACCGGAACGCCGGTCCAGCGCGCGACCACGTCTTCGATGTCCTCGCGCGTGACAACTCCGGCAACCGTCTCGTCGAGCTGGAAGCGCTCGCGGAGCATGCGCAACTTGTCGCGCTCTTTGCGTTCCTCATCGGAGTAGAAGCGCGCCTTCTCAAATTCCTGGTTCGCGATCGAGCTATTCATCCGATGGTTGATCACCTTGAGCTGTTTGGTGACCTCGGCCAGTTCTTCGGGAACCGTCGTCTGGCGCAGCTTGACGCGCGCGCCGGCCTCATCCAGAAGATCAATCGCCTTGTCCGGCAAGAAGCGATCCGGGATGTAGCGGCTGGAATGAAGCACGGCATAGCGCAAGGCCTCGTCGGTGTAGCTGACGGCGTGGAATTTCTCGTACCGGTCCTTGATGCCATTGAGGACAAGGATCGCCTGGTCCTCGTCGGGCGGCGGCACCTTCACCGATTGGAAGCGGCGCTCGAGCGAACGGTCTTTTTCGATGCTCTTGCGGTACTCCGCCGGTGTGGTGGCACCGATGCACTGAATTTCGCCGCGCGAGAGGGTGGGCTTGAGAATATTGGCAGCATCCAGCGAACCCTCGGCGGAGCCGGCGCCCACCAAGGTATGGAGCTCATCAATGAAGATGATGATGTTCTGATTCTCGATCAGCTCTTTCATGATCGTCTTCAGACGCTCTTCGAACTGGCCGCGGTACTTGGTTCCGGCCACGATCAACGACAAGTCGAGCGCAAGGATGCGCTTTTCCGCCAGGAAGGTTGGCACATCGCCATCGGCGATCTTTTGAGCCAGCCCTTCGACGATGGCGGTCTTTCCCACACCCGGCTCGCCGATGAGGACGGGATTGTTCTTGGTGCGGCGGCAAAGGATTTGAATGACGCGTTCGAGCTCGTGCTGGCGACCGACGAGCGGGTCCAACTGGCCGTCCAGAGCGGCTTGAGTGAGGTCACGGCTGAATTCGACCAGAAGGGAAGACTCCTTGGGCCGAGCGCTGCCGCGCTCCTGCGAGCTGCGCGCCAACTCCTCGCGGACTTGGGCCAAACGCAGGCCGCGGTTCTGGAGCATTTCGGCGGCGAAGCAGCGTTCCTCGCGCAGCAGGCCCAGCAGCAGATGCTCGGTGCCAATGTGCTTGTGGCTTAGGCGCTCCGCCTCTTCTGCGGCGTAATTGAGCACCCGCTTGCACTCATTGCTGAGCGGCAGGTCCACCGAGGTCGAGCCCTTTTCACGGGGGATGGTTCGTCCTTCGATTTCTTTTCGTATGGACTCGAGCGAGGCGTGGGAACGGAGGAAGCGATTCGTGAGCGTCTTGTCTTCACGCAGCAGGCCCAGGAGCAGATGTTCGGTTTCGATATAAGGACTGCCGCACTGGCTGGCCTCATATCGGGCGAAGAAGATCACCCGGCGCGCTTTTTCTGTATAACGCTCGAACATTGCTAATTCACCTGCAATTCTTCTGCCAATCGACCCTGATGCAGTCGCAGGACCCGATCACAGCCGCGTGCCTGGGCAAGATTGTGGGTGACGACCAGGGAAGTAAGGCCTTCCTCGCGGTGGATTTGCCGCAGAAGGTCGAAAACGGCTGTTCCGGCCCGCTCATCCAAATTACCGGTGGGTTCATCGGCCATAAGAACGCCGGGCTTGCCCACCAGAGCCCTAGCGATGGCCACGCGCTGCTGTTCGCCGCCACTGAGCTCGCCGGCACGGTGATGCCCGCGTTCCCCAAGCCCCACCCGCATCAGCCAAATTGCCGCCTGATCGACCGCCTGCGCTTGCGGCAGGGCGCGGATCAAAAGCGGGAGCATGACGTTTTCGAGCGCGGTGAACTCGGGCAACAGGTAGGGCTGCTGCCACACGAACCCAATCTCGCGATTGCGGAAATCCGCCAGGGCTGCCTCCGACATTTCTGCCAACGATCTTGTGCCGAAGTATACGTCACCGGCCGAAGGCCTGTCCAACCCGCTGAGCAGGTGCAGCAAACTGCTCTTGCCAGTACCGGATTCACCCACGATGGCCACCATTTCGCCCTGCCGAATCGTCAATTCCAGTCCCTCGAATACCACCAACTCGCCGGTGCCGGAGCGAAAGCGCCGGGCGAGTCCGTCCGCGCGCAAGGCTGCACCTACCTCCTTTGATGCTGGGCTTCGGATTTCGACTCCAACGACACCCACACCTTCAGTATGACCGAACACAGGCGAATGCACTGCAGGCCAGTCGAGGATGAGAACCAAGCCCATTGGCGGGCTGGATTCCCCTTGCTTTATGCTGTTGCTATGGCGCGGGCGAGCCAATTCGCGGGATTTGTGGCGCGGCGGTACCTGCGCCCGCGGCGGGGCAATGGCGTGCTTTCGGTTGTAACCGCGATTGCGGTCGGAGGATTCGCCGCGGGAGTGGGAGCGCTGATCTTGGCCTTGGCGATCACCAACGGGTTTCGCGACGCGCTGCAAGAAGAACTGGTCGGAGCAACCTCGCAGCTCAATCTGCTCAAGCGCACTCCGACAGTGATTGAACATTATCCAGAGCTGCTGGCGCGCATGCGCACATTGCCGCACGTGGCGGCGGCGGCGCCGGAAATATACGAATCCGGATTGCTCATCCGTGGTGGACTGAACCAAGCAATCGTGCTCAAGGGAATCATCCCGGTCGAGGAGCTCAAGATTGGGCATCTGCTCGCGCATCTTGCGGCGGGGAGTTTGACGCCACTGGAGCGGGCACCCCAACGGATGCAACTGGTGCTAGGCAAAGATTTGGCGGACAAGCTCGGCGCCGAACCGGGGACCTGGGTGGACTTCTACCTGCCGAACGCCGAATTGACTCCTTTCGGGATGGCCGGCAAGACCTACAGCTTTCAAGTTTCGGGAATCTTCAAGTCCGGCTTTCTGGATTTCGACAGCGGGTGGGCGTTCACCAGCTTCACAGCCGCAAAAGCGCTGCAGCCGCAGAACACCGGGGAATGGGCCAGCGACATTGAATTCCGCCTCGATGACATATATCAGGCTGATGCGGTTGCCGCCCAAGCGCAAGCGCTGGCCGGACCGGATTTCATGACCACGACTTGGATCACACAGAACCGGCCGCTCTTTCAGGCGCTGCAGTTGGAGCGATTGGGCACGGTCCTGGTCATCAGCTTGGTGGTGCTGGTAGCGGCGCTGAACGTGCTGATCATGCTGACGATGCTGGTAATGGAGAAACGCAAGGAGATTGCCGTGCTGCTCAGCCTGGGCGCGCGGCGCTGGCAGATTCGGCGAATCTTCATCTACCAAGGAATTTGGATTGCGGCGCTAGGAACCGGGGCTGGATTGGCGATCGCGTATCCATTGGCGTGGGCCGCGAACCGATTTCACTGGATCCATGTCTCGGCGGAAGTATACGCGGTGAACTATATCCCGTTTCATGCGCATGCATGGGATGGCGTGTTGGTGGCGGTGCTGGCGATGGCCATTGCTTACACGGCCACACTGTATCCGGCGCAGCGGGCCTTGGCCGTGCTTCCCGCCGAGACGCTCCGGTACGAATGATTACGCTCCCTCGCAGGGCGCTATCGCGCTGGGCGGGCCGCGTCGCGCGCGCACCCGCATCACGGTGGTTGATTCCCTGGTACGCGCGGCATTACCACGTGGACATGGTGGAAGCCGCGGTTCCCGCGTCCGGGTTCGCCAACCTGCAGGATTTCTTCACCCGCAAGCTGCGGCCTGGTCTCCGGCCCATTGATGCATCTTCGGAGGGCCTCGTATCGCCCTGCGACGGCACCGTCGGGGCTTGCGGCAACGTCGCCAAGGGACAGCTAGTGCAGGCGAAGGGGCGCACGTATGCGCTGCACGAACTCCTGGGAAGCGAAATGGCGGCGCGATTCGATGGCGGCATCTACTGCACGCTGTACTTGTCGCCGCGCGACTACCATCGCGTGCACGCGCCCGCCGATGCGCTGGTGCGGCATGCCTGGTATGTGCCCGGGACCTACTGGCCGGTGAATCCTGCTGCGGTTGCAGCAGTGCCGCGACTATTTGCGATGAACCAGCGGCTGATCACGCTATTGGAAACGCACCAAGGCATGGTCGGGGTGGTGATGGTGGGGGCGTGCTTAGTGGGGGCGATCCGGGCCTCGTATGATCCGTTGTGGAACGCCGGGCCGAGCCCGCACGCTGCCGCCGCGCGGTGCTACGAGCCGCCGTGCCGCCTTGCCCGCGGGCAAGAGCTTGGACTTTTTGAGTTTGGGTCCACGGTGATCTTGATTTGCGAGCCCGGTGTGGCGCAGGGATGGCTTCGCGCGTGCGGGGACGTGACCCGGATGGGGCAGAGACTAGCGCGCTAACGCGGCCGGCGCAGCCGGCCCAACAGGGTCGTAATTGGCAAGGTGTTGAGCACGTCGCCGGATTCCAGCCAGGCGCGCCGGGCCACGGCAAGGCCAAAGCCGATATTCGCCAAGTGGCGCGGATGATGGGCGTCCGTATCAATCAGCATCGGCACGCCTTGCAGCTTGCACTGGCGCGCTTGCACGTCATTGAGATCGAGACGCTCAGGCGAGGCGTTGATCTCCATCGCCACGCCGGCGGCTGCGCTAGCCTGAAGTACCTTTTCAAAGTCGTACGCATAGGCCTCGCGGCGCAAGAGCAGCCGACCACTGGGATGCCCCAGCACATCAAGGTTCGGATTGGCAACAGCCCGCAGCAGGCGCGCCGTGGTTTCTTCGCGGCTTTGATCGAAACGCGAATGAATGCTTCCGATGACAATGTCGAGCTGGGCGAGCACGGCATCATCCAAGTCGAGGCGGCCGTCGGAGAGGATATCCACTTCAACGCCGGCCAGAATGCGAAATCCAGGGTGCGCAACTTGAAAATCGGCCTCGACGCCGCGAATGCGGGACAAGTGCTCGAGCATGCGCTTTTCGTCGAGCCCGTTGGCCATGGCCAGCGCCTGGGAGTGGTCGGTGACGGCAATGTACTGATAGCCGCGGGCAGCGGCCGCGGCGGCCATTTCCTGAATGGTGGCCTTGCCGTCGCTGGCGACCGTGTGCATGTGGAGGTCGCCACGGATATCTGAGGTTTCGATCAGCTTGGGCAGGGAGGCGCTCTCGGCGGCGGCAATTTCACCAGCGTCCTCGCGCAATTCCGGTGGAATCCATTCAAGCCCGAGCGCCGCATAGACGCCCGGTTCGGAGGCGCCGGCCAGCATGGTTTCGTCGCTGTTGCGAAAGACTCCGTACTCGTTGAGCTTGCATCCGCGCTGCTGGGCGCGCGCGCGCAAGCTGACGTTGTGGCTCTGGGAACCGGTGAAATATTGGAGCGCCGCGCCCAGGCTCTCCGGCGGCACCAATCGCAGATCCACCTGCAAGCCATCCTGCAGGCGGATCGAGCATTTGCTTTCACCTTCTGCCAGGACGGCGGCCAATCTGGGCGCATGCAGAAAGCGATCAACCAGGGCAGTTCCGGCGGCGGGGAATCCGGGCGCGCAGGCGACGATGTCTAGATCCCCAACGGTCTCTTTGCCGCGGCGCCAGGAGCCGCAGAAGGTCAAGCTCACGCCGGGAACTGCGGCGCAAAGCCAGGGCTCAAGCAGGGCGATGACCTCAGCCGCCTGGTCGCGGCGGAAGCGGCCGCTGAGTTCGCGGTAGACGGCAATGCCACGCAGGATTTTCTCCTCTGCCTTCGCACCCAACCGCGGCAGCTGGCGCAATTTACCTGCGGTGGCGAGGGCTTCGACTTCATCGAGCGTGCCAGCTCCATAGGTCTGCCAAATCAAAGCGACGGTCTTGGGGCCGAGCCCGGACACCTGCAGCAGATCCAGCATCTCGGGGCGGAATCGGTGCAGCAGCTGCGAGAGCAGGCTCAGTTCACCGGTGGCGACGAGCGCGCAAATGTGCTCGCACATGGTCTTGCCGATGCCGGGCAGGGCCAGAAGGCGCTTGGGATCGGCGGCGAGGGATGCAACCGGCTCGGGGCAGGTGTCCACCACATCCGCCGCCTTGCGATAGCTGCGGATGCGGAATCCGTCCTCGCCAGCGACCTCCATGAGGTCGGCGGTTTGCCGCAGCTTGCGCGCGATTTCGGCGTTTTGCATCCGGATTGCCTCGCGGGGTACCTGCCTGTTGCGCAGGGGCCTGTTGTATTATTATTCTTTCACCGGAGCGATGTGTGCCTGATGAATTGACCCAGGACGTGATTGCCGTGATTGCCCGCGAACAGCGGATTCCGGCGGAGTCCATCTCGCCCGAAGCCACGTTCGAGGAGCTCAAAATCGACTCCCTCGATGGGGTCAACATCGTATTCGCACTGGAGGAAAAGTACAACCTCACCATTCCTGACGAAGTGGCGCGCGAGATGAAAAGCATTCGGCAGGTTGTCGATGCGCTGCGCCATCAGCTGGGGGCGGCATCGCCGTCGCCTGCCTAGCCAATTCTGCGCCGCGTGTATGCACAAGGTCGTAATCACCGGCTTCGGTGTCCTCGCGGCCAGCGGAAGCAACAACGAGGCATTCTGGTCCAGCTTGGCTGCTGGGCGAAGCAGTTTGGGACCGTTGACCCGCGTCCGCTCCGAGCAGCTGACGACCGGCGTCGCCGGTGAAATTCATGATTTCGAGCCCGAGGCGCATTTCGGAAAAGAGGTCGAACTACTTGATCGTTTTGCGCAATTCGCTTTGATCTGCGCCCGCCGCGCGCTGGCCCACGCCGGACTGCCCGCACGCTTTGAGCCTGACGGAGCAGTCGCGCCCGAGCGCGTCGGCGTGCTCACCGGCACCGGCATGGGGGGCATCTGCACTCAGGACGCCGGATTCCGCCAGATCTACGGAGAACGGGCGAATCGCGTGCATCCATTTCTCATTCCGCGCTCGATGTACAGCGCAGCGAGCTCGCAGATCAGCATGGCCACTGGCGCACGCGGCCCGAGTTTTACCATCTCGACCGCATGCGCTTCTTCAACCCATGCCCTGGGCGAGGCATGGCGGCTGTTGCGGTATGGGGGGGCAGAGATGATGCTCGCCGGAGGCAGCGACGCTCCGTTGACGTTCGGCGTAATCAAAGCCTGGGAAGCCATGCGGGTGCTGGCACCGGCCAATGGCGACCCCGTGCACGCCTGCCGCCCCTTCAGCCGGGATCGTTCGGGCTTGGTGCTGGCCGAAGGGGCCGCGATGTTTGTGCTGGAGACGGCGGAATCGGCGGCGCGCCGCGGCGCAGCTGTGCTGGCAGAGCTGGCCGGATACGGGGCCACTGCCGATGCCGGTCACATTACCCAGCCTTCGGTTGACGGCGCGGCCAATGCCATGCGGGGCGCGCTCGAATCCGCTGCAATGGAGCCGCGCGAAATTGACTACGTCAATGCGCACGGAACCGGCACCAAGCTGAACGATTCCACCGAGATCGCCGCAATCAAACAAGTGTTCGGAGCGGATGCCGCAAAGATCTCGATCAGTTCCACGAAATCCATGCACGGCCACGCCATGGGTGCCAGCGGCGCCATCGAGCTCGCAGCGACGCTGCTCGCGCTGAAGCATCAAATCGTGCCGCCGACGGCCAGTTACAGCTTCGCCGATCCAGAGTGCGACCTCGATGTGACGCCAATCCACGCACGGCCGCGGGTCCTTCGCTGTGCGATATCGAACTCTTTCGCCTTTGGCGGCCTCAACGCGGTTCTGGCGATACGCCGGATGTAAGCAGCCGCTCAACTTCCGCCAAATCTTCTGGAGTGTCGATTCCAACGGTGTTGAACGGGGTTTCCGCCATTGCGATCCGCACGCCATGATCTAGAAACCGCAATTGCTCGAGGCGCTCGTGCTGCTCCAATTCGGAAGTGGGCCAGAAATGGAATGCGCCTAGCATGCGCCGCGAATAGCCGTAGTAGCCGAGGTGCTTCTTGTACTTGGGTTGCCCCTCGCGCGGGAAGGGAATTGCAGCCCGGGAAAAATAGAGAGCTGTCCCGTTCGCTTCGACCACTACTTTGCACGCGCTAGGTACTTGTGCCTCTTCCCGTCCAACCCGAACAAACAGGGAAGCCACCTCGATTTCCGGCCTGGAAAACAAAGTCGCGACCAGCGTCTCAATCATCTCCACGCGCACCATCGGTTCGTCGCCCTGGATGTTCACAGCCGCGTCAGCGCCCAATTCTTCCACTACCTGCCAAACCCGGTCCGTGCCCGAGGCGTGGTCCGGCGAGGTCATCCGGACCGGAATCCGGCGCTCGCGGCAGAACGCTTCGATCTCGGTCGAATCCGTCGCCACCAAGACCTGGTCCAATTGCCGGCAGCCGACAGCGCCTTCGTACACGCGCTGAATCATCGGTACGCCGGCAATGGCGCGCAGCGGCTTGCCTGGCAATCGGGTCGCGCCCATGCGCGCGGGAATGACGCCGACGATCTTCGAGGTGGGTTGCACTCCCTGAGTTTAATGCGTGCGTGCGAAAGCGATCAAACGGGCATGCGCTTGCACAATTGCCTCGTTGACCTCGGGCGAAGGAGTCGCCAGCGCGAGAAAGCTGCGGTATTCCTGAATTGCGGTCTGCACGTGCCCCAGGTGCTCGGCGGATTCGGCGGCAAGGAAGTGAACGGAAGCGGGTGCGGGCGGATCCGCATCGATGGCCTGTTGGGCCATGGCCGCAGCATCGTTGAAGTTGCTGCGTTTGATATCGAGATTGGCAAGCTCGAAATACGTGGGCCAGCGAACCGGCGGATGCGTCAGTGCGCGCCGCAGGCAGGACTCAGCCATGTTCAGTTCGCCGCGGCTGGAATACAGCTTGCCGAGTTCCGTTAAAGCCAGCGGGTCGTTCGGATTCCGCGATACGGCCACGCCCAAATCGCTTTGCGCCGCGGTGAAGTTGCGGCTCTCCATGTTGAGGACTCCGCGATAAAGATAGGCGCGGCCCCAATTGGGGGCGGCCTGAATGGCTTCGTTCACAAGTTTCCAGGCTTTAGGGAGATCCAGCTTTTCCATGGCCCTTCGCGCAGATGAAAGTTTCGATTGTGCCTTGGCTGGGGCTTCCAAGTCATTGAGCGAAACGGTGGGGATGGTCGCGGGCGCAGTTGCATCCGCATCAGGTCCATGGACCGGGAGCCGCAGCACAAGATTTGTGAGATCAGGATTGTCCAATGGAACCGATGCCACGGTTCCAAAGATGGAGAGTTCCAGTTGAAATGGACCGGAATCGCGCACTTGGAACCGAAACCTTCCGCTGGCACTCGTCATTTGCGACCCCAATAATCCACCATTCCAGGAATGCAATTCCACGAGTGCTGCAGGAAGCGGGGATCCAGACGCATCCAGCACCTCACCGCTGATTGCCCGGGGCAAATCCGAGGGTGCCTGAGCGGGAGCGGCTGCGGCCGCACCGAAGATCAAGGTAAGAACAACGATTGCCGCCGAACGCGAACGTACCCCCATTTTGCCGCCTATATGAAAACCAGAATCACGCGCATCCTGCGCATACTGATTTCTAAAGATGCAGGAGCGAGAGCGGTCGGGATTACGCTTAGGTGACCAACTTGGATTGCGAAGGTGCCGGCAGCGGTTTCGGCGCGCAGCACTCCTCCAGGAACGACTCAAGCTCACGTGCGCGATGGCGGCAGGTGTGCTGAGCGAAGACACGGTCTTGTGCGGATCGGCCGAGCGCGGCCGCATCGGAGCACGACATTTCCATCAGCGCTGCAATCAGATTCTCCGATTCGGCCGCAACGACGAGGTCTTTGCCGGGCCGAAAGAACTCTTCCAGGCCAGGCCAGGGATCGGTAATGATCGGCGTGGCTGCCGCGGCAGCTTCGAAAAGCCGGATGGATGGAGAATACCCGGCTTCGACCATGACTTGCCGCGTGAGGTTAAGGGTGAATCTGCTGGCAGCATAGAAGCTGGGGTGCTGATCGGGCGGGAGATGGGAATCGAAGTGGATGTTTCGCGGCCAAGCGGTGGCGTCGGGGTACATTGAGCCGGCGACATGAAATCGAAGGTGGGGGAGTTGGCGGGCTGGCTTTAAGAGCAAGCGTTCGAATTTTGCCTGTCGGTCCGGGGCGAAGGTGCCCATGAAGCTCAAGGCCACGTGGGGATGCGCGAGGCGCCGGGCTGATCGGTATTTCCTCTCATCACAGGCGCAATACAGAGGGCGAACCATTCGAGCCCCCCAAGCGTTCCGCAGTTCGTTCAGAGTTGGGCCGCCGGTGAAGCTCAAGTAAAGGCTCAATGCCGGGATTTGATCGGTGTGCAGGTAGGCGCATTGCCGCGCGCGAAGTTGCTCGAGCGTAACCGGGGTATCAATATCGTAGAAGCAAACGCGCAGACCAAGGTGCAGCAGCTCATCGAGCACGCGCACGGCGTCCGGGTAATAGCTGCCGACCACGATGGCGTCGGCAGCACGTGCCGCATTCAGCGCGGTGGGGCGAATGCTGCTCCAGTCGGAATAGAGCCAGAGGCGGGCTTGCTGCGGCCGAGGCAGATCGCGGTGTCGGGCATACCACTCGACATCGCGTTCAAAGAACTCGGAAGTGTGTCCGAGCTGACGAAGGCCCTCAAGCAAGCCTCGGTAGGTAGTGGCATGCCCATTTCCCCAGGACGAGGTGAGGGATAGGCCAAAGAACACGAAACGCATAGTCAGGCAGCCTCACCGGCTAGAGCCGCAATCGGCGCGGTTGCCAGGGCACCGCCGAGGATGCGGTTGAACCGTTCCGCGCGCCGACGATAGGTGTGCTGCTCCAGTGCGCGGGTGCGGGCGCGGATTCCAAGCAATTGCGCTTCGTTCGCGGTGATTGTGCGGACGAAGTCGGTCAATTCGTCGGGCCCTGGGACTACGAGGATCTCGCGACCGGGCTCGAAGAATAATCCTAGGCCGTTCCAGGCATCGCAGACGATGGCGGCGGCGGCACCAGCCGCTTCAAAGATTCTGGTGGGCGGAGAAAACCCGACTTCGGCCATGGAATCGCGATTCAGGTTCAGGACCAGTCGGGCGGAGGCATTAAGGGCATTGTGATCCCTTGGAGCTACAAAGCCGCAAGTGCGCATATTGCGAGGCAGAGCGGCGTCCTCCCAGCCCTTGCCTGCCAGCAGAAACTGCTGATCGGGACAGCGTGCAGCCGCACCGAAGAAGAAATGCTGCACCCGTAATTCGCGATCGGGAAGCCGATGCGCGAGAAACGTCACATCCGAGCGCAATTCCGGCCTGGCATGAGCTGGATAATGGGTGTCGGGATCAAAGCCGTTGTAAATCGGGTGGCAGCACCTTGCACCGAGTCTGCGATACCGCTCCACGACTGGCGGGCCACCGCCGTATGTGAATACAAAATCGTACGCGGGCAACAGGCGGCGGAAGCGCTGCTCAGGATCGGAATCGATGGCAGCCAGGGTTGCGGGCGCGTCCACATCCCAAAAGGCGACCTGCGGGCGGCGTTCGCAAGGCGCCGAGGCTGCAGCTTCCAGCACCGCAGCTTCCAGATACTCATCCTCCGCCCCGATCCCGCTGTGCTTGATGATCAAATCAGCCGAGCGCGCCCGATCGAGCAGCGCATCGAGCTCGGATCGATTTCGATAGACCGGGCAATGGGCGTAGGGCGGGTCGCCTGCCCAGTCGCGATGCTGTTGCCGCTGATAGATGTCCGGTTCGGCAAAGGTGATGCGGTAACCGAGAGCGTGAAGATTCTTGTAGATGCCACGATAGTAGGTGGCGGCGCCGTTCCAGAAGGCCGAGGTCAAACTGGAACCGAAGACGGCGAGGTTGAGGCCGGAGCGTGGCGGGCGGTGATCTGCTGGCAAATGGCCTCCAATTGTTGGGCACGGTGGGTGCAAGTGTGGCGCGCAGCAATGGCCGCGGCGCCATGCGCCCCCCTCTGTCTTCGTTGCTCCTCTTGGCTGAGGAGTTGCACAAGCGCAGCGCACATAGCTTCGCCGGTCGGAACCGTTGCGAAGTCATTGCCTGGATCAAACAGCGACTCGGAATCCGTCCAGGGCGCGCACACCAGCGCCGAACCGCAGGCGAGCGCTTCGAAGACGCGAATTGTAGGGATGCCCGGCAGTTCCCGCGCATAGGGGCCGCGCGGGATGTGCAGCGCGACCTTGGCGCTCGCATACGCCTCAGGAGCCGAAAGATTGGGGAGGTAACCGCCGAATTCAATTCCTGAATTTCGCAACCGCGCGATGGCGTCGGGTGGATAACGAACTCCGAAAACGAGGGCACGCAGCCTAAGTCGTTGCGCGGGCCGAAAGAGGTACTCGTCAATTTCAGACGTGCGTTCGTCGTCCCCCCAATTCCCGATCCAAATCAGGTCCCACATTGGTGTGACCGTTCGAGGATGAAAATTCTTCGCGTCGGCGGCTTCGTGAAGAACGAAACAACGCTTGGCGCCGGCCCGCTGATACATTTGGGCCAGGCTCCGGCCAAAGGCGAGCACGCCATCGAAATGCGAAACCGGAAGACGTTCGACGATTCCGGGCTCGGTGAGCGCCCGGTGATGGGTATCGTGAAGCAGAAGCCGGAATCCGTACTTTTGGCGCTGCTCCAGCAGCCAATGAAACAGCTCTGGCGGATTCCATTCATGAGCAATGACCCAGTCGGCATCGCGCAATTCGTCTTCCCAGGACTGTACGCACCGCACACAAGCGGCCGCAAGAACTGGGTGGAGGCTGCCGCACGCCGAGCCGTAGAAGCGCAAATCGAGCTGCGCAAACGCGGCCCGCATTTGGGCAATGGCGGCGGGACCGCGGGTCTCGGTCAATAGATGAGCGAGCGACCAGCCTCCAGCGGGCTGCGGGATCTCTTCGTAAGCGCGCACTTGGTGCCCGCGACGCATAAGCGCGGCCACGAGGCCGCGGAGGAAATGGGCGTTGCCATGGTTCCAATCAGAGAGCCAAGAATGGGCAAAAAATCGGAATTGCATGGGTCAAACGCAATTTGCATACAGCGATTCGTAGGATGCAGCCATGGCACTTGGCGAAAATGCTTGCGCCCGGGCAAACCTGCTCCGCGGACTGGAGACTGGGCTCGAGAGCAGGGAAGATAAGTTGCGGGCCAGGTCCGAAGAAGAATCGCGATCGAAATAGATGGCGGCATCGCCCCAGACTTCGCGCAGACTAGGCAGGTCTGCCAGGAGCAGTGCGCAGCCGGCGTGGGCGGCTTCGAGCGGAGCCAGCCCGAACGGCTCATAGCGGCTCGCGGCCACGTACACCTTCCGCGAACCAAGCAGTCGGGCGACGGCGGCGCGATCCAGGCAGCCAAACCAGTGCAAACCGCCGGGCAGGTGAGTTTCGGATTGACTGACAGGATGACGCCGGTCGCCCGCGATCGCGACCTCGACGCCGGCCAACTGCGCAGCCTCAGCTAAGAGCGGGAACTGTTTGGCCGCGTCCCAAATGCGCCCGAGGCTGACCGCACCAGAACGATCACTGGCGTGGCGAGAAGCGATGAAGTTCAAGGCGTTGGGGATTATCTCCACCTGCCTGTCGAATCCAAAGCTTTCAAGGAGGTCGGCGGCGGCGGCGCGAGTAGGAGTCACCACTGCGGCAGCCTGCTCCAACGCAGTTAACGCCAACCGTCGATACCACCGTTGAAACGGCGTGTCGGGCGGCGGCCCGCCCTCGACCCAGCGCCACCAAGAAACGACGTCACTGTGAACGGACAAGATGCTCGGGATGCCTGGCACCGCACCGACAAATGCGAACTGGTTGCATTGCACGACATCGGGGTGAAACTGAGCGGCGACGGCAGCCAAATGAGTGCGGGCGTCGGCGATGTCGCTGATGAGCGGCGCGCCGCTGTCCATCCATTCAAGGCGAAATCGGGGCAGCGCAAACACCGTCACCTGCACCTGGTGCCCGCGGTTGGTCAGAGCGCGAGACAATTCTGAGCTGATGACGCTAACCCCGCCGACCGCATCGCTGGTGATGAGTACTCGCATGGGCCGGGCTCGAATGGATTATCCGGTCAGGCCGAAGGCTTGCAATTCGGCCGTAGCACGGGCCTGAGCGCCCACCCGGAAATCTTCGTGGGTCACAGCGGTCTGGCTGCGTAGCCATGCGGCCAGTTCGCGCATACCTTCGTCGAGTCCAACCCAGGGGTGAAAGCCCAGGACCTGTTGCGCAGCTCGAATGTCCGCCACGCAGTGGCGGGCATCCCCCAGGCGGAAGCGCCCGGTGATGGTGGGAGGGATGGCAGCTTTCAGCGCCTCCGCTAGGCGCCGCGCGAGCGCAGCCACTGTAAGCGTCTGGCCGCTGGCGATATTGAAGACCCGATCGGCGGCGTGGTCTGATTCCAGCGCCAGCTGGCAGGCAGCAGTGACATCGTGCACGCTTACGAGGTCGCGGAGTTGGCCTCCGTCCTCGAACACCTGCGGCGGGCGGCCGGCGAGCAATTCGGCGGCAAACACAGCGGCTACGCCGGTATACGGATTCGACAGCGCCTGCCTTGGACCATAGGTGTTGAAGAACCGCAAAGCAGTGGCGGCGAGCCCGTAGCTGCGGCCGAAGAGCAGGCACATCTCCTCCTGCATGTACTTGGTTAGAGCGTAGATTGACCCCAACTCAGGAGGTTTTTGTTCATCGGTTGGGCGGGGTTCGAGATCGCCGCCGCAAATTGAACAAGATGGCTCCCAGCGCTGAGCGCGCAATTGGGCCAGCTCGCGCCGGCTGGGAGCGCGCAGGTGCTGACACTTCTCGCACCAGTACCGGCCTTCGCCGTACACTGACATCGATCCAGCGATCAGGAGGCGTTCCAACCCGCTCCCCAACTGACGCTGGCGGCGCAGCATGGCTTCAAGAACAACCGCGGTTCCCTGCAGATTCACCTGGCTATAGCGGGCAATCTGGTACATCGACTGGCCCACTCCGACCACCGCCGCAAAATGGACGACGGCGGTGACGCCGGTCAGCACCCGATCCACGGCATCGGCATCGAGGACACTGCCGACGCACAATTCAGCCTCGGGCGGGAGATACCGCGGCGGGCCGTGGGGATGCACCTGGGGATCGAGGTTGTCGAGCAGCCGAACGCGATAGCCAGCCGTGAGCAGCCGGTCGGCCAGATGGGAACCAAGGAATCCGGCACCGCCGGTGATCAGAACGCGGGGGGAATCGCCATTGGCCTTCACGCGACTTCCTCCACAGCGCAGAGCTGAAGGGTCGATTCTGAGGCTTGGCCGTAGCGCTGCGCGGCCCAGGCGGCAAAACGCGCAAACTCGGCCAGCGCGTCGGCGCGGGGAGGGGAGGCGTAATGAGATTCAAGGCCCAGGTGCGCGGGGGTGAAGCACAGCGTAAGCGTGAGATCGAACTCGGCCAGCGTGCTCATTTGCCGGTCGAACCAAGTCTGGGCACCAGGGCGGTACCAGTCGGCCCAACTCAATCCGGTGCGCAGGTGGCGCACGCGGAGCCGCTTCAGCCACGCAACGGCTTGGTCAAGGCGGGGATCTTCGAAATGGAACCATTGACAAATTCCCATGCCCTCGGGGAAGCGGGCGCAGGCGGGTTTGGGGCCGCCGTCGGCCCGAATGAGGCCCATGTAGTAATGGCGGTAATAGGCTGAACCTTCGCTCTCGCGATGCCGCGTGGTGGCCTCCCAACTCGCCGGCAAATCGAAAAGGCTGTACCAGTGCAGGCGCTCGACCTTGCCTTGCAGCAGCCGGGCTGTAGTCTCCAGGCCAAATACCTGCACCTCGTCGGCTCCAAACGAGGAGGCGCCGGCTTCGCTCACCCAGACCGCCATACCGCTGGCATCTTCAATCGCGGCGACTTTCTCGGGCCACTCGCTGATCTTCCAATGATTCCAATCCAACGGAAAACCGTGCACCGCAATCCGGTCCACGGCTGCGAGCACGCCCTGGCTAGCCAGCAGGCGCACAAAGTTAGAATCCACCGGCGACATTCCGCCGAGCACCAGCTTCAATTGGGGCCGCACCGCACGCACCGACTCTGCCGCCCCCCGAACCATTGCTGCAAAGGTGCGCCACTCCGGATCAAGGCGAAAGTTCCAATGGGAGAGGTTGTTGGGCTCATTCCAAAGCATCAAGGCTTCGAGCAATGGTTCCTCCGCTTCCGCAATGGATGATCATCCCTTGGGCGCAGGTTTGTTTTTCGCCGCCAATGCATCCGCACAGCCCACTTTCGGCCCAGCACCGGCATCCGTATACTGGTCCTGAGCACAACACCGATGTCCAGCCTCGCCCCAGCCGAAGACGTTGCCGTACCGCGATCGCCAACCCACTTGAATGATTTCAGCTTGCAGGTGGCCACCGTAAACGGCAGCGGAAGCCAATCGTCGAACCTGGTGCTGCTGCGGACGCTGTTCCAGATGGGCATTCCGATTTCAGGCAAGAATCTGTTTCCCTCCAATATTGCCGGCCTGCCGACCTGGTATACGATTCGCGCCAGCAAGCACGGATACGTGGCGCGCAAAAAAGAGATTGACTTTCTGGTGGCGTTGAATCCCGAAACCGCGCGCGACGATGTCGCCGGGCTGGAGGCCGGTGCCTCGGTGCTGTACGACGAGCCGATGGGGCTCTCGAAATTGCGCTCGGACTTGGTCTTTTATCCGTTGCCGTTCGACAAACTGATTGCTCCGGTGTGCCCGGAGGCGAAGCTGCGCAAGCTGGTGCGCAACATGCTGTACGTCGGCGCCGTGGCCCACTTGACCGGCATGGAGATGGTCGAGGTAGAACGCGCCTTACGGCGGCAGTTCGCCAAGAAGCGCAAGGCGGCCGATCTGAACTGGGCCGCAGTGCAGGCCGGACACGCCTACGCTCGCGAACAATTTCCGGCTCCGGATCGGTGTCAGCTCGAGCGCATGAATGCGACTGCGGGGAAGATTGTCATCGAAGGCAATGCGGCGGCGGCGCTGGGGTGCCTGTTTGCCGGGGTGGCCATTGTCGCTTGGTATCCGATCACGCCCTCGAGTTCGCTGTGCGAGTTCTTGATTGATTACCTCAAGCGGTATCGGCGCACGCCCGATGGAAAGGCAACGTTTGCGGCTGTGCAGGCAGAAGATGAGCTTGCGGCCTGCGGGATGGTCTTGGGAGCGGGCTGGATGGGCGCCAGGGCGATGACCTCGACCTCAGGCCCGGGCATTAGCTTGATGAGCGAATTCGTCGGGCTCGGCTACTACGCAGAGATTCCGGCGGTTATTTTCGACATTCAGCGCGTCGGCCCGTCCACCGGCTTGCCCACGCGGACCTCGCAAGCCGATCTTTCTTTCGTCGCGACGCTGGGGCATGGGGACACCCGACATTTGGTGCTGCTGCCGGGCAGTGTCGAGGAGTGCTATTCGCTGAGCATGGAAGCATTTGACATGGCGGAGCGATTCCAGACGCCTGTATTCGTGCTATCGGATTTGGATCTGGCGATGAACCATTGGATGGCGGAGCCCTTTCGCTACCCTGAAGAGCCTTGGGATCGGGGCAAGATACTCACTGCGGCGGACTTGGAGCGGCTTAATGGTGATTGGGCCCGCTATCGTGACGTGGACGGGGACGGTATCGGCTATCGTACGCTTCCCGGCACCGACCATCCGCAGGCGTCTTTTTTCACCCGCGGAAGTGGGCACAACGAAAAGGCGCAATACAGCGAAAAGGCGACGGACTATACGGCCAACCTCGATCGGCTGCAGCGCAAGTGGGAAGGGGCGCGCGAACGTGTCCCTGCACCGGTGCTGGAGCGAGAGGAGCGCGGCGCGCCGGTGGGGGTGATCGCGTTCGGCAGCTCGCATCCGGCCGTGCTGGAGTCTCTGGACCAACTCCGCGACGAGTGGGATCTGCGCGCAAGCTACCTTCGACTGCGCGGGTTCCCGTTTGCCGCTCGAGTGGGGGAATTCGTTCGCCAATACGAGCGCGTGTACGTGGTCGAACAGAATCGAGACGCCCAGCTGTTCAATTTATTGCTTATGGATCTGGGCGCAGAATTGGGCGCGCGGCTCCGCTCGGTCCGCCACTACAACGGCCTGCCGGTGGATGCCCGCTCGCTGACGATCGAAATCCTTGCCCAGGAGGGGCGATAAACGCATGGCTACCACGGTTCCGCCGCCAGTGAAACTGAATCATATCGGGCTGCCGCAGCCGGAGTACCGCGGTTCAAAAACGACACTCTGCGCAGGCTGCGGGCACAACGCCATCAGCGAGCGCATCATTGACGCCTGCTATGAGATGGGCGTGCACCCGCATCGCTTCGTCAAACTCAGCGGGATCGGGTGCTCGAGCAAGAGCCCGGCGTACTTCCTGGGACGGTCGTTTGGCTTCAACTCTGTCCACGGCCGCATGCCGAGCGTCGCGACCGGCGCGGTGCTGGCCAATGCCTCGCTGCAGGCGCTCGGGGTCAGCGGCGACGGCGACACCGCTTCCATTGGCATGGGGCAATTCATCCACCTCATGCGGCGCAACCTTCCATTGATTTACATCATTGAAGACAACGGCGTATACGGACTAACAAAGGGCCAGTTTTCTGCCACGGCCGATCTGGGCGCCAAACAGAAGAGTGGTGTGATCAATGACCTGCCGGCGCTCGACACCTGCGCGCTGGCAGTGCTGAGCGGAGCGACATTTGTTGCGCGCTCCTTCTCCGGAGACAAAAGACAGCTCACCGCCATCCTCAAAGCAGCGCTGGCCCACCGCGGCACGGTGATGCTCGATGTGATTTCGCCCTGCGTGACCTTCAATGACCATGAGGGTTCGACCAAGAGCTACAAATACGTGCTCGAGCACGAGGAAGCATTGCAAGAAGTCAGTTTCGTTCCTTCATTCGCGGAGATCGCTGTGGACTACGATCCAGGGACTACCGTAGAAGTTGCGATGCATGACGGATCCAAGCTTCGCCTGCGCAAACTTGCACAAGACTTCGATCCCTCCGATCGGCAGCAAGCCCTGCGGGTGCTGACTGACGCCCACGAGCGAGGGGAAGTTTTAACCGGCGTTTTCTATCTGGACACCAAGAAGCCTGACTTCATCTCGCAGCTGGAACTGGTCGAAACTCCATTGGCCGACTTGCAGCTTTCTGTGATGCGGCCGTCATCGTCGGTGCTTGAGGCAATCATGGCCGAGCACAGGTAGGCCACCGACGCCGCTGGTAGTAGTGGGCGACGAGAATTAGAGTCGAAGCATGCGCCTTCGATTCCTGTTCTGCGCCACTCTTTGCGGCCTGTTCCTAGGCTGCTTCGGTGTTGCACAGACCACCGACAGCGCCACCCTCCGCGGACATGTCTCCGACCCCAGTCACGCCGCCGTGGCCGGCGCGCGGGTTGAGGTGCGCAACGCCGCCACCGGTGTCGTGCGCTCCGCCACTACCGACGCCGAGGGCAATTACACATTGGCTGGATTGCCGGTGTCCGGCACGTACACGCTCACGGCCAATCAGCCCGGGTTTGCGACCGCAATGATCGGCGACTTGACCTTAATCGGCGGCGCCACGGCAACCATTGACCTGCCGCTCGGGGTGCAGGGCAGCGCCAGCGAAATCACCGTCACCGGCGCGGTTGGTGAGGTGCGAGCGGACCAACCGCAGTTGGGTGACCGCTTGGACGCACGGCAGATTGAAGCCACGCCCTTGCTAGGGAACCAAATCACGAATCTGCCACTGTTGAATTCGGCCAATCGCCCGGCGATCAACATGGGTGACACTTTCACCAATCAAACGCTGATTACGACCGGCGGCTCAGGACGTCGGCAGACCTCATTTGCGGTTGACGGTGCAAACGGCAATGACAGTTGGGGGAGGCAGACAATTTTCAGCGCCATACCTGCCGATGCGGTGCAGGAGATTACCGTGCTGGAGAACGCGTTCTCGGCCCAGTACGGGGCCACCACCGGCGGGGTGGTCAATATCGTCACGAAGAGCGGAAGCGATCAACTGCACGGGTCAGGCGAATATACCTTCCGGCCCAACGGCACGGCGGCGAGCCTGAGCGGATTGGCGAGCACCAGCGCTTCAGCTCATCCAACCAACGACATTTTCAATCAGGGCGACTGGGTTGTGAGCGGACCTGCAGGCGAGCACACGCAGTTCGCAGTAGCTGGCGAGGTGAGTGCGCGGCGCCGGGCATCTCCGGTCATTTCACCGCTGGCGCCCGGAGATTTCATTGGACATTACCGGGGCGGGCTATTCTACGGGCGGCTGGATCATCAATTCAGCTCGAACCACAGCATGTTTCTCCGTGGCGATATTGATTCCTTCTACGACACCAACCCGAATGGATCGGTGGGTGGCAACACCTTGCCCACGACCGACCGCGTGTTTCAGCGGCGCACCTATTCGGTGGTGGGCGGCGATACTTATGTGCTCTCGCCGACCATGGTCAACGCGCTCCGCCTTCAATTTCAGTTGGCCTCTCCCATCACGCAGTTCGATCCGGTGAACAACAGCACCGCCTTCGTGGTACCCATCGTCGGGGTTCAGACGTTCACCAGCGGCACCTCCCAGTCCGCTCTGCTGCTGAACCGCCAATACGAGGTCGCCGACACGCTTGAAGGTACCTGGGGGCGGCATTCGGTCCAATTTGGCGCGGACGCGATCATCAGCCACAACGGAGGCAACAGCCAGGAATTCGGCGGGCCGGCATTTTTGGGCAGCTTCACGTTTAATCCCTGCGATCCCACCCTTGCGGGACAGTCGGTGGCCTTCTGCGAAAGCCCGGCATACACCAGCAACATTAAGAACGTGGCCAGCTTTACCCAGAGCTTCGGCAATGGCACCTACACGGTGAATGACACGCTCGGCGCGATGTTCGTGCAGGATAATTTTCAAGCGCGATCGAACTTGACCGTGAATTTGGGCTTGCGGTACGAGCGCCAAACGTTCGCCCAGTCGAAAAGGGATTTCGCGCCGCGCATTGGTTTTGCCTATAGTCCCATGGCCAATACGGTGGTGCGCGGAGGATACGGCATCTACTATTCGCAGATTCACGACAATGCCGAAGCCAGCTATGCGCTGACTGGGCCGACCGGGTTCTTCAACTTCACGGTAGCACCTGGGCAGCCGGGATTCCCAACGACTGTGGCTCCTTGGGCGGCGTTCCCGACCGGCGCCGATACCCCGCGCTTGAGCCTGTTCCTGCGCCCTGGATTCGCGAGCTATTACAATCAATTCCTGCCGACCTCGGTACTGGAGGGATATCCTTCAGAGCTGCTGAATCCGTATTCGGAGCAGTGGACGTTCGGCGTGGAACATTCATTCCCGCGCAACTGGGTGCTGAGCGCCGATTACATCGGAAACCACACGCTGCGGATCGACCGGCCGCTCGATATTGATGCGCCGCCGGCGTTCACGCGAGCGGCGCAAGGCCAGAACCGAAGCGCGGCCGCGGCGAACGCAGGACGCCCGCTTTGGATTTATGACGCCTCGATCGGGGTGACGCCGAAGTACGACGTAGTGGAGACGACCGTGAACGATGGCACGGCATGGTACGATGCGCTGGAAGTCAATCTCAACCACAAGTTCAGTCATCATTTGCAGGCACTGGCGAGCTATACCTGGTCGCATGCATTGGACACGGTGGATCCCGATGCGACCGGACAGAGCCCGAACGACCCTGCGGTGACCGGGTTGCAAGAGAAGGGCAATGCACTTTTTGATCAGCGGCAGCGCTTCGTTCTGAGCGGCATCTACACCGCGTTTTACCAAATATCGTTCGGCGGCGTCACCACTCTAGCCTCAGGGTTGGCGTACAACATCGTGACGGGCAGCACGAACGGAGGCAACAATCGGCAGGAGACGGACCGACCGGTGGTGAACGGCGTGGTGATCGCGCGCAATAGTGGAAGGGGCACACCGATCTACAGCTTCGATCCATTTGTTGAGCGGCCGTTTGCGATCGGCGAACGGATGAGCCTGCGCTTGCGGGCCGAGGCGTTCAATGTCTTCAACCACGCGAATTTTGTCGGGTTCAACGGCACCTACGGCAACGGACCTACGGCGCCGGCATCATTGGGAACTCCCACGTTCGGCATCTCCAGCGAGCTGACGCCGCGCGAGTTGCAATTCTCCGCCCGCCTCAGCTTTTGATGCGGTGGGAGTCGGCCTTGCGAGCTTGGGCGGCCTTCTCGCGGTGCAGGTGGACCTGCCGCCACAAGTACCAACTCGCCACGCTGCGGTAGGGCTTCCAGCGCTCGCCAAATTTCGCGAGCTCCTTGGGCGTCGGCATTGCGCGCCTGCGGTAGGCTAGCTGAAACCCGTAGCGCACGCCGTAATCGAGAACCGGGAGAACATCGGGGCGCCCCAAGCGAAACATCAGCAGCATTTGAACGGTCCAGACGCCTACGCCTCGAACCGTGGTCAGGCGCTCAATGATGGCGGCGTCGTCCAATCGGGTCAATTCCACCCAATCCGGGACGACACCCGCATGCGTCTTGGCAGCCAGATCGCGCAGTGCTGCGGATTTCTGCCGCGAAAGCCCGGTGGCGCGCAACGATTCATCGCTGGCGTGCAGCAATTGCGCAGGGGAAGGGAAGCCGCCCCCGCCGATTTGATCTTTGACGCGTTGCAGAATGGCGGCTGCGGCGGAGCCATGTAGTTGCTGGTAGAGAATGGAGCTGAGCAAGGATTCGAAGGGGTGCTGGTGCGGCTCTAAGGTCATGCGGAAGCGCCCAGCTTCGGCGATCAATGCGCCCATGCGCGGGTCGCGATCGCGCAGATGGCGAATTGCGGCCAAGTGGTTGAACGGATAGCGGCCGGCCATGACTGCTGCCTCAAGGAGCGCTGGCGAGGAAGCCTTCGAAGAACAAAGCGGTGTATTGGCTGGCGATCAGGGCTTCACCGAAATTGCCTTCGGTGCGGTACCACTGGTACATCCAGTTGATCATGCCCAGCAAGGCAAATGCGGCGACTTGCGGATTGACTTTGGGCTGGGCGATGCCGCGGCGCGACTGAACTTCTGCAATGAGGCTCGCTAAATAGATCACGTAGGCCTTCTTGCGGCTGTTGATCTGGCGTCCGGCTTCTGCAGGGAGAGTGCGATTCTCGTGGAGAATGACCGTGATTTCGCGGTCGCGTCCACTGAGCACCAGCCCGACGTGTCGCGCGACGCAGGCGCGCAGCCTTTCTTCGGGATCGGCGATGTCGCTCACGGCTTGCACCACCTTTTCCTCGAAGACATCCATGCCGTAGCTCATTATTTGGAACAGGATGGTCTCTTTGCTCTCGAAATGGTGGTACAGCGCGGCTTTGGAGAAATTCAACGCGCTGGCGATGTCCTGCATCGAGGTGGCATCATATCCGCGCTCCTGGAACAGCCGCGCCGCGGTGCGGAGGATTTCCCGGCGACTTTCACCGGGCGGATTCTTGCTGGGACTCATCGGAGTTCATCCTAACATGCGAGGCTTGACGCCAAACATGGGCTGCGGCGGCGACGTCAAGCACCGCGTGACCGACCGACTTGAAGACGGTGATTTGCGCAGGGTCCGACCGGCCCGAGGCACGGCCGGCCAGGATCGCTCCGAGTTCGCAGGCGCCGGATGCGGAACGCCCCTGAAGCTCGTAGGCCCCAATGGGAAACGGATCGAAGGCCGTCATGGCTTCGACTACCAGCAGGGCGTCGTCCAGCGCGGCCTGGTCCAGTTCGTGGCCGCCAATGCCGACTGAGTTGACGTGCGTGCCGGGCCGCAGCCAGGTGCGCCGCACCACCGGCAGGTCGGCGTGGGTGCAGGCGCAGACCACTTCGGCATCGCGCACGGCGGCCTCAAAGCTGGGCGCGGGCACGGCATTCCAGGCTTTTGCGCATTCCAGCACCCTTGCTGACGTTCTCCCAGCCACTACAACCCGCTGAAATCCAAACCCTGTAGTCAATGCCCGCCAATGCGCCGCGGCCTGCACGCCGGTGCCGAGTATCGCCAAAACCTTGGCATCGTTCCGGGCCAGGCATCGAGTCGCGACTGCGGAAACGGCCGCAGTTCGTGCTGCCGTAATCGCGGTTCCGTCGAGTAGTGCGAGCGGCTCGCCGGTGGATTCGTCGAACAGGGCGATCAGTGCCTGGTGGCCGGGGAGGCCGCGGGTGGGATTCTCAGGAAAGACGGAAACCAGTTTGGCTCCCAGAACGCCCGCCGCGCGACCGGGCATGGCGGCCAGTAGGCCGAGCGGCGTACGAACCGCGATGCGCGGAGGTGCGGTGGCCGCGCCTGAGCTCAGAGCGATCATCGCTTCTCGAATCACCGTTTCCAGCGCGGCAGGTTCCAGCCAACCCGCCACCTGAGCCGGACCAAGCAGCAGCTTCATGCTGTCGCGGTGATCTTCCTATATTCATCGAACGCGGCCAAGAAGCGATCCATGTCGGCGCGCAGCAGGTAATACGGGGTCGAGAGGCGCAGACGCGAGGGCTCGCTTCCGCGAATGCGGATCTTGTGGTTTTTCCACATCCAAATTTCCAGCGGCATACGCTGAATGGGGGGGACGTTAACCGAAACTATGCCACAGCGCAGCCCGGGGTCAAGGCCGGTGACGTTGGTGGCGCCGCGCTTCTCCATCTCGTCCAAAATGTATTGGTTCTGTTGGCGGTGCCGCGATTCAATTTTGTCCATACCGATCTGGTTCGCGAATTCGATTGAGGCGCGCAGTCCCCAAAGCGCGGGCACATTCGAGGTTCCGATTTGCTGAAAGCGGTAGGCTCCGCCTTTGGGATCATCCCAGGAAGAGCTGACGATGGTGTTCCAGAGCTTGCCTTCCATGCCGCTGCGCACGTAGAGGAACCCGCTGCCTTTGGGGGCTTGCAGCCACTTATGCGGGCTCGAGGTATAAAAGTCGCAGCCGATATCGTGCACATTGAGCTGCATCATGCCGGTGACATGGGCGCCATCCACTGCCGAAAGTAGTCCTTTGCTGCGCGCCAGCGTGCAGAGTTCCTTTGCTGGCAGCACGACTCCGGTGGCGGTCGTGATATGGCTAAAAAACAGCATGCGTGTCTGCGGAGTGATGGCATCGTTGATCAGGTTCAACGCATCAGCGGGGGTTGGGAGCGGCTTGGGCAGTGCAACTTTCCTGACCGCGATGCCGTAGCGCTTGGCCTTCAGGAGCCATCCGTTCTCGCCGCCTTCGTGCTCCTGGTCGGTCATGAGGACTTCTTCTCCCGGCTTCATGTCGAATCCCTGGGAAATGTAGTTGTTGGCCTCAGTGGCGTTCCGGACGAGCGCCAGCTCATCCCGGTCACAGCCGATGAAGGCTGCCAGCGGGTCGCGGAACTCGTTCCACGGACCATATCCCCAGATCGGATAATCCTCAGGATTGGCATCAGCCATGGGTTCAGTCGCGTGATAGCCGTCGAAAATGGCTTTAAGCACCGGCGCCGGGCTGGAGCCGCAGGTGCCGTTGTTGAAGTAGACTTCGTCGGCGGGAATCAAGAACTGCTTGCGCAATGCAGCCCAGTATGCTTCCGAATCGCTTTGGAAGAGGCGATCTGAGGGAAGGTCCAGCGGGGCGGCCGCCAACCGCTCCAGCAAGGGATGGCTGAGGAGCGCGGCGGTGGCGAGACCAGCGCCAGAGGAGAGGAAATGCCGACGATTCATGGAGCACCGCCTATCGGGGCTCATCTTACCGCCCGCGGGCGCTGGCCGCAACCTGCCGCCGAATTTGGGCGAGCCGGCTCATGGCGACGATCCCAACGATTGGGCCAGGAGCTAGGGCAAGGAAGGCCCAGCCCCAGCCGCCGCGCTGCAAGATCCAGGGAATCAACCACACGGTGACCGATGCCAAGGTAAAGCCGAGACCAAGCTGCGATGTGAGCGCCGTGCCGACGTAGCGCGAATCGCTGAGTTCGGTCACCAACGTCGAGAACTGAGCGGAATCGGCGACGACCCAAAATCCCCAAATCAGCGAGATCGCGATGACGAGGCAAAGCAGCAGGCGATTCGAGGCTGGAATCCAGCCGAGGCAGAGGGCGCAGCCACCAGAGATGGCCAGTGCCAGCAAGGCTGCCGGCTCGCGTCCGCCGCGGTCGCTGCGAACGCCTCCGCGCCAACATCCCAGGCCGCCGGCTCCAATGGCCAGAAACGTCACGACGGCTGCGGTGCTGGCGTCGACCCCGGCACGTGCGAATTGGGCCGCCATGTAAGCGCCCAGCCAGCTCCACATGGCGATCATCTCCCACATATGGCCGAGGTAGCCGACGGTTGCGAGCCGCACGCCGCGATTAGAGAACCCTTGCACGATCTCGCGAACATCAAAGCGCGCGCGACCGAAGGAGAAGGGCCCTTCCTTGCCAGCGATGCCGCCCAGCAGTCCACCTGCCGCTGTGATCCAGGATGTGGCGATGACGACCCCCCGCCAACTGGCTGCACTTACGCCACTGACGAGGTGCGGCAGCGCGGCGCCGACGGTCAGGGCTCCGACCATGATCCCCAGCGCCGTGCCACGACCGCTCCGGAACCAAGTAGCCATGAGTTTGAGCGCGGGCGGATACACCAACGCGAGGCATGCGCCGGTCGCGAACCGCCAGGGCCACGCCGCGCCGAAACTGTGGCATTGGGAAAGCAGCGCATTGACGCCGGCGGCCGCCAATCCGCCGGCCAGCATGAGCCAGCGCGGTCGAATCAAATCGGCCAAATTGGCCAGCGCTGAGGCGAGTGCACCGGCAACGAAACCCATTTGCGCGGCAATGGTAAGCCACGCCGCTTGGCTTCCTGTAAGGCGCCACTCCACGCGCAAGGGTGCCAAGATGGCTGCCGTGGTGAACCACGGTGCCATTGCCAGCAGCAGCGCCAGCGCGAGCACTGCCAAAGCGCGATTGCCACCAGGAGCTGAAGCCATTCCGAATTGTATCGGTAGTTAATCTGTGTCACGATGGCAATCTGAGGGATCGAAACCATGCTGGTCACAACCACAGAACGAGCTGAGGGGTATCAAGTGAAGCGCGTCATGGGCCAAGTCTTCGGCGTGGTGGTGCGCAGCCGGAGCTTGGTCGGCAATGTGGCCGCTGGGCTTCGGTCGCTGGCCGGAGGCGAGATCACTGAATATACCCATCTGGTTGAGGACACGCGCCGCCACGCCATTGACCGGATGGTGGAGAACGCCAAGCTGGTGGGCGCGAACGCGGTGGTGATGATGCGGTTTGATTCCTCAGAGATGGGGCAGACGATGTCGGAAGTGGTTGCGTACGGAACAGCAGTTGTTCTTGACCCGCCGCCACCGGAGTAGCCAATGGCAGCATTTTTGATCCCAACTGCGGTCATTGCCGCGCTTGTCTGGCTGTATTTCGCGGTTGACCGGCGCCGCTATCGGGGTCGTGCGAGCAGCGGACAAAGACCGACTTCGGAGGTGTTTCGCGACCCTGGCACCGGCGAGATCACCCGCGTTTACGAAGACCCCAAGACGGGTGCCCGCGACTACCGCTCAGAATAAATCTTCGCGCCGCCTACGCGGCTGGCCAAGTCGCTTTCCAAGTCCTTTGCCATCGGCCCTGCCGTCCCGAATTGCGCGTTGGAAAAGGATCCCGTGGCGCCGGTGATGTAGGTGGCGGTCTTGTCGAAGACCTTTTTGCCGGTCGAGTCCACCAGCCAGTAATGGACATTGATGGTTTCGTTGTTGCTGGAGGTGCCGCCCGCATGCACGTCCAAATTGTTGGACTGATACATGCGCGTGATTTCGCCGTCCAACGTGTATGCGCCGGATGCTCCAGATGCATCAGCGGTGACCACAGCTTTGTCTTTGAGCTTCAGCTGCAGCTTCGCGACGGTCTCTTTCTGCAGAATCTGAAAATCGTAAGGCCAATCCACGCCGGATTTAGCGGTGAATTGCGCCACCACGATGGTGGGCCTCGCGGACTGGGCGGCTAAGCCCAACGACAAGACGCAGAGGGCGGTTGCGATCAGGAATCCACGGTGCATTTTGCCTCCTAATTCCACTTCAACCCGCGCAATTGGTCCAGGTTGACGTTGCCGCCGCTCAGCACGCACGCCACCTTGGTGCCGGGGCGAGCGCGTATCAAACCATGCAGCAAAGCGGCAACCGGTGCGGCGGCAGCGCCCTCGACCACCAACTTGCAATGATGCATGACCCAAATCAGGGCCTCAAATATCTGCGCGTCCGGCAAGGTCACGACGTCTTCGACGAAATGCTCCGCGACCCAGCGGGTGTTCTCGCCGACGCGCTTCACGCGCAAGCCGTCAATGATGCAATCCACCCGGTCGAGCGTCACCACATGGCCGGCAGCCACGCTTTCCCGCATACCCGGCGCACCCGCGGACTCAACCCCGACGATGCGGATCTTCGGGTTTTGCGCCTTGAGCGCCATGGCAATGCCGGAGATCAATCCGCCGCCGCCGATGGGCACAATCGCCATCTCGATCTCCGGCCAATCTTCGAAGAGTTCCAGGCCGATGGTGCCTTGGCCGGCGATGAGCTGCGGATCGTCGAACGGATGGATGTAGGTGTATCCGCGCTCGGCGACCAGCGCCCGGGCTTTGGCGTCGGCTTCATCCCAAATGCTGCCTTCGAGCACGACCTCTGCGCCGTAGCCGCGGGTCGCGGCAATCTTGCTCGGCGTTGCGTTTGCGGCCATGCATACCACGGCGGGAATCTTGTGCAGCGCAGCGGCCAGGGCGACGCCTTGGGCGTGGTTTCCGGCTGACGAGCAGATGACTCCGCTTCGCTTCTGCGCCTCGGTGAGGTGCTGGAATTTGTTGAGCGGTCCGCGAATCTTGTATGAGCCGGTGCGCTGAAACTGCTCGGCTTTGAGTCGAACCTCGAAGCCGCTCCGCTCGCCGAGAAGACGACTGCCCAGCAGGGGCGTGTGGTAGGCGTGCGCGGCGACGTGCACCCGCGCCTGGCGAAAGTCATCGAGCGTGAGGGCTTGCATGGCGGCCAGCGCCGATCATAGCACTTGGCATCCTGACCAACTAGTGAATGCCGAAGGTGGGGTCTTTGATGTTCAGTCGCCCCTTCCATTGGTCCGCGTCCTCTGGCCCGGCCGGTCCCATCTTGCCAACCACAGATGCAAAGAGTTCCGCAGGATCATAAACGCGGCCGGCCTTCATGACGAGGCGCACGCGCCGGGTGTTGGTGATGTCTTGCAGGGGGTTGCCGCGCACAATGAAGAGATCCGCATATTTCCCTACCTCAATGCTTCCGAGTTTTGAGGCGACGTTGAGGGCGCGGGCTCCATTGATAGTGGCAAAGCGGAGCGCATCGGCGGGCGGAATGCCAGCCAAGACATAAGTTTGCAGCTCGCGGTCGGCGCCGAAGCCCTCGAAAAACTGCCCCCAGCTGGGATGATCGGTGCCCAAAGTGATCCAATCGCGGCCGCCGGCCTTGTAGAAGGCTTTGACCAATTGCTGTTTGACTTTGAAAATCGCTTCGAATTGCTGATTCACACGGCGGGGATGCCCGGTGACGACGGTGCGTGCATAGGGTGTGAGGAACTGTGATTCGTCGATCCAATCCTTGAAGACGGGCGAGGATTGGGTGCCGTAGTAACCATACGCGGTGATGGTGGGGTCGAAGAAAACGTGCTGGCGGATGAACAGCCGGAATTCCGCCTGGACATCGGGATTGTCCGGGGTCAGGTTCTGAAGGGAAGCATAGGCCGGGCGGGACGCGGGAAAGGCATCCCCGCCCACGAAATGTTCGATGCGATCGATGCCCATGAGAATGGCATCGCGCGGATTGACAGAATTCCGGAAGCCTGAGTCCAGATGCGCCGTCACACTGATTCCGTGCAGATGGGCCTCGTCAATCAGGGCCTGAAGCTGTTCGGGGTGAATGCCTTTGGCTTTGAATCCGCGCACCCCGTGGGCGGCCCAGAAGTCCACTTCCGTGCGGACGCGGTCGGGGGTCTCCTGGGCGTTGTTCCAGCCGGGACGAGCGCTGCCAAAATAGGGGCCGGAATTGAAGATGCGGGGTCCGACTTGCTGGCCAGAGTCTATGCGCTCCCGGGCCTGCATCATGCCAACGGGATCTACTTCGCCAGCGGGGAAAGTGGAAGTCACGCCATTGGCGAGGAACAGAACCGGGTTGACATGGTACTCATCCACGCGGCCTTGATTGAACAAATCCACGGCATAGTGGGCATGAAGGTCGAAGATTCCAGGCAAGATGTATTCGTCCGATGCTAGGTCCACCACATGTGCCGGAGCAAGGACCAGGCCGTTCAGCAGTACGTTCACCGCTACGAGCACGCCGGCGTGGATGATGGTGCCGGCATTGCGCACGGCGCGGCCCTGCGTCACATCCACAATCCAACCGCCGCGCAGCACGGTGTCGCCGGCCTGCGGTTGGATTGGGGCCTGGCCAGCCACAGCGCAGCATAATGCCGCTGCGACGAGAAAAGGACAAATGAGCCAGCTCGGACGGAGCAATCGCATAGGACCTCCGGGTGGATTTTACTCCAGGCGGAGGTGCCGCAGCCTGAGGTCACAATCCGGCAACGCCCGCGCAAATGGCGATCTCGTCGCCGACTTGCGTTTGCGTGCGCTCGACTGCACCGGCGGGAAGCTCGAGCACGCCGGCTGCGTCCTTGCGAATGGCGCCCAGATGCCAAGGGCGCAGGTCGCGGTGGATATGAATGATACGGTGCTGGCGATCGAGGTACACGGCGTCAATGGCGTAGCGCATGCCCATGGCGTGCACACCCTTGCTGGGGTGAATCCACAAGCCGCGGCCGAAACTGAAGTCGTGCGGGTGGGTGGTAAGCAGACCGCGAAGTCGGGAGAAGAATCGGTCGGCAAATCGCAACTCCGTGGCCAGAAAGACCTGCCGGGTGCGGTTGACAGCGTAGCCGGGCAGGGCATGAGCGATGGTGGCAGACATCGGGTACTCCTTACTGGGCAGTGAGGACCGGCCCCAAGTGCCGGATCAACGCGATGGCCGCCGGGCCCAAGACCACGACCATCACGGCGGGGAAAACGAATAGCGCGAGCACGGGAAGCATTTTGATCGAGAGCTTAGCAGCGGCTTCTTCCGCCCGCTGGCGGCGTTCGATTCGGAGTGCATCGGACTGCACCCGAAGCGCCGTGGCGATGCTGGTCCCGAAGCGGTCGGATTGGATCAGAACTGCCGCCAGCGAACGCAAATCGTCCACGTCGCTGCGCTCGCTCAAGTGCCGCAGCGCCTCGCTGCGGGGAACGCCGGCGCGCAGCTCCAGACCCATGAGTTCGAATTCGCTGCACAAGTCGGGATGCACGTTTTTCAACTCGGCCGAGACGCGCTGCACGGCCTGATCCAAACCCAGGCCGGCTTCGACACAGACCACCATCAAGTCGAGAGCGTCGGGCAAGCTCAGGCGGATGCGCTTGGAGCGAGCCGCGAGCCGCTTCTTGAGCAGGAAGCGCGGCAGCATCATGCCGATGGCCGGCGCGACGATCAACGCCAGCGGCGCGCGGCGCTCAATGCCGGTGCCGAGCACGGCAATGAGGAGCAACAGCACGGAGAGGGCGCGGATGCCGAAGAAGTAGCGGGCGTGGCGATCCTCGCGATAGCCCGCTTGGATCAGCCAGCGGCGGACTTGCGACGCTTGCTTGGCCGAGGGCGGCAGCAGCTTGGAAGCGGGATCGATGGCGCGCTCGATGGTTCCCGCAATCTTCCTGGAGAGGGTCGGCTTCGGCGGTGGATCAATGCCCAGCATCTGCCGCAGGCGGCTGCCGGCGGCGGAGCCCGGCGCCATCCAGATGAGGCCGAGTGCAAAGACACCCAGCGCGACGGCGAAGAACACAATGAGTGCCATAGCGAAAAAGCCCATGGTTAGACCTCGATGGTGACGATCTTGTTGAGCAGGAAACAGCCCACGATCTGGAGCACCGTAGCGACGCCCAGCATGGCGCGGCCGATGGGGTCGGTGAAAATCGGCATGACGAAATCATGGCTAAGGAAGAGCATGGCAATGAGCAGGATCGGGGCCATGCCAAGGAGCACATAGAGGGTCATGCGGCCTTGCGCCGTGTGGGTCTTGACTTGGCGGTGAATCTGGCGGCGTTCGCGAATGATGAAGGCTAGTTTCTCCAGGATTTCGGCGAGGTTGCCGCCGCTCTCGCGCTGAATGACCATGGCGGTGGCGAAGAACTGCACATCCACCAGCGGAATGCGTTCGGCGAGATTCATAAGGCAGTCGCGCAAGGGCAGGCCGAAGCGCTGCTGATCGAAGACCTGGCGGAATTCACTGGCTGCCGGCTCCGGCATTTCGTTGGCAATCAGCTCGAGTGCCGCGCCCGGGGGGTGCCCAGCGCGGCTGGCGCGAACCAAGAGATCAATGGCTTCGGGGAATTGGGTCTCGAACGTGGCCAAGCGCTTGGAGCGTTGACGCTTCGCCCACGCATAGGGAAGCAAGGCCGCGGGACCTCCCGCTGCCAGCATGCCGTACCACGGGAGCCAAACCAGGCCAAACATGCCGCCGATCAGGCCGAGCCCGGCGCTGAGCAGGACGAACTTGCCGGGGCGCATTCCCATGCCGGCCTGGCGGAGCCAGTTGCGCAGCGCGGTGCCGCGGCCCATCTGGTCGAGCCAGCGGTTGAGGGCCGGGATCTCGCTCATGAGATCGTCCCGGATCAAAGCTAGGCTGGGGCGAGGCTGGCGCTTCTCCGCTCGCTGAATCAGCTCCAGCCGCTCCTTGAGCTGCTCGATGCGATGGTCGCGGCGGTCCCACGACATGCCCAAGCCAAACACCAGGGCGGCCACCACGACGAAGATGAGAACAATGAGAAGTCCCATGGGTGCAATCCTTGGTCAGATGACCATCACGTCTTCCATCCAGGCGGGATTCATTTTTTGGCCAACGGCGGCCAAACGTTCGGCGCAGTGCGGGCGGATGCCGTGGCCGCGGAAGCGGCCCTTCACGCCGCCGCTTTCGGTCAGGCCCTGGCGCTCGAAGCTGAACAGTTCCTGCATGCACACCACATCGCCTTCGGTGCCGGTGATCTCGGCGATGCTCAAGACCTTGCGCGTACCGTCGGACAAGCGCGAGAGCTGGACTACGAGGTGAAGGGCGGAAGAAATCTGCTGGCGAATGGCGCGGTCGGGCAGATTGAGGTTGGCCATGTTCACCATGGTTTCGAGGCGTCCCAGGGCGTCGCGCGGGGTATTGGCGTGGATGGTGGTGAGGGAGCCGTCGTGGCCGGTGTTCATGGCCTGCAACATGTCAATGGCTTCTTCACCGCGGCACTCGCCCATGACGATGCGGTCGGGGCGCATGCGCAGGCTGTTCATCACCAATTGGCGCTGGCGCACGGCGCCCTGGCCCTCGACGTTGGGAGGGCGGGTCTCGAGGCGCACGACGTGCTCTTGCTTGAGCTGCAACTCGGCTGCGTCTTCGATGGTCACGACCCGCTCGTGCTCGGGGATGAAGCCGCTCAGCACATTGAGCAGCGTCGTCTTGCCGGCGCCTGTACCGCCGGAAATGATGATGTTCAGGCGCGCGACGACGCAGCATTCGAGGAAACTGAGCATGGCCTCGGTCAGCGCCTTGTGCTCGAGCAGCTTGGCGCCCGTGAGCGGATCGCTGCCGAAGCGGCGAATGGACAGGCAAGGGCCATCGAGCGCCAGCGGAGGAATGATGGCATTGACGCGCGAGCCATCGGGAAGTCGGGCGTCCACCATCGGCGAACTCTCATCCACGCGGCGGCCGACGCGGGAGACGATGCGGTCAATGATGCGCAGCAAGTGCGCGTCGTCCTGGAAGGTGACCGGGGTCTTTTGAAGCCGCCCTTTCTTCTCCACATAGATCTGGTCGGCGCGGTTGACCAGGATATCGCTGACGAGCGGATCGCGCAGGAATGTCTCGAGCGGGCCGAAGCCGAATATCTCATCGAGCAGATCGCGAACGAGGTCATCGCGCTCGGCCAAAGAAAGTGGAACCGATTCGAGGGCCAGCATGGACCGGATGAGGCCGACCACCTCCTGGCGCGCGGTCTCGGCAGGCATGCGGTCCAAGTGCTCGAGGTTCAAGCGCTCGAGCACGCGTTTGTGGTAGTCGCGCTTGATCTGCTGAAAGTTGATTTCGGCGGTGAGGGGCATAAGAATCTAGCTCGATCGAGTTAGGTCTGGGCAGCGCGGAGGCGGAGGAAGGGAATCCATGACCGGCGCCGTCGCTGCGGCCGGCCCAGCAGGTTGGAGGCGAGCGCGTGATAGCTGCGAGCGAGATCGGACTTGGTGCTCGAGGCGGGCGGCTCGCCGCGCTCGATGGCCTCGACCACAAGAGCGTGGGCGTTGGGGAGTTTCCAGAGCACCTGGGCATGAGTGATGGATTCTACTCCGCTCAAATCCACTTCTGGCGTGGCGGTGAAGCGATTCAAAACCAGTTCGAATTTGAGGCGCGAATCGGCGTCGAGGTACTGGCGAACCTTGGCCGCGCTCCAGAGCGAGACCATGTCCGTCTGGGTGACGAACAGAATGCGATCGGCGTGTTCGATGGCGGCGGCAGTCAGGCTGTCGAGGCGGGCCGACAGATCCATAATCACCAGTGGATGCTGCAACAGCATCAGCTCCAGCCAGGCGGTGTGGTCGCGGGCATCGCCAGCGGGCAGCGGCGCGCCCGGGCCGGCCAGCAATTGCAGGCCTGAATCATGCGCCACCAGCAAGCTGGCGAGCATGGCGGCATCCAGGCGAGAGCAGTGGCCAACGAGGTCGGCCAGGGTGAATTGCGGCTTGAGGTTCAGGTGCAGGGCGGAGTGGCCCAGCGGCGCAGCATCGAGCAGCACTACCGGCGCGTCGCCCTCTCTTCGCTGCGCTTGCATAGAGAGCGCCAAGTTCACCGCGACCGTAGTCGAACCGCAACCTCCGCGGGAACCCACCACTGCAATCAGCTTTCCGCGGGTAGCGGGCTGCAGGGCTTCGGCGCCGCGGGTGAGCGACCAGCGCTCGATGGCTTCCTCCAATACGCCGGGCTTGAGAGGACGTTCGAGATACTCGCTTGCCCCGGCGCGCATGGCGCCCACGATCCATTGCGGCGACTCGAGTGGACCCACAACGACAACATGGAGGCTGGCCTTGTGGGCGCGCAGCCAGGCCACCAAGGCAAAGGCGACTTCAGGCCCTTCGCCGCCGGGCTCGGGCAGGGCCACCAGGGCGGCATGCGCTGCCTGCGCCTGGAACTGGCGGAGCTGCGGATCGGCGGTGCTGAGCGACTGGGGAAACGCCAAAGCGCGGCCTGCTGCCGCGCTTCGCCCGCTGGATTCGACCGCCTTTTCGAGTTGTAGGCGCTCGCTTTCGCTGGCCGCAAAAATGGTGATCTTCGGAATCATGGCGGGGGGAACTGCTCCTCAGTTGGGGGTGACCAAGCGGATGGGGATGCCAAAGCTGGCGTTCGTGGCAAGGCCGCCGCCATTGCCTCCGCCGCCAGCAGCGCAGCCCGCCGCATTCACGAAATTCGCGATCACGCCGGGATCGCCGCTAACGCTTCCGAGGCCTTGCACGAACCAATTGCTGAAGCCGATGATGGTGACGTTTCCGCCGCCGGGACCGATCGAGCAGGTCGGGCAGCAATCGTCCCACACGGGTGCGACGACCAATTGAGTGCTGGTGTCCGTGATGGATCCGTTGCTGTGTTGGTAGGCGCCTTGTCCAACCCAGGTATCCGGGTTCGCACCTAGCAAATTGCCGATGCCCGTCTGCGTGGGCCCTTTCATATTGCCGTTTTCGGTTGGATAAGATGTGCCGCAGGCGGCGACCGTCGGGGTGATGCCGCAATCGGCAAGGCTGCTGCCCAGCGCACAGGAGTAAACCGCAGCGCCTCCGCCAGCGCCATTGCTGAAATCCAGCGAATAGTACTGACTGGGCGCTAACGCACCTTGCGGACTTGTCGGGCGGATCGTCTTGAGAGTGCCCAGCAATCCGGGATTCGCCTTCATCCACGGGCTCATGGATCCGTCAGGGCCAAGGATGACTTGACCATCGGTGCAGGCTTGGGTTGGGGTCTCGGTGCTCAGAATGGTATTGGGCACAAAGATCGGTCGCAGGCAGATCGAGCCGGTCGCCACCGGCGAGGCTTCGGCCGTGGCCACGGCCGAGACGTCGGTGTGCTTCACGCCGAAAATGCCAAGGAAGAACGCAGGAATGCCGTTGCTGCCGAGGCGCGGGACCGTCACCGTCACGCGCTGGTCGGCCTGGTCCACCGTGACATCGCTGCTGGTGATGACGGCGGCCGAGCCCAAAATGCTATTCGCTTTCGCCATCGCGATGGCGGCATTGGTGGCCGTTGTCGGCTGCGCGTTGGCGGGCTTGAGGAACGTAAACGCCCCGGCCAGCGCGGCGGCGTCGGCGGCGCTTTGCGCACTGGTGCGTGCGCTATAGAGCACCCCCACATCCACGGCCATCGCTGCGGCCCCGCACAGGCCGGTGAGCAGCAGCGTTACCAGCACGGCGGTGAGGCCGTCCTGATTGCGGCGCTGAATCATTGGGTGCCCCCACTGTGATCAAACTTCTCGGGAAGCAGAAACGGCTTGGGCATCTTCGGGCCGGTGGGCGCGATCGAGGTGGGGCGGACCAGGTGGGCGGTGACGATGACCATCAATTCGCTCTGGCTTTTGCTGGTGTTTTGACTCTGAAAGAATTTGCCCAAGATCGGAATGTCGCCCAGGCCCGGGAGCTTCGACATGTTCTTCGTCAAGCGATTGTCCATGAGTCCAGCGATGACGAAGCTCTGACCGTCACCCAGCTCAAGCTCGGTCTCCGCGCGGCGGGTGCTCAAGGCGGGAATCAAAAAGCCAGACACGGTGAGCGCATTGGAGAAGTCCAGCGCGCTCACCTCTGGCGCCACCTGCAGATCAATCGTGCCATCGGGGAGGATGGTGGGCTTGAAGTGCAGATTGACTCCGAACGGTTTGAACTGGATGGTCACGTTGTTGACCGCGCCCTGGCCCTGGACCACAGGGAAGGGAAATTCGCCGCCGGCGAGGAAGCTGGCGTCCTTGCCGTCCATCGCAAGCAGGTTGGGCTCGGCCAGGATCTGCAGCAGGTTCTGTTGCTCCAGGGCCTGCATGGTCAGCGCCAAGTTGGTGTCGCTGCGGAACAGGAAGACGTTGAGCAGGCTGTTCACGCCGAACTTGGCGCCAGGGCCAGCCACGACGCCCGAACCCGGAGGGTTGTTGATGGTATTGCCTGGAGCCAAGACGCCGGAGGGCGCACCGAACTGCTGCGTGGACAGGGAGCCGACGGTATTGCCGGCGCCGGTGGACATGAGGTTCGCGCCGAATTGCGCCACCGCGCTGCGATCCACCTCTGCGAAGCGGACCTGCAGCATGACTTGGGCCGGATCATCGGCCGAGTCCACGCTGAGGTTGTTGACCACGTGCTTGGAGAAACCCGAGGCCACGTCCAAGACCTGCTTGGCGGTGGCGGCATTCTGCAAGGCGCCGGTAATCACCAAGGCGTCACCGCTGGCGGTTACCTTCAGCGGGCTCTTGGGGTAAAGGCGATCGAGCTCGCGTTCCAGCGGCATGGGGTCGAGGCCCACCTGCACCGTGTAGGCGCGGGCATTGGAGTCGGCGTCCCAGAGGAGCAAGGAGACTTCGCCAGGGGTCTTGCCTTGGACGAGAACTTGGTTGGGCGATACGACGATGGCTTGAGCGATAGTGTCGTCCGTGGTGGAGACCATCGAGAGCGGAACCGGACTCTGGACGACCAGGCTGTGATGCGCGACTAATTGAAGATCCACCGGAGTGCCGATCGGCGCCGGCACCGGGAAGCTGGGCGCGCCGCTCTTATTGGCGGCAGGCGCCGGAGCGCTCGCTGCAGCAATCCGCGCTGGGATCGCGCCTGCGGCGAAGTGCGCAGGCGCAGGCGCAAACGCGCCGCGCAATGCCATCACCAGGCTCGCGGGATCTAAGCGCGCGGTCCAAGTTGCAGCTGAATCTGAGGCCGACGTCAAGGCGGCAGGCACGGGCGCGCGATCCGGCAGCACGACCAAGCGAGTGGGAGCGGCCATCGGCATGGTCAGCGGGGTGGCAACGATCAGCTTGTCCTGCAACTCCGCCGTCATCGGCAAGAGCGTGAAACCGTGCGCGACCGCAATGTGCGCAGCCGGAGGTGCCGGCTTGGGCGATTCGGCGACCGCGACCCGGAGGCCACCAAGGGCCAGGATGGCGAGCCCGGCGAGGATGCCCTCGATCACGGCCCGCATGAAGTTGGTTTTGCCTTTGCTCATGGTTGGTGCTCCCCGCTGCGCTCGATTCCGGCAACCCGTGGGGCATGCTCCGGAAACTTCACGACCTCCTGCTTATCTCCGCTAATCACCTTGACTGCCCATTCCGCCGGCAGCGGCGGAGGGGTGGTGGTCTTGGGCGCGGGCTTGCGGCTGGCTCCGACTCCGCGCGAGGCTTCGAATCGCTGTCCGTAGAGCGTAGCGTTGATCAGCGGGTTCGTCTTCTCAGCCAGTTTGTCCAGCGGATTCCGCAGAGCCAGCTGAATGTGGCCGTAGCCATCCGCCAGGGCCAGCTTCTGTGCGCCGGCCGGGTCCACCAACAAGGTGATGACCGTGACCTTTTCGGGCTTGCCGTTGGGGCTCTGCTCCATCTGCTGGCCGGCGGTCAGGACCTGCACGTCGGAAAGCAGCGTCACGGTAGTGACATCGGCGGGATCGCCGTTCTGGTGAGGGTTTCCGGTGAGCAGAACGTCGACGTGAGTTCCAGGAATCGCGTAACCGGCCACCGATACCACGTCGTTCACCTTCACGGAGACCGCACGCATGCCGGCGGGGATTAGGGGAGGCAGGCCGACGCCGGTGCCGGGCTGCGCGACCATCTCGGCGACGATCACCTGGTTGGGAACGGCGGGCGAGGTGAGCACGTGACCGATCAGTGCCGTTTGCGAGCGGTAGATGTGGGCCGGCAGCATGGACGGCGGGAGCTTGACCAATTTCAAGTCGCTGTCCTGAATCTGCTGTCCGATCGAGAGCGGTCCAGCGGCGGCGACCACGGCTTCCATTGCGGGAGCCGCCTTCACGCCACCGCTGCGCGCCACCCGATAGACGAGAAGGCTGACCAGGGCGGCAAATGCGAGCGCCACCACCGCGAGTCCGAGCATTCGTTTGCGCTTCATTAGTAAAAATTCCTCATTTCCACCGCGGCCCCCATGTTGATGGTCGCTCCCAACAACACGCTGATCGGATAGGAGTACGTCACAGAAACCTTGGAGGCGCTGATGCACGCATTGGTCGCGCTGCAGGCTCCTGCACCGGGGTTCACGATCTCGCCCTGATTGACTGTGACGGCAGTGGCCGAGATTGTGACGCCGTTGGCGGCGGCGTATGCAACCACGCGGGCCTTGATCTCGTTCGGATTGCCGAATTCGCCCGGCACGACCGAAAGGCGCGCGCCCTCGCGCGCGGCGTTGCAGAGTATCTGGTACGTTCCCATCACTTCGGCACCTTGCCCAACGGCCAGCAGGAACATGGCCAAGGCCGGCAGGAGCAAGGCGAACTCCACCAGCTCGTTGCCGCGGTGGCGGTGCTTTCTGCGCGAATTGGAATCAATTGGTCTCATTGCGCATCAGCGAATGGCTTTGCAGCGTGAGGCTCGGGACGATCGCCGCAATCATTGGCGTGATGAAGGTGTAGGTGTAGCTCACGTCCACTTCGCTAAAGCTGACAGTGAGGCCGCCTTCGGTTTGATCCACCTCTTGGTTCACATTCACATCCCAGGGGTTGAGCGTGATGCCGCTGGCTGAGGCGAAATTAGCGACCCTGGTCTGGACGTCCGAGACCGAAGGCAAGTTGTTGGTGCCCGCGGCCGGCATCGCTGACCAGTGCGCTCCTTCGCGGGCCGCATCGGCAAGCGTCTGCATGATGTTCAGGGCCCGCGCCAGCTCGATGGTGCCGAACACGAGCAGCAAGAGCATGGGCAGCACCAAGGCGGTTTCCACCATGGCCTGGCCCCGGCTTCGGCGGGAGCGCGTCATCGCGCCAACATCGGCAGCAGCACCGCTGCGAACACTCCGATCGCCAGCGAAACGGCGAACGGAGCGGTCACCGCTCCGGGCGCGTTCACATTGCGCTCCGGATGCGGCTTCAGTCCGAATTGGCGCCAGCCGTGCACGATCGCCGCCAAGTCGTCCGGCAGAAAGCCGATGCGACCTTGCCGGGCCAACTGCAGCACCGCTGTCAGCGCCGCGGCCATGAATCCGATTGCAATTGTCCAGCACCATAAAGGCAGACCCAGCAAAGCGCCCAGTGCAGCCAGAAGCTTGGCGTCACCTCCGCCGATCGCTCCGAGCATCAAGAGCAAGAGACCAAGCGAGAGGCCGGCGGCGGCAGCCAAGAACGCGGAGGCCAAGCCTCCTTGCCAGGCGTGCCACGCCAGCCCCAGAAGAAGGGTGGGCACGGTGAGCCAGCGCGGGATGCGCCGAAAGCGCAAGTCCCAAACCGCCGCCACCGCGCCCACGCCGAGCGCTGCCAACTCCGCGGCAGGCATCCCCAACTACGAGCCGATGATCTTGCCGGCGATCGTGGTGATCTGGGTCGAGATGTTCGTGCCCAGAAGAGTGATGGCGGTCAAGACCACCGCGGCAATCACGCCGAGCATAATGGCGTACTCCGCCATGTCCTGGCCATTGTCATCACTCCAAAAACGGTTCATCAAAGCAGTCATTGAGTTGTCCTCCGTCACGCGGTTTCGAGCGGTCCCTGCCACTCACGCTGACAAATTGCATCTGGCCTGCCAATCGCATCGGAGGCCGCCTGCCCCTTGGAAGGCCCTGTGCTTTCAGCGATCCGCCGGGCCCACCAGCGATTCGAAACAGCCGATGCCCTGGCTCGGGAGATGCCGCGCAGCACCTTTTGAAAGATTTGTCCGGACGACGCGGGAACGCATAAATAGCTGAAACGCCAAGAGTTACGTGGATATTGAGGAAGGGGGATATCGCTACTATCGGCTTCGCAACCAGCGGCTTGAGGGCAATCGTTGGAGATGCTTGTGGTAAGGTACATCGCATATGCGATGCATTCCGACTTTGCTCGTACTCGCGGCGTGCGCCGCTCTTCCGTTGGCGGCCCAGGACTGGGCGAAGGCCCGCCTGGAGCAGTCGCCACGCCACCGCGAAATGGTGACGATCAATCACGATGGGCGTGCGCTCAGCGCTTTCGTAGCCTATCCTGAGGCCTCGACAAAGCGGCCGGTTGTGCTCGTGATCCACGAGATTTTTGGCCTGTCGGATTGGGCGCAGGAAGTGACCGATGAGCTGGCCGCGGCCGGATATGTTGCGATCGCGCCAGACCTGCTTTCCGGCTCCGGTCCCAACGGTGGCGGGACGGAGGCGCTCGGGGGGCAGACGGCGGTGGGGCGCGCCATTCGCGACCTCAAACCCGAGCAGATTGAGGCCGATTTGAATGCCGCCGCCGATTGGGCGCTAAAGCAGCCGGCGTCGAGCAAGAAACTCTATGTCATTGGTTTCTGCTGGGGCGGCGGAGAGAGCTTCAAATTTGCAACAGAGCGGAAAGGGCTGAGCGCGGCGTTCGTGTTCTATGGTTCTACGCCAAGCGAGGATGCCCTAGCCAAGATCACTGCGCCGGTGTTTGGATTCTATGCCGGCAATGACGCACGGATCAGCGCCACGGTTCCCGCGACGCGCGCGAGCACGGCGAAGCTGGGCAAAGCCTATGAGGCGGTGATTTACGATGGCGCCGGCCACGGCTTCATGCGGGCCGGTGAGCAGCCTGATGCAACTGCGGACAATGCCAAGGCGCGCGATGCCGCCTGGGCGAAGATCAAGGAAGTGATGGCGCGCGGGCGCTAGAGGGTATCAGGCGTTGCCGGCGTTGGGTTCGTAGCGGGCTTCAAGCACGGTGAGATCGTCCGCAAGCGGTGCGCCTTGACAGAATTCGCGCACGGCCCTGGCCAATTCGGCTACGGTACAGCCAGCAGTGACGACCCGAGCCAGGCGATCATCGCCGAACATTTCGCGCTCGGCATTTGCCGCTTCGGTAACGCCGTCGGTGAGCAGCAATAGCCGTTCGCCGGGCGCAAGCTGGTGCCTGGAGCTGGCGTATTCAGCGCCGGGGATCAGCCCGACGGGCATGTTGCTGGCTTCCAGCGAGCGGCAGCCTTCGCGCCCCGCGGCCATGGGCGGGATGTGCCCGCAGTTAATGTACTCGATCTCGCCGTTCGGCCACAGCCGGACGATCACCATGGTGGCGTACTTCTCTCCCTCGAGTCTCTGGCAAATGAACTCATTCGCCAAGGATGCGATCTGCGCCAAGCCCATTCCGGCCTGCAACTGAGCGTGCACAATGCCCTGCAAGGAGGCCGCCAGCAGGGCGGCCGCGGCTCCCTTTCCGCTCACGTCGGCGAGGACTAGCGCCACCTCGCCGGTCGAGGGCTGAACGACGGTATCGAAGAAATCGCCACCGATCTGCAGGCATGCCTGGCTCAGTCCGTCGAGGCGGCCAAAACCGATGGCGGGCAAGCGAGTAGCCATCAAGCCCTGCTGAATCGATGCTGCCAGCGCCATCTCTTTTTCCATCAGGCGCGCGGCCTCTTGGCGGCGCGCCAGCTGGGCGTTGATGACCACTTGCGCGGCATCGTTTGCCAGCAAGTCCAGCATTTCGCGGCTCACCTGTCCCAGCACCGGGCTGGCGGAGTGGCTGTCGAGATAGAGCACGCCAACGCCTTCGCGCAAGGGAACCGCAACCACGGTGCGGAGGGCAAAAGCGACGATGCTCTGAGCCAAATCGGTGCTCGAAGCCTTGCGACTGTCGTTCATCACGAAGGCTTCAGACGAGGCGGCGGCCTTCTCGACGATGGAATGGGAAATGCCGCTGTCATCGTGCAGCGACGCGCCAGCGGCGGTGCGGCCAGTGTTGAGCTTGAGCGCGCCGTCGTCGCCGCGCAAGAAGACAAAGCCGCGCTCGGCGCCGGTGAGGCGGATCGCGGCGTCGAGCATTGCCGAGAGGATATCCTCGAGGCCGCCAGCACCGTGCAGCCGCTGGCTGAAGTCGAGCAGCAAGCGTAAGCGGTCGAATTCATTCGATTGAGTGGAGTCGCCCAACTTCTGCATTTGCGACAGGAAGAGGCTGGCTGTGTCGGGCGATGGATCGAAAATGATCTTCACCCCCGGGCAGTTGGGAAACTCGATTCTGTCCCCGGGTTTCAGCTGCGATCCACCACTGAGCCGCGAACCATTCAGGAGGGTTCCATGCGTGCTGCCCAAGTCGCGCAGCAGATAGCCGCCGCCTTCGCGTTCGATTTGGGCGTGATCCCTGGAAATTTGCGGCAGAGGAATGGCGAGGGAATGGCTTGGGCGCCGGCCGATGGTGAAGGGAAGCGGATCGAGCGGCAGCGTGCGGTCGAGGCCGCCAACCGTCGCTTTGACGCTAGCAGCATCTGAGCTCGAGGTGGGGGAGGTCGCTATGCTCACGTACGAGGTTGATTGTAGCGGTTTTAGCGTGGCACCAGAAGGACGTAGGGCACGGCGTCTTGGGAGAAAGCTCGACGGGCCGAATCCGCGAAGGGCGGCTCATGGTCGCCGACCACGACCATGACGGATTTCGGCATGTTCGGAGCCGAAGCGGCTTGAGCTATGGAGGCGAGAGTTCGGCTCTCAATCTTGAACCAGCCGCATGCCTGTTGGGATTGGCGCGTCACGGCGGCGATGGAACAATTCGCGGTCGAGTCCGAGGGAAGGGGGAAATGAACCGGCAAGTGGGCATTGACGGTGAGGAAATAGAGGAAGGCGGGCTGCCGCGCCGCGGCGAGAATCTCCGGAAGCTGCGCCGCCACTTGGGCGTCATCCACACCTCGAAAGGGGCCTGCGACGACGGTAGCCAGCCCCAGAGTTCGCAGGTCGTTGAATCCCATAACCCGCTGGACGCCGAATTGCGAGTACCAGTTCCGGCCGCCGGGCCAGAACGAGGCGGCACTGTCCACGGCCAGCGTGCTGAAGCCCTGCCGCTGCAGGCGCATCGGCAGGCACTGGGTGAAATCGGCGGCCACAGCCGCCATTGGTGTGCCGAATACTGCGGTGCGCACGCCGCATAGCTCGCGAAGAATGCCCGCCCCGGTAGGTCCGAAAAACGGAACTGTGCCTTCGCGCACCCGGTAGCGGAGGGCGATCTCCCGGGCAAGGAATGGCTGCAATAGGGCATTGCGCAATTCCGGTTCGTTCGCCTCTCCCCACGATTCGACCAGCACGATAACGAAGTCCGGATGAGCGCCGGCATCGGTCATGCTGAGTGCCGCTGCGGAGGCAGCAGATTCGGACGGCAGCACCAGGCTCGCGGCGCGGCCGCGCAGCATGGCCCACATTTGCTCCCGTACCCATGCACGCGCGAGATCCGACGCAGGGCTGCGCCAACTGCTGGCGAGCAAGACGGGTGCGACGTGCGCGCGAGCCGTTGCCGTCCAGGTCGCGAGCAGCAACAGGAGCAGCAGCGTCGCGCCGCGGCGTTCGGCGCCGGCAATCTTGGGTCGCGAACGCAGCCACGCCACACCGATCGCGGCAATCACCGCGAATATCAGCAGGCCGATACCGATCAATTCGCTGCGGGCAATGGCCGTGCGCAGGTATCGAAAGGAGAGCACGACATCGGTAAACGTCGTGTTATAGGAGATGCGAATGGCGTCGGCCACGTCGATCAGGAAGTCGAGTGCGAAGGCGCCGACCACCCAAACCGGCTTGAAGTAGAGGGACAGGATGCCGAGCACGAGCGCATCGAGGCTGAACCAGCCTGCGACGCCGATGCCCTCCTTGGCACCGAGAATCCAGAAGGGCAGATTGGGCAGCAATGCAAAGCAGAAGCAATATTGAAAAAAGAATCTGCCGCGCGCCGACGAACGCCCGGTCCGTGGCGGCTCGTGCGTGCGCGCGGGTGCTTTCGCGGTGGAGGGCATTGCGCTCTCAGGTTACGGATGCACTTGCTGCAGCACCAAGACGACGGCGCCGGCGCCGGCCAGCGCCCAGGCCAGCACTTCGTTGGTCCAGCCCAGCCTGGAATGGCGCAGCACGCGATTCATCACCGGGGCGTTGGCCACCGCCGAAGCCATGGATGCCAGCACCGTGGCGACGCCGGCTGCGAGCGGCGCGAGGGTGTGGCGGGCCGCCATCTCGCCCACAGCGGCGGTGGCTCCGGCGCTATTGAAGATGCCTCCGACCACGGCGATCGCGTAAGTGCCCGCATGGCCCCAGTGCCGCTGGCTCAGCGTGGTGGCGACTTGAATGGCGAGGAATGCTAGCCCGAATTCGGCGACTCGCTGAAGCGAAATCGGCGACGCCAGCTTAAGGTCGGTGCCGGGCGGCGCGACGGTGCCGCGTCGCCGCCAAATCATGATCGCAGCGAGACCCGCCATGGCCAGCAGTGGCGGCATGGCCCAGCGAAGCCCGGCGGGGGAGAAGATGGCGAGCAGAATCAGATTGCGCGCAAACATGGCCAGCGTGGCAAGCAGCGTGATGCTGACGCTCATGGGCAGCATGTCCGCGCTCATCGTGCGCAGCGTTGCGCCCAATTCGAGCACGGTCGCGGTGCTGCTGACGAGCCCACCCAGCACCGCGCTGTAGAACATGCCCCGCGCGCTATAGCGGCGCATGAGCACGTAATTCGCAAAACCTACCGCCGCCACCACAATGATCGCGACCCATACGGCGTGCGGGTTGATGGTCTGCCAGCGGTCGACGAGGCGGTTGGGCAACAAGGGATAGACCACGAACGCCAGCATTGCGAGCCAAATTGCGCTGCGAATCTCGCTGGGATGGAGGTCGCCGGCAAAACGATGGAGCTCGAGCTTCCAACTGAGCAGCAGGGTGGCCAGGATGGCGGCCGCGACCGGGGTGAAGAATTCGCCCTGGCCGACCAGGACGCCAAGGATATAGAGGAGCAGCAGCGCGGCGGAGGTTGTGATTTCAACCGACTGGTTGGCACGGAGGGAGCGTAGATTCAGGAACGCGATCAGTAGGAGGGTGCCCGCGAAGCCGGCGATGACCAAAGGCATGCCGGCGAGGACAGCCAGCATGCCGGCCAGAGCGGTCAAGGCACAGGTACGAATGCCGGCGTCCTTGTTGGACCACTCGCGCTCAAACCCCACCATCATGCCAATGGCGAGGGCAAGCGCAATGCGTGCCGCCCCGGCGCCGGGCGTCAGCGAATCCATGCCCTTCAGAATATGCGAAACGCGGTTATTGCCTCAGTGCCTGCAAAGGGTCCACCCTGGCGGCTCGCCAGGCCGGGGCAAGAGCTGCTAGCGCCGCCACCGCGAGCACGGCCAACGCCACGCCGACCAGCACCAAAGGATCCCGAGGAGCAACGCCGAAGAGCAAGGTTTGCAGAAGCCTGGTGAGGTACCAGGCCGCAACACCGCCGAGGGCCAAGCCGCAGCAGGCCAGCAGCAGTGCGTGCCTCAGGAATTGATTCAGAATTCGACCGCGTCCGGAACCCAGCGCCATGCAGATTCCGATTTCACGGGTGCGCTGCGCGACCGAATACGAAAGCACCCCGTAAATTCCAATCGCGCCGAGAGCCGCCGCGAGGAGCGCAAACAAGCTCAGGAGCGTGCCCAAATAGCGGTATTGCCCCAAGGAGGCGCTCTTCAGTGATTCGAGGCTGAGAATCCGATATGGCGGCTGGTCGGGGTCCACTTGGGCGAAGACTCGGCGCACCGCTGTGGACAGTCGGTCGCTGCGGCCGCGCAAGACGAAGCCGAGGCCGAACCAGTGATTGACGAGCGCATTCATGCCATCCGAGGTTTGGGATTGCGGAACGTAGAGCGTGAACGGCGGCGGAGAGTCGAGTCCGTTTTCATGTATGTCGCCAGCCACGCCGACAACTTGCACTTGCACGGTGGGTTGATTGCGAACTGGATCGGGCACGCCGAGGGTCTGGCCGACCGCGCTTCGGCCCGGCCAATAGTAGCGGGCAAAAGCCGCGCTGATGATCGCGGTCTTGACGCTGGAGGCGGTCTCGGCTGCGGTGAACGCGCGCCCCTCGAGAATCGGAATGCGCAGGGTGCGGAAGAAATCCGGGCTGATGGCACGCCACTCCACGTCGTCGCTGTACTGGTCCTCGCGGTGGCCGGGCACAATGATCGGGTAGTTCATTGCACGGGTCAAGGGCACGCCGGTGATGGAGGCAGCGGACTCCACGCCAGGAATCTGGACGAGACTTTGCACGATGGCATCCGCGTAGCGCGTGGCGGCCGCATCGCTGGACATGCGCTGCTTGTCCAGCGTGGTCTGGACGGTCAACACATCGGTGATGTCGAAGCCGGGATCCACGTGATTCAAGCGAATGAGGCTATCTGTCAAGAGCGCCGCTCCGGTCAGCAGCAGAAACGCCAACCCCACTTCGGCAACGACCAAGGCATTTCGGGTCTTTGCCGATCCTCCGCCCACCGAAGCTGCGCTCTCCTTGAGATGCTCCTGCAGGTGCATACGACGCGTGCTGAGCGCAGGCGCCAGGCCAAACAAGAAAGCGGTCGCGACGGCGAGGGCTGCTGTGAACGCCAGCGTCGTGAAGTCCAGACGCGGCTGCAGCGGCAGCGCCAATTGGGCAGGCGCCAGACGCGCCAGCAGTGGCACCGACCACCATGCCAACAACCATCCAAGACTGGCGCCTAGCATGGACAGCAGCAAGCTTTCGGTCCAAAGTTGCTGCGCGATGCGCCGTTGACTCGCACCCAAGGCGGCCCGGATCGCCATCTCGCGTTTGCGTCCGGCAGCGCGTGCCAGCAGCAGGTTGGCCAGGTTGGCGCAGGCGATGAGGAGCACGAGGCTGACCGCGCCGAGCAGCAGCAGCAGCGGGGTGCGGACGTTCTCGGTGACGGTGTCCTGATACCGCTGAACGCCCCACTGCATATGCGCTGCCACGCGCGGATTGGTCAGATTGAACGCGGCCTTCTGCAGGTCCAGGTCTGCTTGAGCTTGCAATAGTGTGCGGTTGGGAAGGAGCCGGCCAACCACGTCGAGGTTCGGACCCAAGGGCGCGAGAGCGGCTGGGGTGGGCTGCATCTCCGTCCAAAGCTCGGAAGGTTCGGGGTTGAGGCCGTTTTGCTCAAGATTGACGAAACTCGCAGGCATGACGCCGATGACGGTGTAGACGACGTCGTTCAGCTTGAAGGTCTGGCCCAGAACGTCGGGTCTGCCGGCGAAGACCGATTGCCAGAGGCCCTCGCTGAGAATTGCCGTCGGGGTGGCGCCGGGCTGGTCATCTTCAGGGAGGAAATCGCGGCCGCGGGCTGGCGGAATGCCCCACACCGCGAAGAAGCCGCTGGTGACGCGAACCGCAGCTACTTTGCGGGCACCGCCCGCGGTGGCGAGGTTGCCGTCGCCGAAGGCGTCCACGATTGCGACAGAAGCCAGACTGCGCTGGTGCGCGAGCAAGAACATGGCCTCGCTTCCGCTCAGGCCGTTTTCGATGCGGCCCTTGTACTGGTGGGCGACCTGGACAATACGACCGGAATCTGGAAACGGCAGCGGTTCGAACAGCATCGGACTGACGACACTGAAGATGGCGGTGTTGACGCCAAGACCGAGCGCGAGCGTGAGGGCGGCGACCGCGGCGAAACCCGGCGCGCGTGCCAGGAGCCGGCAGGCGTGGCGGAGGTCCTTAACGAGGCTCCCCATGCCGCACTATACCGCCCGCGGTGGAAAAAGTTCCGCTAGCGCACCGCGAATTGAATGCCGGTGCTGTATTGCAGCGAATTGCGCAGGAAGCCAGGCTGGGGGTTGTTGATATAGCTGTCCACGACCGTGAAATTCAGTGCGAAGCTGCGGTACAGCGGCACCGCCCAGGAGCTCAGCCCCGACATTTGGTAGGCGAGACCGTTGGTATAGGAAGGCGTGAGGCTCAACGACTGCGTCCAAGCGATCTTGCCGTAATTTTGGTGCAAGCTCTCGGTGAAGCTCGAAGCCGGGAATTGCTCGGCCGCGGCGGAGAGAAAGCGCTGATGGGTGAAGTGCAGATCGGCCCTGAGGTCGAGCTGGGTGGCGGCGGACTGGATCAGCTTCCAGCCGACTCCGCCACCGTAGGATTGCTGCAGCTCCAAGCCTTGAGCCAAGTTGTGATCGAGAGTGCTGTTGGCAAATACAAAGAGCCGTGCATTCAAATCCAAGTCCTGCTCAAGACCGGCGGAGTAGATGCTGGTGCGTACGGTGGGTTCCTGCGGCTGCGAGAGCCGGCCGTAAGTGCCAGAAAAACGAATGATCGTGTCGGCCCGCTGGGGCAGCCAAGCGAGGGTCGGCACCGGGCGCTGCAGGTTCACTTGGGCGGTATAGCTGGTTGAGGATTGGGTGGCGCTGACTTGGCTGAAGCCGCCGCTGACCATGCCGCGCCAAGCCTGCCAAGGGAGGGGATGGGCATTGACCGCCTCGGCATAGGTTTTCGGATCCACGATCATTCGGATTTCGCTGGCGTCGAGCGCCTGCGCGGCGATGCTGGTATCGCTGAACACTTGCAGCGACGGCCCGAAGGCCAGCAGCTGGCCCTGCAGGGTGCTACGGTTCAAGCGAACGATGACGAAGACCTCGTTGGTACGCAACTCCCGAATGCGCGACCAGGGCGCGGTGAGTTCGCCGGCCATGTCACTGTGGAAAACAAGCGCGTGGGAATCGGCCCGAATCAAGGTGCCGGTGACTTGATCGCCGTTGAGGAAGGTAAGGGTATCGGCCCGCGACGCGGCGGCCAAGGACAGAACCGAGAGCAGGCATAGCCAGCTAAGATTCCAGCTTCGCATCCACCAATTTTCTCAGAAGTGCGAGCAGACGGGTGCGCTCACCGCCGGCCAAGGCGCGCAATTGCCGGGTCTCGGCGCGTCGGGCCAGCGGCATGGCGCGCCCGAGGATGGCACTGCCTGCTTCGGTCAACGCCACCAAGTGCACGCGGCGATCCATGGGGTGGCGGATGCGGGTGATCCAACTGCAGGCTTGCAGTTCGTCGAGCAACGCAACCAGGGTGCTGGGGTCCACGCCGCAGAGCGATGCCAGCTCGGTTTGCGACTTCGGCGATTCCCGGATGAGCGCGAGCAGCCAGAATTGCTTGGGATGAAGATGCACGGGCGCCAAGGCCTCCTCGAGCAGCTTGCGCGCGGCCAGCCATATGCGCCAATTGCTGTACCAGAGCCCGGCGGGCGCCCTCTTTTGCGCGCGGGCCATGCTACAGGGTCCTCTTGAACAGCCAAGTCGCGCCGCCGACCATGAGCACGCTGGTGAGGGCCAAGGCCCACAGGTCCTGGGTGATGGCGGCCAGCCCGACCTGTTTCAGCAACAGGCTTCGGTAGGCGTGGACGGCGTAGGAGAATGGGTCCGCGATGGCGATCCAGCGCAGCCACGGTGGGAACCCGGCAATGGGATAGATGGCGCCGGAGGGGAAGAACAGCAGCGTGTTGAGTACGCCGAAGATGGCGCGCGGCACCAGCGGATCGTTGATGCGGGCCATGATGAAGAACATCATGCCGATCAGCGCGACCGAAGTCAGCACGGTCACGAGCAGCAACCCGCCGAGGCGGTAGGGCGCGAAGAAATCAGGAACTCCGGCAATCATCGCGCCGGCGATCAGGGTCACAAGGCCGGCGAGGACGCCCTTGATGACACCGGCCAAATTGAACCCTAAGATCAGCTCCCATTTGGTAATGGGAGTGACCAGGTAGCCTTCGTGGAGTCCGCGCGACTTGTCGTCTATGTAAAGGATGCCGCCGCCGATCATGGCGGTGATGAAAATTGCCAGTGTCACGGAGCCCGGCAGCAGGTACTTGATGTAGCTGATGTAGGGATAGACTTCGACCGTGTCCAGCTGGATGCCGGCGGGCATGCGCCCTGCCACCATCGGCTGGTTGAGGGAGGCGACCAGCTCGGACATCGTCGATCCGATGCCTCCCGCCACTGCGCGGTCGGTGTTGTCGGTGATCAGTCCCAGGCGCGGGTCTTGTTGCCGCAGCACATCGCGCGAGTAGTTGACCGGGATGACCACGGCCGCCCCAATTTTCCCTTCGCGCAGGTCCTGCAGCGCGCTGCCCTCATCGGTGTAGTCGCGCGGCAGAAAGGTGCGCTCGTTGGCCGCGACCGCGAGCAGCTTTTCGCGGACGGTCACTGCCGCCGGGCCGTGGTCGAGGTTCACCACCCCGATGGCGACATTGCGGATGTTGCCGCCGAAGGCGTTGCCCAAAATCACAAGCTGGACCAAGGGCAGCAGCAATGCGGCGACGAGCAGCGACGGGCTGCGACGAAATTTGCGCAAATCGCGCTCAACGATCGCGAGGGACCGGGTAAGCTTCACGGCCGCCTCTTTCCGCGGCCGGCGGCCGCGGGAGCGCCCGCCGATGCGCCATCCACCAGGGCGTGCCCGGTGAAATGCAGAAAGACGTCGTCGAGCGAGGTGCTCTGGACGGCCAAGCTGCGGAGCTCGACACCCTGCTGCCGGCTCAGGTCCATTATGGCTTCGGCTGTAGCCGGGCCGCGGTCGCTCGAGATGCGGTACAGGGCCGTGCCTTGCAGCTTGACGTTTTTCACCATGGGCAAGGCTTCGAGGTCAGCGGCACCGTTTTTGAGGTCGGGGGCGAATTGTGCCTCGATGCGACTGGCGCCCGGGACCGCGGCTTTGAGCGCAGCGGGCGTGTCGAGGGCGACGATCCTGCCGTGGTCCACGATGGCGATGCGATCGCAGAGCCTGTCGGCTTCATCCATGTAATGCGTCGTCAGAAATATGGTCAGGCCACGACCTGCGCGCAGGTCGGAGATGGTTTCCCAAACAGTCATGCGCGAGAACGGGTCGAGGCCCGTGGTGGGCTCATCCAAGAACAGAATCTCGGGCGCGTGCACCAGCCCGCGCGCAATTTCCAGGCGGCGGCGCATGCCGCCCGAAAGCGTCTTCACCAACGAGGTGGCGCGGTCATCGAGGCTGACCATGGCGAGCAGTTCGGAGGTGATGATCTTGCGCTGGGCGCGCGGCAGTCCATAAAGGCGCGCCTGAATGGAGAGCGTCTCTTCGCAGGTCAAGTCCGGATCGCTGGTCATGTTCTGCGGGATGACGCCGATGCGCAAACGCACACCGTCGGCATCGCGGGCGACGTCGCGGCCTGCGACGTTCGCGCTGCCGCCTGATGGTTCGACCAGGGTAGTCAGCATGCGGATCAGGGTGGATTTGCCGGCGCCGTTCGGGCCCAGCAGACCGAAGATTTCGCCTTGGGCGACTTCGAAGGACACGCCATCCACAGCCACCAAATCGCCGAAGCGGCGGGTTATGCCTTGGACCTCGATTGCGTTGCCTTCCACTTGCACGGCTACTTCTCCGCGTTCACGGGCAGCTCGACCCAGGCGGTCATTCCGAGCGCGAGGCGGCCATCGGGATTGGGCACCTTGACGCGAATGGCCACGGTCTTGATGTCGCGTTTGGTGCGGCTGACGTCCCGTTGGGTTGCGAAATCGGCTTCCACGGCCTTGTAAATCACCGGCCCGGTAAGGGTCGTGCCGTCGGCAAGGCGCACTTGGAGGGTCTGGTTGATTGCGATGGCGGGGGCGTAGGTCTCTTCCACATCGGCATCCACCCAGGTATCTTCCAGTTGAAAGATCGTAACAATGGGGTTGCCAGGGTTTACCACTTCACCCTCGCGCGCGGCGCGCAGTGTGATGATTCCCGAAACCGGCGCCAGCACCTCGGTTTGCCCCAAGCGAGCCATGGCGGCTTGCCGCGAGGCTCGCGCCTGCCGCGTAGAAGCCTCGAGCGATTGCGTTTTCTGCTGCTGCACGCCCACTTGCATTTGCTGATCGCGCGCGTCGTTCAGGGCGGCATCCGCGGCGGCGATGTTCCGCTGGGCGGCTTCGATGCCGGCCTGCGCCGACTGCCGCGAGGCGGAGGCTGCGTCCACGTCGGCTTTGGCGTTGTCGAGTTCGAGCGGAGAGCTGACGCCCCGGGCAGCCAGCGGCACGATGCGGCGGTAGTTGGCCTCGGCCTTGTCCCAGTTGGCTTGCGCCTGCCCGCTCTGCGCCTGGGCTTGCGCCAACTGGGCATGGGCCTGCGCTTGCTGCGCCTCGGCTTGCTTCGCCTTGGCGGCGAGCGTTCCAGCCAGCAGGCGCGTCTGCGCCTCGGATTGGCGGGTGCTGGCCTGGGCGGCAGCGATGGCGTCCGAAGCGGCTTGGGCATCAGCGGCTTGCACGCCCTGATCCAAGGTCGCCAGCAGCTGGCCCGCCTGGACCCGCTGACCATCCTCGACCGCCAACCGTTCGATCCGCCCGGTGATTTGGGCGCCGACGACGACTTCGTTGCCGTCCACGGTGCCGGTCAACGTCAAGAAGTGCGCCTTGGGGCGCTGCGCAAACCATATGCCCGCCGCCAGAACGGCCGCTGCCAGCCCCACGATCAAGATGCGCTTCATCCCGCCTCCCTGCCTCATCTAAGAAAATACTTTGGAAACCAAATAATTGCAATAGTTGATCATTGCCGCACCCTCATTCTGCCGCACGGCGAAACCAGCGCAGCATCCTGTCGGCGAATCGCAGCCCCTCGCCGGCCGGCGCCCTTGTATGCTGGGATGAATCCATGAAGGCCGCTGCCACCCGTGCCCGCAACAAAGCGTACTACCGCATCCTGCATGTCCCGCTTTGGATCTGGGTGTTTTTCACCCTGCCTGGAGCGCTCACCGCGTCGCTGTATGCGCATGGCTTTGGCCGGGCGCAATGGCTGTGGCTGGGGATCGTGGCTGCCGTCTGTGTTTGGCGCGGCGTGCTGGGCAGGCTGCCCGGCGCAGAGCCGCGACCGTACATCACCCATTATGGGTTGAACTGGCCCAACCTCGGCTATCGCGTCGTCTGCTACACCGCCGCTTGGATCGCCATCGTCGCGCCGTGGATGCTGAACGCCGTTGGACTCATTTACGCTGCTGCCGGCGGCTCCTGGATCGTCGCGCGACTCTACGGCTGGCCCTACGACCTCATTGCGGCGGTGATCGTAGCCATTGCCGCGATCGACCGATTGCCACGGGTGCGGCGTTCGATCCGTGGCGAGGGGGCGGAGCGGGCATGGTTTTATGTTGGGGTGTGGACTGCCGTGATCTCACAATTGGCGGCTTGGGGCTTGTGGCGGCTTGCGCCCAGGCTCGGATTTGCGGGCGTGTCGCTGATGTGGCTGCGCTTGGCTGGATTCCTGAGCGTCAGTGCCGGGGTGTTGGCGCTGGGATTGGCGGGGATCCTGCCACGCACGCAACGATATTATATTGCCGAGGGCGAGACCGACCTTCCCGTGGCTGCGGGCGAATAAAGAAATGATTCCCAATCACTTGTTTGCGCCTTGGACGCTGCGCAGCATCGTGCTGCGGAACCGCATTGTCGTCTCGCCGATGTGCGAGTACTCGAGCGCGGAAGGCTTCGCCTCGGATTGGCACCTGGTCCATCTCGGCAGCCGCGCGGTGGGCGGGGCGGCGCTGGTGTTCACCGAGGCTGCAGCAGTCGCGCCCGAGGGGCGCATCAGCCCGGACGATCTTGGCCTTTGGTCGGACGAGCACATCCCGATGCTACGCCGCATCACAACCTTCATTCGCGAAAAAGGAGCGGTGCCGGGCGCACAGCTTGCGCATGCGGGCCGCAAGGCCGCCACGGCCGCGCCGTGGAAGGGGGGCAAGCCGCTGGGCGTCCACGAAGGTGGTTGGGAGGTGGTCGGTCCCAGCCCGGTCGCATTTGCCGAGGGATATCCTGTTCCGCACGCGCTCAGCACAGGCGAGATTGCCGGCGTCATTGCAGATTTCGTCGCCGCCGCGAAGCGGGCCCTGGCGGCGGGATTTCAAGCGCTGGAGATCCATGCGGCACATGGATATTTGATCAACGAGTTCCTCTCGCCGTTGAGCAATCAGCGCGGCGATGCCTACGGCGGCTCGCTGGAGAACCGCATGCGGATGCTTGCCGAGACGGTCGAAGCCGTGCGCGGGATCTGGGCGGCGGAGTTGCCGCTGTTTGTGCGGATTTCGGCCACAGATTGGGTTGCGGGCGGCTGGACGCCGTCCGATTCGGTGGCGCTTGCCCGCTGCATTGCACCGCTGGGTGTGGACGTTTTCGATTGCAGCTCGGGCGGCAACGCCGTGCATGCGCAGATCCCGATCGGTCCGGGCTATCAAGTTCCGTTTGCGGCAAAACTTCGTGCCGAGGCGGGTGTACCGACCGCTGCAGTCGGCTTGATCACGGCACCCGAGCAAGCCGACCAAATTCTGCGCACGGGGCAGGCGGACCTCGTGGTGCTCGCGCGCGAACTGCTGCGGCATCCCTACTGGCCGCTCGAGGCCGCACGGCGGCTGGGGCACTCGGACGACCGATTGTGGCCGAACCAGTACTTGCGGGCGCGGCTCTGACAAATTCACCGATTTCCGAGAGCCGGCATGCCCGGAACCGCTGGGGCAACTCAGGCGCTTCCGTCTGCGGTGAGCCGAGGCCGGTTGCAACCCGGTGATTGCCGATTTAGGGCTTCGGGGCGCGGGTATAGGTGCCGACCAGGTCGGTTTGGGTCAGGATCTTGCCCTTCATGGCTTCGAGGACTTGATCGCGGGTGGCGCCGGCGGGTAAGCCGAGACTCGGGGCGCTCAGGGCATAGAGCGTGAAGGTGTAATGATGGGGCGTGCCGGGACCGGGGCAGGACGGGATGAAACCCAGGGCGCCACGGCCGTTGTTCCCCTCGACCCCGCCACCCGGAAGCTCGGCGTCGTGGTACTTGCCCGAGGCGATCTCATGGCGCGAGGCGGGCAGATCGTAGACCACCCAATGGACGAATCCTCGCGGCGGGCGTGCGTCGGGATCGAACATGATGAGCGCAAAGCTTTTGGTTCCGCTGGGGGCGCCCTCCCATTGCAAGGCTTCTGAGTCGCCTGCGCCGTCGCAGCTATGGGAAGCCGGGATGGGTTCGCCGTTCTTGAATGCAGACGAAGTGAGGCGCAAGCTGCTCGCTTGACCCCATGCAAATGCGAACGTTGCTGTTGCAATCAACGAAGCTGCGAGCCAAAGAATTTTGCGCATGCGACAACTTTCCACTGCCGACGGGTCTGCTGTCAACTGGGAAGGGGCTCGAGCAGCATCTGCCAGACCTGGAGCCGGCGCGTGCGAAAGGCGGCTGCGCTTGAAAGCAGATAAAAGCGCCACATGCGGCAGAAGCGCTCGCCGTATTCGCGGGACCATTTGTCCCACCCGGCGCTGAAGTTCTCGTGCCAGGCCATCAGCGTGCGATCATAGTCGCCGGCCCAATTCAACCATTCGAGCGGAGTGAAATGGCCCTCCATAGCGGTTCCCAATTGCTGAATCGAAGGCAGATGGGAATTGGGGAATATATAACGCTCAATCCATGGGTCGGTCGAGCGCACCGAGCGATTTGAGCCGATGGTTGAGAGATACATCTTGCCGGCGGCGGCCAAACAGCGGCGCGCAGTTGCGAAGAAACGGCGGTAATTGCGGGCGCCGACGTGCTCGAACATGCCCAAGGAAACGATCCGGTCGTAACACGCGGCCAATGCCCGGGGGGCTTCGCGGTAATCCTGGAGGTGCAATTGGACCGGGAGCGTACCGCACAGCTCTTGACCAAGTGCCAACTGCGCGCGCGAGAGCGTGATTCCATCCACCTGGACGTTGTAGCGGCTGGCGGCGAACCGGGCGAAGCTTCCCCAGCCGCAGCCGATATCGAGCACCCGCATGCCAGGCTCGAGGGCAAGTTTTTGACACACAGCGTTCAGCTTGGCGACTTCAGCTTCCTCGAGGTTGCGAGCCGCTTCCCAAAGTCCCGTGGTATAGACCATCTGGGGGCCGAGCATGGCCGCGAACAGATCATTGCCGATATCGTAATGGCGGCGGGAGACGATGGGGGCGCGGCGGGTGCTTTGCGGATTGAAGAGCCGGGCCCTTACAGAAAGCAACAATGCCGGCCAGCAGCGCGTACCGAGGCGGTCGAGGCCTGCGGCAAATAGTCTTTCAAAGAAGAGGTCAAGGCGGGGACAGTCCCACCAGCCGTCCATATAGGATTCGCCCAAGCCTAGGGAGCCCAAGCGGAAAACGCGCCAATACAGTCTCGGATTGTGAACCGAGAGGTCCCAGGGCTGGCTGCCGCCAACGGCGATGCCGGCGGTGGCGAGCAAATCCCGCGCACGAATTTCCAGGTTCGCGCTCATAAGGCGAAAACCTCACCTTACGTCCATGATGCGCCAAAACTTGGAAAGAAAAGCGCTATTTTCCGTAGAGCCCTGTGAGCTCGGCTTGGGCGAGAATCTTGCCCTGCATAGCCGAAATCAGTTCGGGCTTGCTGGCACCCGCGGGCAGACCCAAGCTGGTCTGGTTGAGGGCGTAAAGCGTGAAAATGTAATGGTGCGGGGCGCCAGGGGGAGGGCAGGGGCCGCCGTAGCCGAACTTTCCGAAGCCGTTCTGGCCCTCTATTCCGCCGAGAGGGAATTTGGCGCTGTCATAGTTGCCCGAGGGAACCTCGGTGACTGAAGGCGGAATATCGTAGACGAGCCAATGCACGAATTCGCCGCCGGGGGCATCGGGGTCGCGCACGACGAGCGCCATGCTCTTGGTTCCGCTGGGCATGCCATCCCAGCGCAGGGCAGGGGAGGTGCCTTCGCCTTCGCAGCTATACATTTTGGGAATTGGCTGATTGTTGGCAAACGACGCCGAGCTAAGCTGAAAATCCATGCCCGCCGTCCTTCCTTGGCGCCGGCCCCAGCGCGGCTCCCCGGAGCGCGCTGGGGTTGCGGGCGCCCGGTATGCCGTGCTTGCCGCTTGTGCTCGCAGCGGCTCGGGGATCCATGGCTCCGAACTGTTGCGCCGCGTCAACACGCCCGCCAGCATGCCCGCAATGGTCGCCAGAAGTACAATGTGAATCCGAATCTTCTCCTCCCGCTAGCCGCTTGATCCCCCAAGTGGCGTGCTCTGCCACCATCGCGTCAGGGTCGGTCATCCAGCCTTGGAGGACGGGAATGAACTCCGGGTTGCCACTGTTGCCCATGGCGATGGCGAGATTGCGTTTCATGCCGGCGTACTTGATGCGGCGAACGGCGGAGTGGCGAAATTGGGCGCGGTACTCGGCTTCGGTCAGCGCAGCCAGTTCTGCCAACAGCGGCGCGAACATTCCCGGCTGCGGCTCAAAAGCTGGGTCGTTTGCGCTGGGTGCGCGACCGTTCCAGGGGCAGACCTCCTGGCAGATGTCGCAACCGACGAGGTTGTTTCCCATGGCAGCGCGGAACGGCTCTGGAACTGCGCCGCGCAACTCGATGTTCAGGTAGGCCAGGCAGCGGCTGGCGTCCATTTTGTAGGGTTCGAGCGCTTGCGTGGGACAGGCCTCGATGCAGCGGCGGCAGGTGCCACAGCGATCCGGGAGGGGATTATCCTGCGCAACCACCAGGGACGTTACCACGCAACCAAGAAAGAGGAATGAGCCGCGGTGGGGGTGGATGATGCACGTGTTCTTTCCTTGCCATCCAATGCCGCCTTGACGCGCCGCCTCGCGCTCTACCAGCGGCGCGGTGTCCACGGTTAAATGGAATTGAGCGTCGGCCGCACCCTCGAACCCGCGGATGCGCTGCACCCAGGCATCGAGCCGCGAGCGCAGCACTTCGTGGTAGTCAGCGCCCCAGGCGTAGCTGGAGATCCAGCCGCGTTCGTTGTCGCCAGCGAAGGCGTTTGAGCGTTGGCGCCCGGCATCGTAGTTGACGCCGGCGCATAGCACCGAACGCGCCCACGGCCAAGCCTCCTGCACGGCCGAACGCAAATAACGACCAGTGTCGCCGGTCTTGGCCAAATATCCCATTTCGCCTGCGCGCCCGGAGGCGATCCATTCTGGAAACGCAGCCAGCGTGGCGGAGGGTTCTACTCCAGCAACACCAGCTAGAGCAAGACCGCTCTCGGCGGCAGCCGCCAGCACCCAGTCTTTCGAGAGTTCGCTCACGGTGCGCCTTCCGGGACCAGGGTGCGTGATAACCTTACTATTTCCGCCATTTCAGTTCGGTTCGCCATGCTCAAACCCTTCCTCGGACACCACCCCAAGATTGCCGCGTCGGCCTTCATAGAGGATAGCGCCCAGGTGATTGGCGATGTCGTGGTGGGCGAGAACTCCAGCATTTGGTTCCACGCGGTCGTGCGCGGCGATGTCCATTCGATTCGCATTGGGCGGGAAACCAATATCCAGGACAATTGCGTGCTGCACGGCTACAAGCAGAAACACCCGGTGGTGCTCGGCGACCGCGTCACGGTGGCCCACTCGGTCAACTTGCATGGCTGCCATATCGAGGACGACTGCTTGATCGGCATCGGCGCCATTGTGCTGAACGGGGCGCGCATTGGCCGCGGTTCGATCGTCGCAGCCGGAGCGCTGATTCCGGAAGGCGCGCATGTTGCCCCGGGCAGCGTGATGCTGGGCGCGCCCGCGCGGGTGCACCGTGCTGCCACGAAGTTGGATCGCGAGATGATCGCGATTCATGCCGCCAACTACGTCACCTACAAGGATCAGTACCTGTCGCAGCATTGAGCGGAGCCGCGCGCACCATGAATCTCACCGCAGTTAAGGGCATGCGCGACCTCCTGCCTGCCGACACAATATGGTTCCAGCGGCTGGAGGACGCGGCCCGTTCGGTGTTCGCACTCTACAATTTCGACGAGCTGCGCACGCCAATCGTCGAGCCCGCCGAGCTCTTCAGCCGCGCGGTGGGCGAAGACACGGACATTGTCGGCAAGGAGATGTATACGTTTCCCGATCCGCCGGGCGATCCCGACGGGACCCGCCTGACGCTGCGGCCCGAGGCCACGGCCTCTACTGTGCGCGCCTACGTCGAACACCGCATGTGGGAGCGGCCAGGGCTGACGCGGTTGTACTACATGGGGCCGATGTTTCGGCGCGAGAGGCCGCAGAAGGGACGATACCGTCAGTTCTACCAGATCGGGGCCGAAGTTCTGGGCGGCGATGGCGCATGGATTGACTTCGAGCTGTTGGCGATGCTGCGGATGCTGCTGGCGCGGTGCGGCATCGAGGGAGCCGAGCTGGTGCTGAACTCAGTCGGCTGTGCGCTCGATCGTCCGGTTTACCATGCCGCGCTGCGGGCGGCTCTCGCCGACAAGCTGCCGCAAATGTGTGCCGATTGCCGGCGGCGGGCGCAGACCAACCCTCTGCGGGTGCTTGACTGCAAGGTGCCGGCCGACCAGCCCATCATCGCCGCGCTGCCGACGATCCACGATTTCTTGGAAGAGAATTGCCGCAATCATTTCGCACTGCTGCGGCAATTGCTGGACGCGCACGACATGCATTATCGCCTGGATCCAAGGCTCGTCCGCGGCTTGGATTACTACACCTCGACGGCATTCGAGTTCTTGCATGGCGCGCTGGGTGCCCAAAATGCCCTGCTCGGAGGCGGGCGTTACAACGGCTTGGCGCAATCGCTGGGCGCGCCTGCGTCGGCCGGAGGCGGTATCGGCTTCGCCTTGGGTGAAGACCGGTTTGTGCTCGCGATGCAGGCCGCTTCGGCGGCACGGCAAACTCCTTCCAAGTCGCCGCTGATGGCGCTGCTGCTGCCGCTCAGCCAAGCCGAACTTGGACCTGCGCTGGAACTTGCCGAGCGTTTGCGCCGCGCGGGGGTGCGGCTCGACTTGGCCCCGCCGGGGCGGAAACTGGGCAAGTCGCTCGAACTGGCGGCGAAGCTCGGGGCCGCGGCGGCCGTGATCGTTGGGACAGACGAAGCGGCAACCCGGGAATGGCAGGTCAAGAACCTCGCCACCGGCCTCCAATCCAAAGTGGCTGACGGGGAGCTTGCAGCGCACCTGCAGGCTCTGGGAAATTGATGCCCTTGCCCTCCCAATCTGGTTCGCCAGCCGATCCGGTGCAGGCGCTCAAGCTCGAGCGGCGCAGCTATATCATCGGCTCGCTGCTGGTCTGGGCGGTCATTTTCACCGGCATCCTGCTGGCGTACGCGAGCATGTTCCCGCAGCTGTTCCAGAACAATGCGCACGAGACCGTGCATCAGGCGATGCAGCGGCTGCAGCAGCTTCCAGCACCGACCTACAAGCAGGAGCTTGTGCTCGAGGGCATTTACCTGGTCGGCGCGTTTGCCCTGTTTTTCCTCAACTGGCGCTTTAGCTTTTTGCTGCAACGGCCACGCGGTGCATTCGTTGTGCATACGGGCAAGAATGCGCCTGGGCTGCGGTGGCTGTGGTGGATCGTGTTGTCGGTGAACTCGATGTTTTACACGATGCTCTTCCCGCAGTGGATCATCACCGGGCTGTTGGCGCATTGGGGAACCGAGGAGATCCGCCGCCTGTCGGCCCCTCCTCCCTCCGTTCCAGACTCCACCGCCTAGCAACCACCCCCATGGCAGAACGCACTCACTATTGCGGAATTCTACGCGCTGAACACGTCGGGCAGGAAGTCGTACTCTGCGGTTGGGTTCACCGCCGCCGCGATCTGGGCGCCCTGCTGTTTGTGGACCTGCGCGATCGCACCGGGCTATGCCAGGTAGTATTCAGCCAGAAGGGGGATGCTGCGGTCCACGGCCTCGCGGCCGAACTGCGCTCGGAATACGTGGTTGCTGTAACCGGATGTGTCGTGCTGCGCTCGGCGGAGACGGCCAACGCGTCGCTCGCCACTGGCGAGATTGAGATCGCGGCCGCAAAGCTGGAAATTCTCAACACGGCGCGCACTCCGCCATTTCCGCTGACGGAAGAATCCGCTGAAGCGGTGAGCGAGGAGGCGCGGCTGACCTATCGCTACCTCGACCTTCGCCGTCCCGGCATGCAGGCGAATTTGCGCCTGCGCCACAACGTCGCCAAGGCCATTCGCGCCAGCTTCGATCGGCATGGCTTTCTCGAGGTGGAGACGCCGTTTCTGACTCGCTCGACCCCGGAAGGCGCGCGCGATTATCTGGTTCCCAGCCGGCTGAAGCACGGAAGCTTCTACGCGCTGCCGCAGTCGCCCCAGCTGTTCAAGCAATTGCTGATGATCGGGGGTACGGACCGGTACTTCCAAATCGTGCGCTGTTTCCGCGACGAGGACTTGCGCGCCGATCGCCAGCCGGAGTTCACCCAGATTGACGTGGAGCTGAGCTTCCCGGATCGCGAGCAGCTGTTCGCAATCATCGAGGAGATGCTCGGGGAGGCGTGCGCCGCCGCGGGGAAGTTGATCCGGCGGCCGTTTCCGCGCATGAGTTGGCGCGAGGCCATGGCCGGCTACGGAAGCGACAAGCCCGATTTGCGTTTGCCGCCGCTGGCCAATGTTGAGGCATGCTTTCCTGCGGCCGCGAAGGAGCAGCTCAAAATCGCAGCCGGCCACCCGCTGCTGGCAATCCGCATCCCGGCGGTGGGCGCGCTCTCGCGTCGCGAGCGTGATGAATTGCGCCCGCTGGCGGAGGGGCGCCCGGTGCGGTTGTTCGAGGATTTCACCCGCATCGCCAAGAATTTCCCCGAGGCTGCGGCTGCGGTTCTGAGCCAGGTCGGCGCCGGACCGGAGGATCTGGTGGTGCTGGTCGCGGCAGCGGAGGGCGCCAAGGGCTGGGCTCTCCACACGGCGGCGGGCGGACTGCGCATGGCCCTTGCGCTGCGATTCGAGGACCGCCACAAACTGCTCAACCCGGCGAAATTTCGCTTCCTTTGGGTAACCGACTTCCCCATGTTTGAGTGGAGCGAGGAGGAGAAGCGTTGGGCGGCTTCGCATCACCCCTTCACCTCGCCGCATCCCGACGACGGGCCGCTGCTTGAGAGCGACCCGGGGCGGGCGCGCGCCTTGGCGTATGACGTAGTGCTGAACGGCATCGAACTGGGCTCGGGTTCGATCCGCATCCATCGCGCCGAGGTCCAAGCCCAGATCTTTCGGCTTTTGGGGATGAGCGACGAGGAGGCGCGGGCCCGTTTCGGCTTCTTCTTGGATGCTCTGCAATACGGCACGCCGCCGCACGGCGGTATCGCGCTCGGCCTCGACCGGCTCGTCATGCTGCTGGCGGGCGCGGCCTCGATCCGCGAAGTCATCGCCTTTCCGAAAACCGCGCGGGCCGTGGATCTGATGGTTGATGCACCGACCAGCGTAACCCCGGCGCAGCTTCGCGAATTGGGCCTGCGCCTCCCCTGAATCCTGTGCCGTCGGTCCGCATCCTGCCCGATCAAATCGCCAACAAGATTGCTGCGGGCGAGGTGGTTGAGCGTCCGGCGTCGGTGGTGAAGGAACTGATGGAGAACGCCCTGGACGCCGGCGCGAGCAGTGTTCGGCTCGAGGTCAGCGATGGAGGCCGCACCCGCATTCGCTGCACCGATGACGGCTGCGGCATGCTTCGCGATGACGCGCTGCTGGCGCTCGAGCGGCACGCCACCAGCAAGCTGCGCGACATGGAATCGCTGAGTGCGATCGCCACACTGGGATTTCGCGGCGAGGCGCTGCCGGCGATCGCGTCGGTTTCCCATCTGGAGCTGGAGACCGCGCCCAGGGAACCAGGCGCAAGCATCGGCGAGGGAACCCGGGTGCTTGTGCACGCCGGCAAACTCAAAGCCGTTTCCGCCGCCGGTTTGCCGCCGGGCACTTCGATCACCGTCTCGAACCTGTTCGTCAACATTCCGGCTCGCAAGAAGTTTCTCAAATCCGAAGCGACCGAACTGGGCCACATCGTTACACTGGTCACCCATTACGCGCTCGCCTATCCGGAAGTGCACTTCCACCTGGAAACGCCGCACCGGGTGCTGCTAGCCGCGCCGCCGGTGGAGGGCCACGCCGAACGCCTACAACAGGTCTTGGGCGAGCAGCTGATGGGCCAGTGCGTGGCATTCCAGGAACTGGCCGAATGGGCGCCAGAGGCAGCACCGGAGGGAGCAATGGAAGCAGAGTCTGGGGAATCGGGCCTGGGCTTGTTTGGCTTCGCATCGCGCCCGGAGGTTCACAAGCTCAACCGGAACTCGACGTTCATTTTCGTCAACCGCCGCCTGGTGCGCGATCGCCTGCTGCAACACGCCATCTCTTCGGCCTATTACAATCTGCTGCCGAACGGCATGTTCCCGGCGGTGCTGCTGTTCCTCGACCTTCCGTTCGGCGAAGTGGATGTGAACGTGCATCCCTCAAAGACCGAAGTGCGCTTCCGCCGGCAGACTTTCGTCCATGACGCGGTTCGCGACACGATTCGCGATGCGCTTTCGGGGGCGCGGCCCGTGCCGTCGTTCTTGCGGGAGCGGCGAGCGCGAGCCTCTGCCTCGCCACTGTGGGCGCGGCCGGCATCGCCCGACCAAGCCCCAGCCCCGCATCGGCCGCGGACGGCATCGGAGTTCCATCTGCGGGAGCTTGCGCCGCCTCCGCAAGCGCAGCGACTGCCGCTGGCCGAAGTGCCGGAACGCGCGCCGGTTGCTTCGCTTGCTGCGCCCGGCTTCGTGCCAGAAACCGGGCAAGGGTGCGGCCTGCGCGAGTTGGCGTCGGCAGCCGATCCGCAGGCGGATGAACTCGCCCTGCTGCGCGCTTTGGGCCAAGTCCGCGAGAGTTTCATTGTCGCCGCTGGCCCCAGCGGGTTGTGGCTCGTGGACCAGCATTGTGCCCACGAACGCGTGCTCTTCGAGCAAATCCAGGCGCAGCGATTGCACCATGCAGTCGAAAGCCAACGCTTGCTGATGCCGCTCATCGTCGAACTCGACCCCGGGCGAGCCTTGGCTTTCAACGAGATTGCCACCGAACTGGCGGCCACCGGATTCGAGTCTGAGCCATTCGGGCGCTCTACCTGCGCCATCCATGCCGCGCCGGCGGGGGTCGCGGCCGAGCAGATCGAGCGGCTGCTGCAGGAGATCCTTCAAGTGGCGGTGCTGCAGGACCGCGGCCTGACGATCGAGGCCGTGCGCACCCGGATTGCCGCCACAATTGCCTGCCATGCCGCCGTCAAGGTGAACATGCGGCTCGAGCCAGTTAAAATGGAGTGGCTGCTCGGGCGGCTGGCTGAGACGCAATATCCGATGACTTGCCCTCATGGCCGCCCCGTTCTGCTCCGCTACTCGATCGAAGAAATCCAGCGCGCATTCAAGCGCATCCACTGATGACCGTCGAAGAACTTGCTCCCCTGCGCGAAGCGCGCCGCGCCCAATGGCGCCCCGACCCGCTCACGCCCGAGTCGCTGCGCGGGTGGTGTGCGGCCTTGGGATTCGCCCCGCTCGAGGAACTATTGCCGGCGGCAACGGAACCCCAGTTGGCCATGCTGGACGCGGAACTGGCAGGCAGCCGCATCGTCGAGCTTTGGCTATGGCCGGGAACGCTGAGGTATTGCGACGTCGCCATCGTGAGCTACGTATTCGTGTGCGCCGGCGACCGCAACCCCTCGGCAGCCGTCGAGGAGCAGGCGGAGAAGAGGCAGATCACGCCGCTGGCGGTTTCGGTCTATCGTTTGCTGGCGGCAGCATCTGTTCCGTTGACGCCCGAACAATTGCGCGATCACATCGGAGTGCAGCGCACGTCGGTGCTTGCCATCGAACGCGCGCTGGCCGAGCTAGCGAATACCTTGAAGGTCGTGCATCTGGGTTCCATTGGGTGGCGGACACTGGTGGCAGTTCGGCCAGCAATCGCCGAAGCGTTCGCGATTTCGCGCATCGAGGCAGTCACGGCATTCCTGACCCGCTACCTTGACCTGATGGTGTGCGACACCGAGGCGAATTGCGCGACATACCTGGAGCCGCTCGCGTCGCGCAGCCAGGTGCATGCGGCGCTCGCGGGTCTCCAGGCTGCCGGCCAGCTTGCCCCGGAGTTCTTGGATGGGGTGCCGGCATTCAGGATGCGTTAATTGCCGCCGAGAGCCTTGTGCTCGCGGAGTATTTCCAGCGTCTTCGCGATGGGCAGCGCCTCGACGATCCGTCCGCGGCCCGCCGTAGTTGTCGCCTTGAAGAGTGAGTTGTAGATGGCCTCTTCCGTGGCCTCGATCGCGGCCAGGAACAGGGGCGACATGGCATCGTTGGAAACAGGCCTCGGTGCCGCCAATCCCGTCGTTGAAAATGCAATCACGTAATCGCCCGAGCCGTTGCTCTCTGCCGAGCCGGTTCGGGCTAGCCCGGCCATGGCGCGCGCCGCCAAGCGTTTCAGATTGCGCGCGCCGAGCGGCGCATCGGTGGCGACGACCATCATGCAGCTCCCGTCCGGGTTGGATTCGCCGGTTGTGCCCTTCAAGTAATACTGGCCGAGCTCGATTCCGACCGGCGCGCCATTGATGGTGAGAATGCCGCCGAAATTGGTCTGCACCAGCACGCCGACGGTATAGCCGCCGAAGCGCGGGGGAAGCTTCCGCGACGAGGTTCCAATGCCGCCCTTGAATCCGAAGGCAATCGTTCCGGCGCCTGCCCCCACCGAACCCTCTTCCATGGGGCCGCCACGTGCCCCGGTGATCGCAGCGAAGACCTCCTTCTCACCCACGTGCCGGCCGCGAATGTCATTCAAGCCGCCGTCGTTGGTTTCGCCCACCACCGGGTTGACACTTTGCACCCGCTCATTGCCGGGCAACCCCAGCATGTAGGAGATCAAGGCATCGCCGACGCGCGGGACATTCAAGGTTGAGGTCAGCAGGATTGGCGTTTCGATCTCGCCTAGCTCCTCAATTTGCGTCGCCCCCATCAGCTTGCCGAAGGCATTGCCGACGAACACCGCCCCGGCAACTTTCTGCTGAAACATGTTGCCTGCGTGCGGCAGGATCGCCGTCACTCCGGTGTGGATGTCCTCGCCGTCGAGCGTCACCTGCCCGACCTCGACGCCGGCAACGTCGGTAATCGCGTTCAGGCTGCCCGTGGGCAGAATGCCAACTTGGATGCCCGCCCCGCGCGCCCGCGGCCGTGCTTGACCGAAGGCACCCGCAGCCACAAGCATGCCGGTCAGCGCCAATGCGGTGATTTTCATCCGTAGCCTCCGCTTGAAGCTACCATTTCCCCCAGGAAAAGAACTACGAAGAATTTCGTTGACAAATACGAAGAACTTCGTATTATGAAGGCATGGCAGTCGCGAGGCCGACCGAATCCGAACTCAGCATCTTGCGCGTGTTGTGGGCTCGCGGGCCCTCCACGGTGCGCGTGGTTCATGAGTCGCTGGCGGGCACGACCGGGTACACCACGGTGCTGAAGTTGATGCAGATCATGGCCGAAAAGGGGCTAGTCGAGCGCGACGAAGCCGAGCGGGCGCATGTGTACTCGGCCAAAATGGCGCAAGAGCATACCCAGCGCCAACTTCTGGGCGATTTGCTGGTGCGGGCCTTTGATGGCTCGGCGGCGCGCATGATAATGCAATTGCTCTCGAGCAATTCGGCCAGCCGCGAGGAGCTGGCCGAGCTGCGCCGCCTTCTGGATGAGCATGAAGCGGCAGGGCACGGGAGGAGCAGGACATGATTCCAGCGTTGGCGGCGGCTCTCGTTCATTTCCTTTGGGAGGGAGCGCTGGCGGCGCTCATTGCCGCCGCGGTGCTGCCGCGGATGAAGTCGCTGCAGGCGAGGTACGCGGTTGCGTGCTTGGCGCTGTTTTCGCTGCCGCTGACGTTTGCCGCGACCGTTTGGGCAGCCACGGCGGACGGTGCGGCTCCAGCGAGTACTCCTGCGTTATCGCCGTGGGCCTCGCATTTGGCTCCGTGGTTGGTTTCAGCCTGGCTGCTTGGAGTTGCGGCCTGCTCTCTGAACGCCGCCGGTGGATGGTTTGTTGCCCTGCGGTTGCGGCGCGCAATTTCGTCTGCAGTTCCCGACTCGTGGCGGTCGGTGCTGGCTGCGCTGCGAACGCGACTGGGGGTCAAGCGAAGCATTGGAATCGGGGTATCCGTCGCAGTGGCCGGGCCCTGCGTGCTGGGCTGGCTCCGCCCGATCGTAATCTTTCCAGCTTGCGCGCTGACGAGCTTCGCCCCGGAACAGTTGGAAGCGGTCTTGGCGCATGAGTTGGCCCATATCCGGCGCTGCGACTATGTGGTGAACCTGCTCCAGCGCGCGGTCGAATCATTGTTCTTCTTCCATCCGGGGGTTTGGTGGCTTTCGCGGCAAGCGAGCGAAATCCGGGAACATTGCTGTGACGATCTCGCGCTCTCGACGTTGGGTGAGCGCTGCAGCCCGGCCGCCTATGCGCGAACGCTCTTGGACATGGCAGCGCCCGCCCCGGTCTCGGTGCCGGGGGTGATGGCGCTGGGCGGCGGTACTTTGACTGCCCGCATTTGCAGGATTCTCGGTCGCCCTTCAGCAGGCGTGCAAGGCACGCGGGTGCTGGCTCTGGCTGCGCCCTTGCTGCTGGCCGCAGGGTTGCTGCTGGCGGCCGGGCCCAGGATGCAGCGCGCGCCAGCTCCGCCACCGCCATTGCCCGCAGCGCCGGCTCCGATTGCGCAAGCGGCGGATGTTCCGATGCCTGCGGCGACCGAGGCGAGGGCCGCAGCGCCCGCTGTTCCTCGCGCGCACGCGTCAGCGCCGCGTTCCCATGCCATCGCCGGCATTCGCGCGCAATCGTCGAAAATCGTACTGGAGTGGACGCTCGCCCCGGTCGCGGAGTGCCAGTCGCAGCAAATCCTCGCGCCTGCGCTCGTCCCGGACGGCGAAATCGTCTTAATCCATCGCACTGTGACCCAGTGCCTCCCCTCGCTGCAGCCTGTGGAGGTTCTGATCATCACCTAGTCCGTTCATCAACCAGGCAAGAAAAAGGAGGCATCATGAACTCAATTATCCGAAGTGTGTCCAAATTCCGCAGCGCCGTCATTGCCATCGTGCTTTCCGCGGCCGTGGTCGCTTCAGCGGCGTTCATTCGCATTCACGACGATAAGACAATATCGTCCAATCTCCCTGCCTTTAGCGAGAACACCATTGCTCCACTGCTGGCACTGGATCGTGCCACCGAGGCCATTGCGGCACGCATCACCCCAGCTGTGGTTTACATCAGGGTCTCCGGCAAGACTGCGCCGTCACGCGCCAGCGGCCAGGGGCAAATGGACCCGAGCCAGATTCCCGAGCCGTTCCGGCAATTCTTCCAGTTCGGCCCCGGGGAGATGCAGCCGCAGCCGCAATATTTTTCGGCGCAAGGCTCGGGCGTGATCGTTTCCCCGGATGGATACATCGTCACCAACAACCACGTGGTGCACGGCGCCACCACGGTGGACGTCATCCTCAATGACAAGCGCGAATTTGATGGCGCAAAGGTCGTCGGAACGGACGCGAACACCGACTTGGCGGTGGTCAAGATCAACGCCACCGGCCTGCCCAGCGCCTCGTTCGGCGATTCCAGCCTGCTGAAGCCCGGCCAATCGGTGCTCGCGATCGGCGATCCGTTGGGCATGGATTTTTCAGTGACGCGTGGCATCGTCAGTGCCACCGGGCGCAGCCGCACGCAAGCGGACGGCTCAAACTCCTATGGCAGCTTCATCCAGACCGATGCGCCGATCAACCACGGGAACTCCGGCGGGCCGCTGGTGGACGCGCAGGGCGACGTGGTCGGCATCAACACCGAAATGCTTTCGACTTCGGGCGCGTCCGCCGGAATTGGATTCGCGATCCCCAGCGATATCGTGCAACCCATCGCGGAGTCCTTGATCAAGAACGGCAAGGTGGTGCGCGGCTATTTGGGAATTGACGTCACCGATTTGCCTCCGGGCGTGGCCGATTCGCTCAACGAGAGCGGCTTGCAAGGTGCGCTGGTCAATCAGGTCAACGCCGGCAGCCCAGCCCAAACCGCCGGCGTGAAGCCCTATGACGTGGTCATTTCGTTCAATGGCCGCAAGGTCAGCAATGGCACGGAACTGCAGACCATGTCCGGCGCCTCTGCGCCAGGATCGGTTGCCAAGCTCGAACTGATGCGCGACGGCAAGCCAGTGACGGTGAGCGTGACCATGGGCGACTACGCCAACCAGAACACCGCGTCATCGGCTGAGGATGAGTCTGGCGAAGGATCAAGCGACGCCACTCCCAAGTTGGGCGTGACCGTCGCGCCGTCGGACAATGGCGCAGGCGTAGTGGTGCAATCGGTGGCCCCCGGCAGCCCGGCGCAGATGGCTGGCGTGGCCCAGGGCGACGTCATCAAGCAGGTCAACCGGAAGGCAGTTTCGACGCCGGACCAACTGCGCAATCAGCTCGCGATTTCGCCGAAGGGAAAGGATATCCTTCTCTTGGTCCACAAGTCCAACGGCGATTTCATTCTTCCAGTCCGGCCCAGGTAGGTCCAGGTAGGCCCTAGAGGGCATGCGCGTCGCGCGCAAAACGCGGCGCGCATGCGTTTCTAGTTCCGGAACAAGAGTCCCGCGGCGTCGCGCAAGAATTGCTCGTCGCTCAATTCGAGGGTCGCCTCCTGCGGGAAATCGGCCAGCATGCGGAAGTGGGCGCGCAGCTCGCCAAAGAGTTGGACGCGGGCGCGAGCATCGAGGACATCGCGGCGCGCCAGCGCTTCAATCAGCAGTGCGGCGGCCTCGGGCGTGACGTGTTCGCGCAACCGCATCGCCTCGAGCGGGGATTCGAGTAGCGAATTGTATTTCGATGGCGCCAGTGCAGGCAGGCTTCTTGTTTCTGCCTCCTGGCGCGCGACCACGACCGTCCCGGCTACGGCGTCGCCTACGCGCTGCCCGCGGCGGGTGAAGATGCAGCTCGCTCCGCCAACCAAGTAGAGCAGCGGCAACCCGTCCACCACCCGCAGAAGGTTGCGCATCAGCACTTGGGTGCCGGACAATGGGAGCCCGCGCGCATCCATGACGCGAATGCCCACGGCGCGCTTGCCGACGGTTTGGCCTTGCCAGAACCACTCCAAGGTTGCAGCATAGAGCAACAGGACGACGAACGAGGCAAGCGTCTGCACCCCCGCAGCCACGCCCGGCACGTTCGGGGCGAGAATGGCCAGGAGCAGCGATATGATCTGCATCCCCACCGAGATCACGGCTGCATCCACCAACCACGCCAGGCAGCGGTCGCTCACGGCGGCTTGCGGCAGTTCAAATGCGAAGCCGTCCCCGGTGCGCCAGCGCAGCCTATTGTCATTCATGCGCGTCTGCCTTCATGCGGGGTCGCGCGCCAGCCCGTGCCAGGTACGTGAACAAGAGCAGCAGTTCGCAGACGCCGACCAGCGCCTTGACGCCGTAGCGAATCTCAGGCGCGTGATGCTGGGAGAAAAATGCCTCCATGATGCCAGCCCAAACCAGCAGGCAGCTCAAACCCCCGAACAAGGTCAGCACCTCGGGCAGGCTGCGCCGCAGGCGGACCCGTCGCGGTTCCCGTCCGCCGGCGAGCAGGAGGCTGGCGAGCACGAATCCCGCCTGGCCAGCGATGAGCACCGAGGGGATCTCGAAGGCGCCGTGCGGCAGCAGCCAGCCGGCCAGGAACCATCCAAATCCGGCTTGCAGATACCGGGCAGCCACCGCGCCGATCATGACTCCGTTGGTGAACAAGAGCACGGAGGTACCGATTCCTGCGGTCACGCCCAACGCCAAGGTCAACAACGACACCTGAATATTGTGGGAGATCAGCATCCCTGAAAACGCGGTCTCGTAGTCTGCGCCGGGGTCGTGATTGGAGCTCTCGGCTTGCGCCACGCGCTGCGCGGGATTCTGCAGATAGTCGAACGGCAGCAGGATTTCGGCTGCGGAAGCATCGAAACTGACCGCCAACGCTCCGAACGCTACGCCGGCAAGCGTGATCGCGAGAGCGAGATAAAACAGCCGGATTCTCCGCCGGAAGACTCGCGCGACTTCCAGGGCGAAGTTCTTCACGCTCGCGAGACCGCGGGCGATGCTCCAGCGGACGCGGCGGCGAGTGCCATAGATTTCGGCATACGCGCGAGCGACCAGTCCACTCAGTTGCGACCGCAGCCCGGGCGCTATCGCACCGGCCTCGATGCGGTTCAGATCGGCGGCCGTCTGGCAATATAAATCCGCAAGGCGCTCGACCTCCGCGCGCGTCAGGCTCTTCTCCGGGCGTTCTTCCAAGCGGTCGAGGAGCGAAGCGAGGTCGCGCCAGCGCGGCTCGCCGCGGGCGACGAATTGGTCGAGATCCAGAATCAAAGCCGCTGCCTCCGCTTGGCCTCGAGGTAGGCCTCGATGGTTCCCACCAGCAATCGGCTGGGGTCGAATACGTGATATTCAATGCCCGCCAGTCCCAATTCTCGGACCTTGGCGGAGATGCGCCGGCGCTCGAGGTCCGCTGCCCATCGCGCTTCTTCGGAGTGCCCCGTCGGAACGCGCGCAGCCGATGTTCCCATCACCAAATGGGTTCCGCGCACCAGCGTTGCCGCTTGCTGGAATCGCGCGAACATGCCGCGCTCGGTGAGATCTCCAAGGTACATCAGGTAGCAGCGGCGGCGCAGCCGCACCTTGATGGCGCTGAAAAGCTGATCAAAGTCGGGCGTATGCGCCTCGGGCCGCAGGTCCAACAGGGCCTCGCGCAGGGCATTGAAATGGGCGCGACCGCTCGATGCAGCCAGCCAACTTGTGATTCCGCTGCTCACCGAAATGAGCCCGAATTGGTCGCCCACTTCGGCCGCGGCACTTGCGCCCACCATGGCCGTCTTGATCGCGGCCTCAAGTTTCGGGTACCCATCTGCGCCGTGCACGCCGCTCAGGCGACCGTGATCCACGATGAAATAGATTTGCTGGCTTTGCTCCCATTGAAACAGCCGCGTGACGGGATGGCCTCGGCGTGCGGTGGCCTTCCAGCTCAGGTCGCTGTACAGGTCTCCAGATTGGTAATCTCGCAGCCGCTCGAATTCGCGCCCTTGTCCGGTGAGCAGCACCGCCTTGGCCGCGGTCATGGCGCGGTAGATAGAGCTTTCGAGGAGCGCGCGCCGCCCTTCGGTCAGATCAGGATAGACGTTCACGACGCAGGGGAGCGGCTGCCACGTCCGTTCGCGCCACAGGCCGAGTCCACTGTGGCGTTCGAATCCGCAGACGAGCCCGGTGTGGCGACCGCGGACCTTGCCCTCGATGGGGCTGGACCAAACGTGGGGTCCGATGCTCGCGTTCGACGCGAACGTCGGGGACTCGAGGGTTAACTTCAGGGCCGATGAAGTTGAGGCCGATTCTGCCATCAGTGCCACCCGGGCGCCGGCGCAATTGCTGAGTCGCAACCGCAGAGGCGATTCGCGGCCTAACGTGAGCCGCAGCCGGTCGGAGGGCTCCGCGTTGTCGCCGAGCGTTTCGGCGAAGGGTTGGGCGTCGCGGCGCGCCGGGCGCATGCGTCCTTGAAGGGCGTCGAAGGTAGCGATCGCGGCCAGCGCGGCGCCGATGAATACTGAGAGCCTCGCCACGGCCGGGGACCAGGGCGCCTGAAGCGCGCACATCGCGACCGCCGCAGCCAGCCAAAGGAACCGGCCAGACGGCGCGATTTCCCGGCGTGGGTTTGGCGCACGCGAGGACCTCAACGCGGAACCTCGACCGCCTCGAGCACGTCGCGCAGCATGTCGCCGCTTCCCACCCGCTCCAGCTCGAACTCGGGGCGCAGAATGCAGCGGTGCTCGAGCACCGGCGCGGCTAGCGCCTTGATGTCCTCGGGGGCCACGAAGTCCCGCCCCTCCAGGGCGGCAAGAACGCGGCTGGCGCGGATGAATGCCTGCGTGGCTCGCGGCCCGGCGCCCACCAGGACCGCCGGGTGCCGCCGAGTCTCGCGCACAATCTTCACTGCATAGGCCGCGGTTGCCGGCTGGATCTCGATCGCTTCGAGGCTGCTGCGCAGCCGCTCCCAGCCTTCCGTCGTGAGCAAGGGGTGCGGGATCACCCGCTCCAGGCGGGCTTCGGGCGCATCGTTGCGGGCCATGCTTTCAGCCAGATCGCTCTCTTCCTCGAGCGCAGGGTAGGTCATCTTGATCTTGAGCAGGAACCGGTCCTGCTGCGCCTCGGGCAACGGGTAGGTGCCCTGGTGCTCGATCGGGTTCTGGGTTGCAAACACGGTGAAGGTGGCCGGCAATGGATAGCTCACGCGATCAATCGTCACCTGCCGTTCTTGCATCGCCTCGAGCAGCGCGGATTGCGTCTTGGCGGGAGCGCGATTGATTTCGTCGGCCAGCAGGAAATGCGTGAAGAGTGGTCCGCGGGCCAGGCGGAACTCCTGCGTGCGCAAGTCAAAGACATTGGTGCCGGTGATGTCGGCGGGCATGAGGTCGGGGGTGAACTGCACCCGCTGGAACTCGCCGCCCACGCACCGCGCCAACGACTTGACCAGCAGCGTCTTGCCGATGCCGGGCACGCCTTCGATCAGCGCGTGCCCGCCGCAGAGCAGCGTCACCAGGGCCAGATCGATCACGTCCTCTTGTCCGACGATGACCCCGCGCACCGCCGCCTTCAGGTTCTCCAGCGTTTCGCGCGCTCCCTCGGCTGCCGCGGCCCGCCCTGTGCTCTCTCCGGCTTCGCTCATTGCGATCCTCCATATTCCTGCGGCCGCTCGTCGCGGCGCACCCGACTCAACAGCCTGACGTATCCGTCAAGAAACGTTTCCGCGATCTCGATCTCGCTCTCAAGCGCCACCCGAGGCGCGCGCTCCAGCCGGGATGCGCGCATCCAAACCCACAATCCGGCCACGATCAAAATCCATAGCACCCCAGCCCCAAGCTGATAGCGCCGCACCAACCAGGGCATGCCGCGAACCTCGCCGAGCATATGCGTGGTCTCATCCACCAAAATCGTATTGCGACCTGCGACCAGCCAACTCAAGAGCTTCGGATCCGGATTTTCCGCCAAGGTTTCGTTTGAGAGAAAAGTCGCATCGGCGGCCACGACGGCCTCGCCGGATCCAATCGCGCGCCGCGCCAACGCGATGCTGTCGCCGCGGCCTTCGACCGCGCTCCAGGGTCCGTTCAATTTGAGCGTCGGAGTTGCGTCCGGTTTCGGGTCGGGCATGCTAGCGCCCAGCCGCTCGGCAAGCCCGCCTTTGCTGGGCCTGGCCATGACGATGCGGCCGCCGCGCTTGGCGAAATCTTCGAATTGGGCCACGGATTCGCGGGTCCACGACCCGGGCGCAATAACGAATACTACAGTTCCTTTGGGGTCCCGTCCGGCCAGGGCTTCGGCATTGTAGCCTCGGATGACCTTCAACCCCATGCGTTGGTAGGCGGCGAACAAAACGCTGGTTCCCTCGGGATCGGTGCGCAGGCTGGAGAATTCCTCCGAATGGTGCGCGACGGAAGTGTGGGCGGCAAAGTACACTACAGCGCCCAGACCGGCCGCAGCCGCGGCTAGCCCGAACCAACGCAGGGAATGCCTGCGCTCGTTCACAGCCCCACCCAGGAGCGCTGGGATTCGAGAAACGCGTTCAGCCTGGGAGCGTCCACTGCTTGTCCACCGTACCAGACTGCGTCAAACGCGCGCACCGACGCCCCGAAATTCCCTGCCAGCGTCTCGCGGCGGGGATCGCCATCGGGCAGCAGGCGCACCCGGTGCGCCAACTCGATGCGGTACTCCCGGTTAGTGCGATCCGTGCGGAGATGAACCCATTGGTGTTTTCCCAGATAAGCCAAACCCGCCAGAAAGGCCGCTCGAAATGCCTGCTGCCGATCTCCCTGCGCTTGCAGCCGCAGCGCGAGTGCAAGCCACTCGTCGTCGCTGGCCGACGCGGCCTCGTGCGCCTCAGGTTCGAGGCTTGGTCTCGCTTCCGCCGCAGTTGCGGGAGCGCGTCGTCGCCTTCGAACTTCGATCAGCACCAGGCCAAGCAGCAGCACCGTGACCGCGATGAGCGCCCATGCGGTTGATTTCAGGCTTCGGTTCCTCGTAGAGTTCGTTGCAGCTGGGGGCTTCACACCCTTCAACCAATTCGCAATCCGTTTGATAAACCGGTCCAGTTCCTTGCCGATCCAGCCGAACATGGCGCCAAGAGGGCGGAAGAACCAGCCCAATGCGCGATCAAGCGAATGGGCAATGGGGGGCGCTTCGGCGCTGTGCCAACGGTACGCCGGAAGCAGCAATTCCGCGCGAATCGCTTGACCCATCCGGGCCGCATTAACCGTGGGCGAAGGTGGAGTCTGCGCCGCAACCGTCTTCGGCAACGCCAGCGGGACGAGGGCAAGGGCAAGCGCGAGCATGGAAGCCACTTGCCGCGCCCGGTCGCGCTGCGGCAAATTGCGCACGCGCCCGATCAAGTCGGCCCCGCTGCGCCGCGCGCTGAGGCGCTCGTGCGCCACCACGATCGAGGCGCGCGCCCAAGGATCGAGAGCCAGGTGCACACAGGCCAGCAGTCCCAGCCAATAGGTGGGCTCGACCAGTAATGCCAGCGCGCCGCCCGCGCTTGCTGCCGTGACGCCGGTTCCAATCAGCATGTGCCACAACGACGGAAGCAGCATCGCGACAATGGCCGCGTTGACGAACAAAATTGCGCCAAATAGAAGCATCAGCGCCAGCAGCGGCCATTGCTGCGTCCACCAGCTCGCGGCCAATCGAATCGAACTGCGCAGCGAGGCCTCGGGATCAAGCGCCGCGTGCTGCGCCGCGGCATAGAACAAACCGCAGCCAGCCAGAAATGGAAGCAGCAGAAACCAGGCCGCAAGGATGACGGCGTGGTTCCAAACCTGCTTGCCGAAGCCCTCCCATCCCCGCGAGCCGGTGCCGAGAAGGCGCCGGCTGTACCTGCTCGCGGCCCAGAGGCGGAGCAGATAGCCGGCAGCCAGTGCCGCCGACAGCCAGCGCAGGTGCTCGACTCGCGTATTTAACGTTTGGGCGAGCGCGGCCACGAGCAGCACCGCAAACGGGATGCTCGACGCATAGTAGGCCCATAAAGCCCGACCGTCGCTCCGGTACCGGTCGAGGCCGGCGGCGAGCAGATCGAGCGGCCCCAAGCGCGGCGCCGTATTGGGCTCAATGCCCATGCGGACCCGCTTGCAGATACTGCGCAGGTACCGAAGCTGCGACCTCGAGCAGCGTGGTCCAAATCATGTACAGCAAGGTCGTCCCCGCCGTACCGAGCCCAAGCTGGCCGGCTGCCCGCACCCAGTGGCGGCGACGGGTGCCATGAACTTGCTGGCGCGCAGCATGGCATCGAGTGCACCAAACCACGGCGTCCAGCTCGGTCAGGCATTCGCGGCAATAGGCGTGGCCGCAGCCTCGGCAAAGGCCTGCGGCTTCGCGTTCGGAATGAGCCGCGCAGCGCGCGCGCGCGATGGCGTCAGCCTTCATTGCTTGGGCCTTCCGCCGCAACCGGCTCGCGGACCGCAGTTGCCGGCGATGTCTGCTGCAGCCGCAATTGCAGCGCCGAAAGGATTGCCTCGGCATTGCGCCAGCGCGGTGCCAGCGGGCCTTGAATCGCGCTGTGCACGCTCTCGATGCGGGCGGTTGCGTTCGGACCCTGAGCCCAGTCGGCCAGCATCCAAACCAAGCCAATTGCCAGCAGGAGCGCGGCCGGCCATCGCGAGGGCAACAGCAGCGCAGGCAGCGCGGACAGCAGCGTCACCAACGCTTCAATGCCCAGCCGCGCCCCCAGTTTCTGATCGGGCCAAATCACCACCGTGCGCAGGTCGCTGTAGAAAACACGCCGATACCGCACGGTGAAGCCAACTTGGTCGGCGGCCAGCAAATGGTCTTCCGCCATGTACCAGGTGAGCGGCCCCGACCAGCGGTGCGCGCGGGAGAGCCGATTCATCGCCCCCCCCGCTGATTCGCCGGAATGAGGAGGAGCGCGGCGAAAAGCGCAACCGGGAGCAGCAGCCCAACCCATGCGGCGCAGTAGCGCCAGCGTCTGCGCGGCACCAAGTACCGCTTCGGCGCACGCCACTTGGCGATGCTCAAGTACATCACCGCCGGAACAACGAAGATATAGCTGAAATACACCAGGATCCAGCCCCAGCCCGCCCATAGCGCGATCGAGTCGTAGAGCACGTCGCTTTGCCGCAGGCTTGCCAGCGCGCCTTGATTCAGCTTCTGCTCGAAGCACGCGGGGCAGAGGTGGCTGCCCTCCAGCGTCATGTCGCAAAGGGCGCAAACGAAGCGGCCGCATTGCGAACAGGCCTGGCTTGCCGCGTGGTCACCATGAAAAAAACAGGTTGCCGCGCCTCCAAAGGCCGTCGCCGCGTAGGCGCCCAAGTGTGGCGCTGCCGCACTGCGCACCAGCATCCAACTTGCCTTGCCGCAGTATGGGCATTCTGTGCGCCGGGACAGCTTGGCTGCGCTGCCGGCGATGGATGGATCCAGCGCCTGGCCGCAGTGGGGGCACGGCGGTGCCGTCATCGCTACTTCGCCACCACCACGGTGCCGGCCACACGGTCGTGCAAGCCGCGCTTCTTTTCATCAAATGCGGCAATAATGTAGCCGATGTCGAGCGTCATCAGGTTGACCAATTCCATCGCGGTCCGCCCCAGCGCCGTGGCGTAACTTATCTTTTCGCCGGTTGGGCTGACCACCTTGGCGCCGATCGCCATCTTCCCCATCGTTGTGCCCCATTTTCCCAGCATCAGCGTGTTGTAGGCCAGCAAAACGATGATGACGCCCAAATAGGCGAGGGCAAAGCTGGTGCCAAGGTTGACCAGGGCCGCGGCCGCCTGGTTGGCGTCCGGCTGGGGATGCTGGATTGCCCAGCGCCAGAACGGCATGTAAGCGAACAGCAAGAGCGGTGAACACACGATCTCGATGATCAGATTGTCCAGAATCTTTGCCAGGAACCGGAGCCAGAAGCCTTTATAGTGCGTGGGCGCTAGTTGCACCGCGCCTTCCTGAAGCCGCCGCAGCAGCGCGGGCTTGCAGGGCCCGCACACGGTCGCGCCGGCCAGGTTCACGACTTCGGAGGGTGAGAACGCCTGGCCGCATTCGCTGCAATAGACGGTAGTGTTGGTGGCCATTCCGGGACCTCGGCTCGCAATAGTCTACTAGCGATCAGGAAGGCGTCAAGATGGGGATCAGGATGGCGTGCGCTAAAGTTGAGATCAGGCCGGATCGCGCCGCATTCATGTCTGATTTATCGCCCCACGCACTCATTAGGGACATCTCGTGGAGCATCGTGCTGAACATGGCGATGCCGGTGCTCTTGTTCCAGCTTTCGCTGCACTATATTTCCCGTTCTGAATACGCCGCATTGGTTCTAGCCACCCTCTTCCCGCTGGGAGAAAGCGCCTGGGGACTGCTGCGGCAACGCCGATTGGACCCCATTGCCGTCATGGTGCTGCTCGGCATTGTCGTGGATGCCGGCGCGCTCGCGCTCGGCGGCAGTCCCAAGCTCTTGCTGGTGCGCGAGTCGTTTGTCACGGGTGCGTTCGGGGTAGCGTGCTTCGTCTCCCTGCTCTTCACACCCCGCCCGCTGATGTACTACTTCGGCCGGTTCTTCATGGCGGGCAAGGACCCGCTGCGACGGGCGCGCTACGAAGCCAGTTGGTCCTTTCCCGAAATCCGCAGAGGCCAGCGGCTGGTCACAGGGATTTGGGGCGCGGTGTTCACCGGCGAATTGGGTCTGCGCCTGGCAATCGTGTTTTGGCTCAGCCCCGCAGCGGTGTTGGTCGTTTCGCCGTTGGTGATGGGGGTTCTGACCATTCTCACCATCGCTTGGAGCTTGGCATTCGCGGCCCGAATGCGGAAGCAGGTGATGCCCAGGCTTCTGGCGAGCGATCCGCCCGCTTCTCAGCAGCCCGATTCGATCCAAGCCCCGCCGATCACTCTATCGTCCTGATAGAGAACCACGGCCTGGCCTGGCGCTATCGCCCGCTGCGGTTCGTCGAATCGAACCCGCAGGCCGCGTGCGGCGATGGGTTCTGCCCATGCCGCTGCCGGCCGGTGCCGATGGCGAATGCGCGCGCAGACCCTCACCGCGCGGCATGGAGCTTCACCGCTGATCCAATTGCAATCGCGGGCGAGCAGATCGCCGGCCATGAGCTCATCGGAGCTTCCCAGGGTCACGCTCTGGGAATTCGCATCGAGCTTCAGCACATAGAGGCGCTCGCCGGTCGCCACGCCCAAACCGCGCCGTTGGCCCACGGTGAAATTGGCCACACCCGAGTGCCGTCCTAGAACGCGTCCGTTGCTCGCCACGAATTCGCCCTCGACAGCCTCGGCAGGTTCTCCCTGCTCGCGCGCATACGCATCGAGGAACGCGGCATAGTTGCCGCCGGGCACGAAACAGATTTCGTTGCTGTCGGGCTTGTCGGCCACCGCCAGCCCTAGCTCCGCCGCCTTCGCCCGCACCTGCTCCTTGCGCATCCCGCCCAGCGGGAATTGTGCGCGCGCAAGCTGGGTCTGATTGAGCCCCCAAAGAAAATACGTCTGGTCTTTCTCCTCATCCAGCGCGCGCCGAAGCTCGAAGACGCCGCTGGCATCGCGGCTCACGCGCGCATAGTGCCCGGTGGCCACCACGTCCGCGCCAATCTGCTGCGCTGTGGCCAGCAGCTGATCGAATTTCACATTGGTGTTGCAGCGGCTGCAGGGAATCGGGGTGCGCCCGGCGCGGTATTCGGCCACGAAGGGCCGCACGACATCTTGCTCGAATCGTTCTTCAAGATTCACGACATAGTAGGGGATGCCGAGCTGCTCGGCCACGCGGCGGGCGTCGTGGACATCTTCGAGCGAGCAGCAACGGCCTGAGCGGGATTCCGGCATCCCGGCGGAACCCGCCAGCCGCCGCTGGTTCCAGAGCTGCATCGTCAGCCCGACAATCGGGACGCCATCGGCGTGCAGCATTGCTGCCGCCGTCGAGCTGTCCACGCCGCCCGACATGGCCACCGCCATCGTCGCGGCGCTCATGCGCTGCGCACCATCGTCGCCGGAGCCAGGCGCCGCTGGCGCTCAACCAAGGCGGGAAGCGCCCTGAGTAGCGCATCCACCTCGGCCTCGCTGTTCTGCCGCCCCAGGCTGAAGCGAATGCAACTGCGCGCGCGCGCCTTGGAGAATCCCATCGCCAGCAGAACGTGCGAGGGCTCAATCGCTCCCGACGAACAGGCTGCGCCGGTGGATACGCAGAAACCGTGCAAGTCGAGCGCGATCAGCAGGGCTTCGCCCTCGATGCCGTCGAAATAAATATTGGCGGTATTAGGAACCCGCGCTGCTCCCGCACCCACCACTCCGCTGCCCTCAACCAAGGCCAGGATGCCGGTCTCCAAACGGTCGCGCAGCGCGGCAATCCGCGCGCAGGCGCTGGCGTCGGTGGCAAGCTCAGCCGCTGCGCCCATGCCCACGATACCCGGCACGTTCTCTGTCCCCGCACGACGGTCGCGCTCATGGTGTCCGCCCAGGAGGATGGGGCGCAGGCGCGCTCCCCGGCGCACATACAACGCGCCGATGCCGGCAGGACCGTGGAACTTGTGCGCGCTCAAGCTCAGGAACTGGCAGCCGGTGGCAAGGGCATCCACAGGCACCTTGCCCGCGGCTTGGATCGCATCCACATGGAACGCCACTCCGGCCGCCTTGGTGATGGCGGCGATCTCTGCCACCGGCTGCAGCACCCCGGTTTCGTTGTTGGCCATCATCACCGAAACTAGCGCCGTATCGGGCCGCAGCGCCGCAGCCACAGCAGCGGCCTCGATGCGCCCGTTCCGATCAGGAGCCACGTAGGTCACGGCGTGTCCTTGCCGTTCGAGATCTTCGAAAACGTGCAAGACTGCATGGTGCTCGATGCGCGTGGTGATCAGATGCGGCTTGACGCCATCTCGAGCCCGCGTCGCCATCCATTCCGCCACTGCTCCGCGGATCGCCAAGTTGTTGCTCTCGGTGCCGCCGCTGGTGAAGACGATTTCATTAGGCTGGGCGTGGATAAGGGTTGCCACCTGTGCCCGCGCCCGCTCCAGCGCCGCCTTCGCCGCCTGCCCGCGCTGATGAATCGAGCTGGCATTGCCCACCGCGCCGGAGAGCGCGGGCAGCATCGCCTGCAGCACTTCCGGCAGCACCGGAGCGTTGGCATTGTTGTCGAAATAGGCGCAGGTCATGGCATCGGGCGGAACCGCCCCTTGCCTATTTTACCGTGCCGCTTCCCTTTGGGCCGTGGTAATACCCCTGCCGCGCCTGCACCGTCAAATGGCTCAGCTTGCGGTCCTTGACCTCGACCCGTATGGTGCGGTAGCCGTTGCCGCTCTGGTTGGAATGGTAGGAGAAGCTGTACTGGGTGCGGATGTCGTGCGCGAGTTGCCGCGTGATCTCATCCACTTGCTGCAAGTTCTTGGGGAAGAATGCCTCTCCGCCGGTTGCGTCCGACAACGTGTTCAGCGCGCGCTGCTCACCCTTCCTCATCGCCCTCGGGTCATCTTTGTCCACCAGCCCGACGCAATAGATCAGCGGCGCATTTTCTCCCTGCACCATGCGCGCTGTCTCTTCCAGGTGGTAGCGGCTGGCGTCGTCCCAGCCGTCGGTGATGACGAGCAGCACGCGCTTGTCGTTCTTCGCGTTCTGGTTCATATAGTCGAGCGAGGCGATGACCGCGTCATAGAGCGCCGTGCCGCCGCGCGACTCGATCTGTTCCAACCCGTTCTGAAGCTTGGCAATGTCGTTGGTGAACTCGGCGTCCAGGTAGTATTCGTCGTTGAAATTCACCACGAATACTTCATCCTGCCGGTTGCCGGCCTTCACGAAATTCAGCGCCGCCTTGTTCACCTCGGGGCGGTCGTCGCGCATGCTGCCGCTGTTGTCCACCAGAATGCCGACGGAGACGGGGGCATCCTCCTGGGAGAAATAATTGATATGCTGCGCGACGCCGTCCTCGAAGATGCTGAAATCGCTCTCCGGCAGATTCTCCACCGCGCGCTTCTTGCGATCGAGCACGGTGGCGTGCACCAAGACCTCGCCCACGTCGGCATGAAACACATACGGGGTGCGCTGCTGCGGCTTGGCCTGCGCGAAAGAAAGCGGCGCAGCCGCCAAGGCGGCCAGCGCCGCGATGGCAGTGCGCAACCTCACTGATGCGGCCCGTAGTAGCCGGTGCGCGCCGAGACCGTCAGCGGCGGCAGGCCGGGCGGCGGATGCAGTTTGACCTGGATCTTCCGCCACTTCCCGTCTGCGTTCAAATCACTTGAGGTATAGCCCAGAACGTATTGATTCCGCAGCTCGATGCCGATCTTGGTGGCGGTGTCCGCCAACTCGTCCACGTCCTGAATTTCAAACGTCTTCCCGCCGGTCTCTTCCGTGATCCGGTCCAGCAGCTCCGGTCCCGCGATCTCCTCGGGCGTGCCGCGCGCGCCGAGCGCGGAGAAGAGGCCGATGCCGTAGATCTGCACGTCGGCTTCGCGCACCACCCGGTCCACGTCGCGTTCGCTGTAGCGGCTGTGGTTGTCTCCGCCGTCCGAAATAATTAACAGCGCCTTGCGGTTGTACTTGGCGTGCCGCATTTCTTCAAGCGACAAATAAATCGCATCCAGCAATGCCGTGCGCCCCTGCGGCTGCAGGAAAGTCACGCTGTCTTCAATTTGGTCAATGTTGCTGGTGAAGCCGCACAGCATTCGCGGCTCGTCGGCGAAATCCACCAGAAAGAACTCGTCCTCGGGATTCGCGGTCTTAAAGAACTGCTGCAGCGCGTCGCGGGACTTCTGAATCTTGTCCGACATGCTGCCGCTCGAATCGAACACCACGCCAACCGAAATCGGCGCGTCTTCACTGGAAAACGTCTTGATCTGTTGCGGCACACTGTCCTCACTGAGGGTAAAAAAGTCCTTCTCGAGGCCGGTCACCATTCGGTTCAGCGGATCCGTGATGACCACCGGCACCAGAACCAAATTTACGTTCGATGTGAATTCCGCGACTTGCCCCGGCGCGGGCTTTCCGGGTGCTGGGGTCGGTGGGGCGGGCGCTCCCGCCGCCGGAGTGGCCGGCTTGGTTGGGATCACGCCTCCGGGAACCGTGGTTTGGCTTCCAGGATTGATATGAACCGGCGTCGCCGGCTTGGTCTGCTGCTTCGCCTGCTGTTGGCTGGCCTGCTGCGCGGGGGGCGTCTGCGCCTGAATTCGGCTCGGGGCCATGGCTGCCCACGTCCCAAGGCTTATGAGCAGTGCCAGCGCGCCGGTCCAACCGTTCTTGCCGCTTTTACGGCCGATCATAGGGGTGCCGCGTACTCCGTTTCTTTCCTTAACTTCAGACATTAGCACCTCGCGTCCATGAAGAAAAGCCCATCCCCGGAGCCGGTGGGATAAGCTTCCAATGGCGAACAAGCCCCGCATCTGCGCCCCGGCCCATGAGCCACGACCACGACAAGCAACGCATCGCCCTGATCTCGCTGGCGGCGACGGTCGGGGTCTTGCTGTTCAAGCTCGTAGTCGGGGTGCGGACCCGCAGCTTGGGAATCCTTGCCGAAGCGGCGCACTCAGCCCTCGACTTGCTGGCCGCGGTGCTTACTTGGTTTTCGCTTCGTATTGCCGCGCGCCCTGCCGACGCCAATCACCCCTTCGGCCACGGTAAATTTGAGAGCTTTTCCGCGTTCCTGGAAACCGGGCTTCTGGCGGTTACCGCACTTGCGATCGCGGTCGCGGCATTCCGCAATTTGATGCTGGGCGTGATCGCAGTGCGCCTCGACTATTGGGCGTTTGTGGTCATGGCGACCTCGATGGGCGTGGATTGGTGGCGCGCAGGAATCCTCCAGCGCGCCGCCGCGCGCTACGCCAGCGATGCGCTTGCCGCCGATGCGCTCAATTATTCGACCGATTTGGCCACCAGTGCTGCGGTCTTTGCCGGACTCGCACTCGTCGGCCTGGGCGAGCGCCTGGGCGTGCCCTGGCTGCTGCACGCCGACGCGCTTGCGGCGGTGGTGGTCGCGGCAGCCATGCTGGCATTGGCGCTGCGTCTGGCGCGGCGCTCCGCCGGCGTCTTGCTCGATGAGGCCCCGCCGAGCCTGGAGCGCGACCTGCGTGCAGCGCTCCAGGGCATCGAGTACCTTGCCGACCTTGAGCGCGTGCGCTTGCGCCGCGCCGGCAGCCGCTATTTCGTGGACGTGCAGCTCGCATTGGAGCCTGCCTCCACCCTGGAGCGGGCGAGCATCGTGCGCGACCAAGTCTCCGCGCGCATCAAGTCCCTGCTGCCCGAGGCGGACGTGATTATTGAAGCCGAGCCCCGCCGGGCGATCCCTTTGGGTCCGTTCCAGCAACTCCAGGCTGTGGCCTTGCGACAGAATCTCAGCATCCACGACCTCTCGATCTACAACGTGGATTCGGGCCTCGATGTCGAGTTCCATCTGGAATTGCGGGAAGCGCTCCCGCTGGTCGAAGCCCACAATTTGGTCAGCCGACTTGAGATGGAGATGCGGGCGGCATTGCCCTCGATTCGCCAGATCGTAACCCACATCGAACCGGAAATTACCGATGTCAGCGCCGCCAGCGTCCTCGAATCCGAACGAACGGTCCACCGCGTGGCCAAAATCGCGCGCAGCGTGCCGGATCTGCTCGACTGCCACGACATTCTGCTTCGCCGCAGCGGCGGCCACCTCGTGCTCAGCTGTCACTGCAGTTTTCCCGACTCTTTGCCGGTCGGACGGGTCCACGAACTGGTCACCGATCTCGAAGCCAAAATCAAGCGCGATCTTCCCGATTTGTTCCGCGTCACCATCCACCCCGAGCCCGACTCGGACAATCGTCGCTAGCAGGCCGGTACTATAGAGAAGGTCATGCCTAGCTCGCCCGCCACCTCCGCCTCCGCCACTTGGACCGAGGGTCAGCGTTTTCTGACCGATGGTTCCAGCGGCCACGCCGTGCCCATGGACGCCGATCGCCAGCGCAACTCCGCTCCCGGCCCCATGGAGATGGTGCTGCGCGCGCTGTGCGCCTGCTCGGCCACCGACATGGTGATTATTCTCAATAAAAAGCGGCAGCCGTTCACTGCGGTGACGGTCCAGGCTGAAGCTGAGCGAGCGCTGACGCCGCCCGAGGTCTTCACCCGCATTCACGTGCGCTATACAGTCCGCGGCGCTGGCGTCGAACAGGATGCAGCCGAGCGCACCATGCACCTTTCCCACGCAAAATATTGCAGCGTCATGGCGATGGTTGCGCACACCGCCGAAATCACCTCCGAGCTGATCCTCGATTCTCCGGCGCAAGCGCCGGTTCATTCATGAGTTCGCCGCGGAAACGCAAGGCCGGCGACCAGGCCCGCGAAGCCGCGTTGCAAATGATCTACGCCATGGATCAGGGCGACCAGAATGCCCAGCAGGTGCAGCAATGGTTCCGGGATGCCCACCCCATGGAGGAGCCTGATTGGCGCCGCGCAGCCGAACTGCTCGCATTCGTTTCCGAGCACCGCGCCAAAATCGAGGATTTGGTCCGCAAGCATGCCATCGGCTGGCGCTTGGAGCGCATCAGCCAGGTGGAACGCGGCATCCTCATCCTGGCCTCTGCGGAACTGCTCGGCGGGCCTCCGACCGCGGCTGCCTCCCAGGAGGCCGTGCAGGGCATGCTGCGCTTGGCCAAACGATTTTCACCCCCGGAAGCGAGAAACTTCCTGCGGGCCATCGTCGAAGCCATCGTTCGCGACCTGGCCTCGCCACATTGAGATTCCCGCGAGCGGGACGCGCGGCGCTGGAATCAGGGTTAGCGGCAGCCACCTGCAATCGAGGGGAGGATCATGACTTCATCGGTAGCCGCGAACTGGTAGGTGTTGCCTCCCAAGAAGCGAATGTCCTCGTCATTTACGTAGACGTTGAAGAACCGCCTCGGGCGTCCGTCGGGCTCACAGAGGCGATCTTTCAATTCCGGGAATCGGCCGCTGAGCTCGGCAAGCAGCGTGGGCAGCGTGCTGGCGTCGCAGGCGATGCTGCTTGCGCCGTTCGTGAAACGCTGCAGTGGTGTCGGGATTTGCACTTTGCACGGCATAGGAGAGGCTCCTCTTTTCAAAATCTTAGGCCGGAATCGCTTCCGGCGGGCAGGGCGCGGCTAAATACGCCTCGAGATGTCTAAGCTTCGGCTGCAGCACCGGCGTCGTGCTGGACGCAGGAATCGCGTCGAGTGTTTTCAACCCGTTCCCAGTGATGATCAACACCAGCGGAAGGTCCGGGTCGACTTTCCCCTGTTGGATCAGTTTGCGGGCCGTGGCCACGGTCACGCCGCCCGCGGTCTCGCCGAAAATGCCTTCCGTCTGCGCCAGCAAGCGCATGCCATCCACGATCTCGGCATCGCTCACGTCTTCCGCCCAGCCCCCCGAGTTGCGAATCGTGCGCGCTGCATAGAATCCGTCCGCCGGGTTGCCGATTGCCAGCGAACGCGCAATTGTGGCCGGGCGCACGGGCTCGATCTCCTCCCGGCCCTGTTTCACTGCGCGGCTGATCGGTGCGCAACCCGAGGCCTGGGCCCCGCAGATCCGCACCTCCGACGGCTCAACCCAGCCCAGCTCCCGCAGTTCCTGGAACGCTTGTGCGACTTTTCCGATCAGCGATCCGCCCGCCATTGGGCACACCACCGCCGCCGGCAGCCGCCATCCTAGTTGCTCGGCGATCTCGAAGCCGACCGTTTTCGATCCCTCGGCGTAATAGGGCCGCAGGTTGACGTTCACAATGCCCCACGGAAAACGTTGCGCCAATTCCGAGCACAGCCGGTTCACGTGGTCGTAGTTGCCTTGGAACTTGATCAACCGCGCGCCGTAGATTTGGGTGCCGGCGATCTTGGCATCTTCCAAATCCGCGGGTGTGAAAATGTACGCCTCGAATCCTTCTGCCGCCGCCGCCGCGGCCAGCGCGTTCGCCAGATTCCCGGTCGAGGAGCAGGCCACCGTTTGGAATCCGAACTCGCGCGCCTTGCTCAGCGCCACCGCGACCACGCGATCCTTGAACGAAAGCGTCGGAAAGTTGACGGCGTCATTCTTGATGTACAGGTCGCGAACGCCCAGCGCTTGTGCCAGCCGCGGCGCGCGCACCAGCGGCGTTCCTCCCACGGGACGCTCGACTCCGGTCTCAACCTGCGGCACCGGCAGAAATTCGCGGTAGCGCCACATCGTGCGCGGACGCGCGCGCAGGTCCTCGGCGCGAACTGCGGCGGCAATGGCGTCCAGGTCGTAATACACCTCGAGTGGCGCGAAACAGGCATCGCATCCCGCCAAGGGCTGGGAGGGAAACAATTTGCCGCAATCTCGGCAGCGGAGTCCTAATTCGTAGCTCATGCGCGCTCCTTGACCGCTCCATTCGCCCAATAAAAAACCCCTTCCGCAATGGGGAAGGGGATCGGTGAATTGGCTGGCCTTTTGTGCGCGCAGCCCCGTCTCATCTTTCCCTTGCGGGCAGGATTTGGCACCTTGTCGCTCCTGTGCTAGGAGCCGGTTGCCGTGGCTTCGTCGGGCCTGTTCCCTCAGCCACTCTTGATAAGATTCAGGGGTACTGAATCGGGCTATTTAGTTGTCAATTGCGAGCGTAGGCGAATTTGGCATCCGAGTCAAGCAAGTTCCAACTGCAAGTCGTCGCCGAGGCCGAATGGGGCGCTGCAGCGGCACGAATGATCGAGTCCGAATGGCATCGCCGCCATTCGGCCCTCATCGGACTTCCCACCGGCCTTACGCCGCAGCCCTTCTACGCGGAGCTGCGCGCCAGGCATGCGAATGGAGAGTTGCCGGACGCGCACGCACGCTTCGCGATGATTGACGACTACCTCGGTGCGGAGCATCTCGCCACCAGTTCGTATCAATGGCTGAGCCGCGAGGTGTTTCAACCGCTCGGAATCGAAAGCGGCCGCATTTTGCGCATTCCGACCGATCCTCTGCGAATGCCGGGAGCATGCGCGGAATTTGAGGGTCGCCTGCTGCGATGGGGCGGCTGCGATCTCTTGTTTCTAGGTCTTGGCGCGAATGGCCACGTTGCCTTCAATGAGCCCGGGTCTGAGGCAACATCGCGCACCCGGGTCGTGCGCCTTGCCGAAACGACGGCGAGCGCGAACGCGGCCTACTGGGGCGGAAGCTTCGCACCTCGCGAGGCGGTAACGATGGGCCTCGGCACCATTCTCGAGGCGCGCGCCATCTGTCTTCTCGTTCGCGGCGCGGCCAAGACCGATTGCTTGCGCGCCGTGCTTACAGGCCCGGAATCCCCCGAACTTCCCGCCAGCTACCTGCGCCGCGCGCGCCGACTGATCGTATTGGCGGACACCGAGGCCATTCCCAATGCGGCTGAATATCTCCATGCCTAGGCCCTTGCAAGAGCTTGCCCGCGCGAGCTTTCGTTGCTCTGGCTGCGCCTCCATATGCGCGGCCCCGCCTTCCGATTGGCGCTGCCCCCGCTGCGGCGAGCTGCTGGAACTGACGAGGCCTGCAAATTGGCTCCCTGGCTCTCCATCCGATTGGAAGGAGAAGTGGTGGAACAGAAGGCTGAGCCATCTGCTCCAAGATCAGAGCGGTGTTTGGCGCTTCCGCGAGGCGATTTGGGGTGGTGAGGCTTGCGGCGCGCCCGTGACGCTGTGCGAGGGCAATGCGCCGCTCTACAACGCGCCGCGATGCGCGGCATGGGCGGGACTCGAAAATCTGCAGGCGAAGCATCTCGGCATGAACCCCACCGGGTCCTTCAAGGACGGCGGCATGACCGTGGCGGTGTCGCACGCGCACGCGCTCGGCGCGAAGATCGTGGCCTGCGCCTCGACTGGCAACACCTCGGCCTCGATGGCTGGCTATTGCGCGCGCGCCGGCTTGAAGTGCCTGGTCCTGGTGCCCGCCGGAAAGACCAGCAGCAGCAAGTTGGCTCAAGCGCTCGATTTCGGCGCGGTCGTCTGCGAAGTCCGCACCGACTTCGATGGCTGCGTTCGCTTGCTGGCCGAGGTGGCGAATCAGGCCGGCGTTTACGTCGTGAACTCGGTCAATCCATTCCGGCTCGAGGGCCAAAAGACGGCAGCGCTGGAGATCCTCGAGACGTTCGGTTGGGACGCCCCGGATCACGTCCTCGTTCCAGGCGGAAACTTGGCCAACGCGTCAGCTTTGGGCAAGGGCTTCTTGGAAATGCACGAGCGTAGCCTGGTCGCATCAGTTCCGAAGATTTCGATCGTTCAGGCCGCAGGCGCGAATCCGCTGGTCCGATCCCTGCGGGAGAGCGGGGGAAGGGAACTCCAGCCGTTGCAGGCCGAGACCTTGGCAACGGCCATCCGTATCGGCAATCCGGCCTCCTGGAAAAGGGCGGTGCGCGTGCTCGAACGCACCGGTGGCGCCTGCCTTGACGTTGAGGATTGGGAGATCGCAGAGGCCAAGGCGCAGATTGGGCGCGAGGGGATCGGTTGTGAGCCCGCCTCGGCGGCGGTGCTCGCGGGCGCCCGCAAGCTGGCCAGCCAGGGCTTCATCAAGGCCGGTGAGCGCGTCGTGATGATCCTTACCGGCCACGCGCTCAAGGACCCCGACTTTGTCTTGCGATACCACAGCGGGGAGCTGCGGAATCTCGCCGGAGCGCCGCCGCGCGGTTCCGATCCGATCGAAGCGGTCGCCTCGCAGATCCTGCGCAAATTGGAGCAGCATGCCTGAGCCGTTCGTTCTAGACCTCCCCGCAACCTCCGCCAATCTCGGACCGGCATTCGATGCCGCGGCGCTCGCCGTGAATCTGCATCTGCACGTGCACGCGCAGGTCGCTGATCAATGGTCCGTTTCCGCTTCCGGGCGCGACGCCGAATTCTGCGCCAGCACCGAGCGGAATATGATCCTCGACACCTACCGGGAACTCCTCCGTGAAGCGCACGTTGCCGCGCCTCCGCTGCGTTTGCGGCTTGAGAATCAAATTCCCATCGGCAAAGGCTTCGGTTCTTCGGCGGCGGCCCGGCTTGCTGCGGCCGCGCTGGCATCGCGTTTCGGCGGCTTGGACTGGAGCGCGCAGCAGGTCTTCGAAGTTGCCGCCAGGCTCGAGGGCCACGCCGACAATGTTGCGGCGTGCTGGTGGGGCGGGCTGGTCGTCACGCAAGCGGGCGAAGGGGATTCCTGCCGCTGGCTGCGGGTTCCGGTGGCGGGGTGCTGGACGTTTGTGCTCGTCGTTCCCGACGCCGCCTTGCCCACCGAGCACGCCCGCGCGGTGGTTCCGCGGCAATTCAGCCGTGGCGATGCGGTCGCCAACCTGCAGAGCGCGCTGCTGTTGGTGCAATCCTTGGCGCAGGGGCGGGGAGATTTGCTTGCAGGCGCGTTTGCCGATCGCTGGCATCAGCCCTATCGCAGCGCATTGTGCCCGCTGCTGCCTGCGCTTCTGCCGCTGACGGGTCAAATGGGAATTGTCGGATGTGCCCTCAGCGGCGCCGGCCCAGGCGTGCTTCTCGTGGTTGATTCCGCCGCGTCGGCGGATGCCGCCGCTGTGCTGGTGCGCGACACGCTCGGCGCACGCAGTCTGCGCGCAGAGAGCATCGTCGTGAAGCTTCAGGTCCTGGGCCCCGGCGTCGTGTGGCTATCGAAATAATGAAGCAATTTGGCCGCGGAGCGCGGCGTGCAGGAAGCTGCCGCTCCGATCGCGCTACCGCCCCCGCAGGTACCGCGCTCCCTGGGATGCCTTCTGCCAGCGGGCGGCGGCGGCGCGGTGCTGAATATGGGCGATGGTCGGGTCGGCGTTCGAGGCGCCGAGCGTGCTGGCCAGCTCCGAAGGCGTGCGTGCCGGCGCGATGAAGCTGTAGACGGCGTACCGCAGCGCATCGATGCAGTCATCCAAAGGATCGCCCGCGATCTTGAGGATGTCGTTCGGCCGATCCGGGTCGTGGATGCGGCTCGGAAGGCAGGCGCACAATTCCGAGCAGGTCGAGGCCACTTTCAGGAGTCCGCGGTCCAACTGCGTGTACACCAGCATGGCGCCGCCAACGCGGTCATTGCTGGCCCGCTCGAAGCCGATGCCGGTCGCCTCCTGCATCTGGTCGGCCAGCGAGTGCCCCTCGCCTCGGTCATTCCACGCATCGGGCGAGAGATACCAACCGACGATCCTGCGTCCCGGTTGCTCGAAGCGCGATTGCAGGGAACGTGCGAAGTCTCGCGCCGTCTGGTGCTTCGAGGTGTATTCGTCGAGCACGTAGGTGACCGCCTCGGAATCGCCTGCCGCAGCGGACTTGCACAGCAGGTACGCCGCCGATTGGCTTCCACTGAAGCCGTAGTCTATGCCGACCCAGTGCGGCCACCAGCTCTCGACCGGAATCCTGGGCAGCGGCACCATCATGGTGCTCGGATTCCACTGATCGAAGAATTGGCCCTCGTATACATCCCAGCAACCCTCAAGCAGTGCCTTGCGGAAGGCGCCGGGAAGGGAACTGAGCGATGCCGCGTAGTCGCTGCCGAGCAGGTTGTGGTCGGTGAGGCGTCCGGGGATGAAGCAAGTGGTCTTCCCGATCGGATGTTGGTCGCTCGGCCACACCGCGTCGCTGTAGATCGTGTGCGGCAGCTTCGATCGCGACGTCACACTGCAATGCGTGCACGTCGGGCCGTGGAAAATGTGCCGGTGCGTGTTGTGCCCGATGTTGCCGGGATTGGTGGCCAAGCGTACCCGAAGGCGCATCCCGGGATCAATCGAGCGCAGCCGCGAGAGCATGTAGCGAATCGGGAATTCGCTGAAATGCGTGGACTCATCAAAGCCGATGAAGGTGAATTCGGCGCCTTGGTATCGGTAGATGTTCCTCTCCGATTCGCAGTAGCCGAATTCGACCGTGCCGCCGGAGGGGAATTTCCACCGCCGCTTCGTTTCGTTGTACACCCCGCCAAAGGCGGCATACAGCTCCCGGCTGCGGCGGATCAAGCTCATCTCGAGCTCCGGATACGTGCGCCGCAGCATGAGCGCGCGCAATCCGGCGCGGTCCCGCTCTGCGATCGCATCCATCAGCATCGTCTCCGACTTCAGCGAGCCTGCCGCGCCGCCGAACAGCAGAATCTCGGCTGGGCACTCCAACGCTTGCTGCTGCGCCTCTGAGCGCGGTGCCCAGTCCAGCGTGGGCACCGTCAGATCCGGGTTCTCAGCGCCGCGACGCTGGGTCTGCCGCGCCACTATTTCTGGCGTCGCTGCGACGCTCGCCGGCCAGTAGGCAATCCCGCCGGCGGCGGCGCGGCCAGCCGATCCAGATTCCACAATGCGGCAAAGTGGTCCGCGCCGGTTGCCGCGATCCCGGCCGGAGGGTTCGCAACTCCGCTCGGTTCCGGCATGAGCGCGCCGAAGTACCCGGGCCGGCCGGCGTCTACCTCCGCGCCGCCTTCGAACTCCCCCGACATCGGCTGCAGCGGGTTCGACACGCGCGCGTCGCCATCCACGCCCATCACCTCGGGAGGTTGCGGCAGTCCTCCCGGCGTGAAACTTGCCGTGCGAAGTCGCCGCGCCGCGGCTTGCTGCAGTGCCGGCAACACCGCCAGGTGCAGGTACGGATGGGCCGCGCTCGCGACATCCTCAGGGTCCAAAGCAGCCAATTGCGGGTTCAACATGGTTCATCCCCTCCCGGTTAGCGCGCTCTGCAGGACGTTGCCCCAGAATCCAGGC
>DATNED010000058.1:0-2720 GCA_035553115.1 Terriglobales bacterium | reverse complement strand
GCCGCCCCTTGGTGGGCTACCTTGATTTCCTCGACGGTTGCGCCCGAAGATGCGTTCAGGATGCAGACTTGGTGGTTTTCGGCGCCCCAGTCGACGCCCACGTGAAAAGCAATTTCTGACTCCGCCATTCATTCCTCCTGGTTGGAATCGCGGCAGGCACAACCCTCGGTCTACCCCTGTACTGGCGCTCTTTGCGGCGCAAACTCCCCACTGGACCTCAAGTCGCGCGCTCCCGACGGGGTGCATGTCCGCGCCAGGCGTTGCTCGCGCACGCTGGGACCCCGAGGCACTCCCGTCGGTTGGCCACGGTGACCCGGCAGCCAACCCAAGTCACCCTTTAAAGGTACAGGGACCCCGCTCGGCTGCGCCGGGCGACCCGCTTACGCTCGGCCAGCGTGCTCGCTGCGACGCTCGCACCCCTGGGACCGCCAGCCGGCCGGGGCCGCGCCTTTTTCCTTGCCGGGGGCGCGCGTGGTCCGGGCTAAAGCGGGCGGGACGCCTGCGGTCCCAGCTTATGCTTTGCCCGCGGGGCAAAAGGCGCGACCCCCGCGTTCGGGCTGGCATGAGCCTTCGCCCCGGGCAGGCAGGATGCCTGCGCTCCCGGTATGCCTGCGCTCCCCACGGAGGTCAACGGACCGCGAAGGCGAGGATGGTGGTTTCGGTGAAGTGCTGGCCGGGGTCGAGTTCGGTCGAGGGGAAGTTGCGGTGGTTGGGCGAATCCGGGAAGTGCTGGGTTTCGAGGCAGAAGCCGGCGTGGCGGGCATACCCATGTCCACTCTTGCCGTGGATCGTGCCATCGAGGAAATTGCCGCTGTAGAGCTGAATTCCCGGCTGGGTGGTGGTGACGCGCAGTTCGCGCCCGCTGGCCGGGTCGTAGGCCGTCGCGGCCAGAGCCAAGCCGCCGCCGCCGTCGAGCACGTAGTTGAAGTCGTAGCCCCCCGCGAACTGAAGCTGCTGGTTCGCGGCGCCGATGCGGTCGCCGATGTGGTGCGGGGTGGTGAAATCGAGCGGCGTGCCGGCGACGGCGTCCACGGCGCCGGTGGGGATCAAGCCGGCATTGATGGGCGTATAGCGCCGGGCGGCCAGCGTGAGTTCGGTGCCGAGGATGTCGCCCGAGCCTTCGCCCGAAAGGTTGAAATAACTGTGATTGGTCAGATTCAGCACGGTGGGCTTGTCGGTGCTGGCGGTATAGACGATGCGGAGCTGGTCGCTGGCGGTGAGGGTATAGACCACCTCGACGTTCAGGTTCCCAGGGTATCCCTCTTCGCCGTCACGGCTGTGGTAGGTGAGCTCGAGTGCCGCCGCGGTTGTGGTCGAGGTATCGCGGGCGGTCCAGAGCTTGCGGTTGAAGCCCTGTTTGCCGCCGTGGAGTGAATTCTTGCCGTCGTTGATGGCGAGGACGTACATGCGGCCGCCGAGCGCGAACTTGCCGAAAGCGATGCGGTTCGCGTAGCGGCCAATCAGCGCGCCGAAGTAGGTTTTGGTATCGCCCAAGTACCCGGCCAGCGAGTCGTAGCCAAGCACGACATCGGCCAGGTGCCCATTGCGGTCCGGAACCTGAATGGACTGGACGATTCCGCCGAAGTTCGTTATTGCAACCCGCATGCCGTGCGCGTTCGTGAGCGTGAAGAGCTCGGCGCTGTGGCCATCGGGCAGGGTTCCGAAAACTTTCTGGCTCAGGCGGGGAGAAGCGGGGGGGGTAGCGGCCATCAGCAAGGCTCCTAGGGCGAGGGCAGCGGCCATGGTGCCCAGCGCGCGCGCGCGGATCGGCATGGTGCTAAGGTAACACTTTTGCGCGGGTGAGTCGGACCACAGTCTCAATGTGCGCAGTTTGGGGAAACAGGTCGAAAAGGTCCATGGATTCCACCGCATAGCCTCCGGCCAGCAGGAATTGAAGGTCCCGGCCGAGCGTGGCGGGATCGCAAGAGACCAGATGCACGCGCTGGGGAGCGGCAGCCACGATCTCGCGGGCCAGCTGCGGGCCCAAGCCGGCGCGAGGAGGGTCGGCGACGATCAGATCCAGAGGCTGCCGATCCCGATGTTGGAGGAACTCCAATGCCGCTGCCTGCTCCACTCGGATTGGCTGCGCGGTGGCATTCACCCGCAAGTCCTCAACCGCGATGGGATCTTGCTCGATCGCCTCGACCTGCTCGAAGCGATGGGCCAGCGGCAGCGCAAACAGCCCCACCCCGCTGAATAAATCCAGGGCCCGCCTGCCGCGGGGCGCGGCGGTCACGGCGGCGACGAGGTCCGGCGCAAGGAACCGATTGACCTGGAAAAATGCGCCCGGACTGACCCGATAGCGGAAGCCGGCAACTGCGAACTCGAGCGGCGCATCGGCCTCAAGACCCTCGTCCCGGTTGTTCACCGAGAGCTCGATCTCTTGGCGCGAATCGGGAGGCACGGCGGTCAGCGTCTCCAATCCGCCATTGAGAGCCGGCGAAGCGATGGGACAGCGGGTGATGGGCAGCACGCGGCGGGAAGCATGCTCGTAATACCCTACACCGATGCCGGGCACGGCTTGCACCCGGATGCGATTGCGGTAGCCCCAGGGATCGGCGCCGTGCGGGGTGACTTCGCCCTGCCATTGGACCCCTCCGGTGCGGCGCAGGGTTTCGAGCAGAATCTCGCGCTTCAGCTCGAGCTGGCGGGCGGGGGTGGTGTGCTGCAATTGGCAGCCTCCGCAGCGGCCGAAATACTCGCAGCCGGGGGCGATGCGA
>DATNED010000057.1:0-18011 GCA_035553115.1 Terriglobales bacterium | reverse complement strand
GCGGGGGACCAATGTGCATCCGAAGCCTCCAGAATTCAAGGCCAACATCTCACGGAGCAGATGCGATTGTACGTGAATTTTCTGACATACACGCGAAGCTCGTCGAAAACCGGCCAAATTCGAATGTGGGGGCTGATTTTGTAACAATTTTGTCGATATCCACAGGCTCGGCGTCCGAAATTCCGCTGCCCAAACCGCTTGCAGGATTCTGGATGCGGCACGGCGATGGAAGGGCTCGAGGGCAAGCGAGGGATTGCGGTGGACGACGGAGTGGCATTTCGGCGCGGGCTCCTGAATCGAGTTCGGTCTGCGCCAGCCCGCGCCGGGGTTCTATCGGCGATTCGCCCTAGGTTTGCGTGGCAGCCGCAGGAGCCATAGGGGAGTAACCATGCCATACATAAATATGGTACGATGGGGCCATGAAGACGACGGTCGAGGTTGAGGACGCGCTGCTGCGCAGCGTGAAGCGCTACGGCGCCGAACGCGGGCTCAGCTTCCGCGCGATGGTCGAGCGCGGCCTGCGCCAGTTGCTTGAGGGCACGGGCGAGCGCGGCAACCCCTACCGCATGAAGGATTGCACGGTGGACGGCCAAGGCATGGAGAAAGACTTCAGCTGGGACGAGATCCGCGAGATGCTGTACCCGCCGCCCTTCGTCGGCGACGCTGGAGAATGATCGGACTGGACACGAATTTGCTGGTCTACTCGCATCGGCGCGACGCGCGCTGGCACCGGCCGGCGCTGGCGTGCGTGCGCGGGCTGGTCGAGGGGGGCGCGCGCTGGGCGCTGCCGTGGCCCTGCGTGCACGAGTTCCTGGGCGTGGTGACGCGGCCGAAATTGTTCAACCCACCGACGGAATTGAGCAGAGCGCTGGACCAAGTGGAGCAGTGGCTGGGCGCGCCGGCGGTGACGATGCTGGGGGAGGGTCCGCGCTATTGGCCGCAGTTTCGGGCTTTGGCGCTGGGGGCACGCGTGGCCGGGCCGATGGTGCACGACGCGCGCATCGCGGCGTTGTGCCGCCTGCATGGGGTAACGGAGCTATGGAGCGCCGACCGCGATTTTTCCCGCTTTCCCGGGCTGCGGGTGGTGAACCCGCTGCAAGGAAATGGCGGCGAGCGTTAGGGGCAGGACCACCAGCCAGAAGTCAGTGCCGTAGGCTTGCAGTGCGCGCTGCCGGGCGCTGCCAGGCACCAGCGGCTCCAAGGCTGAGGCCGCGATGGCGATCCAGAACAGCCCGAGTTGCCAGCCTGCGAGGCGCCGACGCCAAAGCTCGCCGGCCAGGTACAGCGCGGGCCAGAGCAGCGTGTCGAGAATCAGCCGATGCACGTGGGGCTCGAGCACCACGACGGCGCAAAACAAGAGCGCGGTCTGGGCGTCGTTACTTGGCGCGGGCCCCAGCGCAGCTGTGGCGTGAGCGCGCCAGAGCAGGAACGCCAATCCGGCCGCGAGCACGAGCGCCAGCGACCACCACACGGCATTGAGGGTGGCGGGCGACAACTGCAGCCAGGCGATTTGGGGGTAGCGCGCATCCGCGAGGCGGGCGAAGTCCATGCGGGTCAGGTAGCGCGCCAGCACGTCATGGAGGGATTGGCCGGGGTACCAGAGCTCGCCGAGCTTCGAGGAGGTTGCGGCAATGGTGCGCTCCTGCGCCAGCCAAGCGCCGAGCAAGCGCATCTGCGAAGACCAACCGCGCCACAGCGCCGGCAGCAAGGTGGCCGCAACGCCAACGCCGCAGGCCGCGGCCAGCATGCGCCATCGTCTTTGCACCGCCAGGAAGGGATAGAAGAACAGCGGCCAAACCTTGAGCGCAGCGCCCCAGCCGAGGCCTGCGCCGCCAATGACGGGCCCTTGGGCAAATGCCGCGCAGGCCAGCACCACGATGAACAACTGCGCATTGCCGTAGCGCAGATCCTGAATCACGTACGGCGCGAGCAGCAGGATCGCCGGCCAGAAGGCCAACGCGCTGGGGAGGCACCAGCGACGCCGCAACGCAATCGCCAGCCAGCCGACCGAGGCCATCTTCGCCGCCGCCCAAAGCGCCGCGCCCCAGCGCAACGGGAGCAGCGCCAGCGGGCGGAACAGATCGAGAAAAATCGGCGGATAGCGGTACACGCCGCCCGCCCAGCCGGTGCCGCTGGCGGGCCCGTACATCGTTGGCCAGGGGGGTGCGCCGGCGAAGTAGTGGCGGGCGTTCTCCCAGTAGACGCGGAAGTCAATGGCCTTGTCGGGGCGGACCAAGGCCAAGCCCGCCGCCGCGCAGGCCAGAAGGGCGAGCAATCCGTATTCGCGCCTAGTGATCGCGTCCACGGCGGTTATTCCAACAAGAAGCGGGCGGTGCCGCCCGCGCCGGCGGCGGCCACGGCATAGAGGCAGTAGGTCGCGGCAATGGCGGTCACCCGGTGGAGGTCTTCGGTGTTGGCGCCAAGTTCGTCGTCCCCCTCGCTCGGTGCGAAAAAGGCGTCAATGGATTGCCCAACCCCGGGCAGGCTGAGCGGCACCTCGAGCGGGATGAAGCCGAACTCGCCGGATTCGTCGTGGCTGACGACCATGAGCGTCAGCTCGCGGTCATCGGCCGGGGTGGGGGGCTCGAGATGGGTGAGGTACACCTCCTTGGCCCACTGCGGGTGGCCGCCGGAGGAGGGCGCGCGCAGCGGCTGCGACCATTCGACGAACTGCAGGCACAGGGCCGGGGCAGGCGAGCGGAACTGGGTGGTGTTGAGGCGGAGATAGCGCGGATCGGTGAAGCTTGATGCCAACCCTTCCGGGAGCGAGGCACGCACGCAGCCGGCGTGGCGGTAGCAGGTCCAGGTGTGGAGCATGTGCAGGAACAGGTTCTGGTCGCGCTCGTCGGGGTGCTCGGCGGCGTAGGCGCGGAACAGCGGGAGGTCGAGGTAGCTGAGCAGATTGATTACGGGCAAGCCGCGAGCCTCGATCCAGCGGGTGGTTTCGGCGAGGTTCTGCTCGAGCTCGGGATCGTCGGCGCGGAGCAGGTCGTAGAGGGTGGCGGCGGGAATTTCGGGACGAACCAGCGCCAGCGCTTCCGGCGCGGCCGGAGTCGGCTCCGGCTGGGAAGCGGCGGGAAGTTCCATGCCTCCCCAGACGCCGTCGGCGGGTGGGTTGGCCAGCTCGAGCGCCAGGTTTTCATCGAGGCAGCGGCTGTGGAGCTCGAGCCAGAAGGCGCGTCCGCGCTCCTCGGCCTCGATTTCCTCACCGAGAAACTGGGCGCGCACCACCACGCCCTCGGGGGCGTGGGCCGCGTCCAAAATGGCCTCGAACTCTGCCGCCACCTCAGCGGCGAGTTCCAGGAACGCCGCCGTCTGCTCGGGCAGCGCGGTACGGAAGGTCCAATGGAACGGAGCCGGGGGCACGCTCCAATATACCCGCAGCACGCGGAGCGGGGCGGGGCAACTCGGTCCCTGCCGCCATCCGACTAGGCGTCTTTCAGCAGCTGATTCGGATCAGTCCGGGCCGCGCGCAGTGCGGGCAGGACGCCGGCAGCGGTCGAGGCGAGGACGGCAGCGAGCAGCACGACCGTCATGATCCGCCAGTCGTGCGGGGAAATCTCGAATAGCAAGGTCCTTATGGCCGCGCCTGCCCAGTAGGCCAGCACCAAGCCCAGCACGGCTCCGCCGAGGCCGAGCAGGGCCGTTTGGCGGACGACGCGGGCGAAGAGGCCGCTGGGGGTATCGCCCAAGGCCATCCGGACCGCCATTTCGCCGCGCCGCTGGTTCACGAGCAATCCCATGAAGGCAAACACTCCGGTCATGGCGATGCCCAGCGCCAGCGCGGCGAAGGCCACGGCCAAGGCCAGCTGGAAGGGCTGGCTGCCTTGGCTCTCGCCCGTCGCATCGGCGAGCCTGAACGCCCCGCTGATGATTCCCGATGGCAGCGCGTCCTGAGCGGCGTTCGCCAGGGCCGCGCGCCCTCGGTCGCCGCGGTCGCGAGTGCGCGCGAAAACTTCGAAGGTCCACAGCTTGCCGGTGCGGGTCGGCGGCGCGGCAGTGTAGACGTGCGGATTGATCGTGGCCTCGAACGAACCGCCGGCCCCGGCACCCGGCCTGACCTTGCGAAGATTGCCGACCACCGCGACGATCGTTCCGCAGGTGCGTTTCGATCCCCAGCTCAGGCGCCGCCCCACGACGTTGTCGGTTCCGAACAGTTGCGTCGCCGCAAGCTGATCCACGGCAATATTGTTGCTGCCGAGGCGAAATGCGTCCAAGGTGCCGCGGAGGACCGGGATGCGCAGGGCATGAAAGTACCCGACAGTCGAGAACCACACCTGGTACGCCGCAGGAGGCTTTGCAGTTGGTGCCGCTGCATCGCAGCCAGCGGAAACCGGCGCCCGCGCGTCCAGCACGGGCGAACCGATCGAGATCGACGGAAAGGCCAGCTCGGGCCGGCTGCCCAAGCCACTCAGCAGCCGCTGGACTTCGGCAACCTGTTCGCCGCGTCGAAGTTCCGGGGTCGAGCCTTCCAGCCGCGCATGCACGCTTCCGGCCATCACGCCCTGCGCCGTGTATCCGAGCGGCAGTTGCGATAACCGGATGTAGCTGACCGCTATCGAAGCCGCAATGCAAACCAAGGCAACGCTCAGACCCATTTCGCAGAAAGCGAGCAGCCGCATGGAGCGACCGCGCGCAGCGGTGGTGCTATTGGTGCCTGCCGACAAGGCTCCAGCAGCGCATCCCGCTGCGGCCGCGAGCAGGACGCATCCGGCCAGCGGGACCAGACTGAGCGCGGGCTCGAAGTGGATGGTCAGGTAGGCGGCACCGGTCCGAGCCACCCACTGCGCCCCGGCCGCGGCCAGCGCCGCGCCACCAACGCCACCGAGCAGACCCAGCATGGCGCCTTCGCAGGCGCCTTCAAAGCGCAACCGCGCCCGCGAGGCACCGAGGGCGAGCTTGACGCTCCGCTCTTGGCCGCGACGCAGGCCCTCTACCCCCAGCATGCAGGCGGCGTTGAGAAAGCTAAGAAGGATCACGGCCAGCGCGCCGGAGAGCAGCAGCGCAATGTGATTCCCCTGTCCGGCTTCCCGTGAAGCTCGGAGGGATTGAAGCTGTGCGCTCCAGGCCCAGCCCTGGCGCTCGGGGGCAGGCCGAATGGTGGCCGCAAGCCTGCCGCCAACCTGGGCTGGATCAGCTCCAGGCGCAAGCCTGGCAACAATACTCACGCCAGTTCCTGGACCGAGGACCTCGTTCTTGAGGCTCGCGGCGGCAGCGATGGGCACGAGAACCTCGGGGCCGCGAACATGGGAAAACGGCACCTGAAAATCCGCCGGCATGGCGCCGATGACCCGTAGCCGGGTGCCGCCGATTTCGAGCTCGGCGCGGCCCAATAGCGAAGCATCCCCGGCCAACGCGCCCGCGAAAACCGCGTGGCCTACAATCGCCACCGGCGGGCTCGCCGGGCGTTCGTCCTCGTCGGCAAATCGCCGGCCCAATGCAGGCGCGACCCCGAGCAATGCCAGCAAGCGCGGGCTGACGCCCACCAGCGCCACCGCGCTGCCGTAGCTGCCGCGGCGCGCCCATGCCCCGGATGCTTCGAAGGCGCCTATGCGGACGCCGGGGATCGCAACTTGCGCCCAGGCTTGATACATCTCATAGGTGCCGCCATACGGCCCGGCGTAATCCCTGCTTCTGACCGTGGGAACCGCCTCGTAGAGGTCGCCTGCATGCGGCACGCCGGGGCTGGTCACAAACCCGGAGTAGAGCAATTCGAGCACGGACCCGCCGACGGCGATGGACAGGAAGAGGACAGCGAGGATCGCAATGCTGAGGCTGCGGCGGCGCGCCCGCCAAGCTCGCGCAAAGATCTTCATTGATCACCCTTTCGCAGCAAAGTTGGCGCGCGCCTCCGCGAGCAGCTTAACATCTCTGTCCCACTGGCGAGAAACCAAGGTCGGCGCGGGCCCCGCGCGAGGGTGGGTGGAGGCCGGGGCGGTTGCAGTATTCTGGATGCGGCATGGCGATGGAAGAGCTCGAGGGCAAGCGGGTGTTGGTGGTGGGGATGGCGGCCAGCGGCATGGCCGCGGCGCATTACTTGCGCGAGCGCAAGGCGCGGGTGGTGGTGTCGGAGATGCGGCCGGCGGTGGAGCTGCGGCGCGAGATCGCCGAGTTGCTCGAGACCGGAGTCGCGATCGAGACCGGCGGCCACCGCGAGCGCAGCTTCCTGGACAGCGACCTGATCGTGGTCAGCCCGGGCGTGCCCGCGGACCTGCCGCTGCTCAAGCGCGCGCGCAGCGCGCGGATTCCGGTGTGGGGCGAAATCGAGCTGGCCTCGCGCTTCCTGCAAGGCACGATCGTAGCCATCACCGGCGCCAACGGCAAGACCACAACCACGACCCTGGCAGGCGAGGTGCTCGCCGCCTGCGGCAAGCGCGTCCAGGTGGGCGGCAACATCGGCACACCGTTGATTTCGCTGGTTCCCGCCTCGACCCCCGAGACCGTCACGGTGATTGAGGTGTCGAGCTTCCAATTGGAGACCGTGGAGCAGTTCCACGCCCACGTGGCTGCGGTGCTCAACCTCTCGCCCGACCATCTCGACCGCCACGGCAGCATGGAGGCCTACGCCGCCGCCAAGCAGCGCATCTTCCGCAACCAGACCGCCGACGACTTCGCCGTGCTCAACCCCAACGACGCCTGGTGCCGGCAGTTCGCCGCCTCCCTCGCCAGCCAGCCGATTTGGTTCGCCCCCTTCGCGCTCGAGTCCCGGACCGGGGCCCAGACCGGGGCCAATGTGCGCAACGGCGAAATCCTATGGTCGCAATCGGGCCAGCACACCGCGATCATGCCGGTGAGCGAGATTCCGCTGCGCGGCGCGCACAATCTGGAGAACGTGCTGGCCGCGGTGGCGATCGGCTGCCTGGTCGCCGGCCCCGGGGCCGCGGCTTCCATTCGGCAAGCGGTGCGGGAGTTCAAGGCGGTCGAGCACCGGCTCGAGTTCGTGGCGGCGCGGCAAGGGGTGGAGTACTTCAACGATTCGAAAGCCACCAACGTGGATGCCACCGTGAAGGCGCTGGAAGCTTTCGCAGCCGGGGTGTGGCTCATCCTGGGCGGCAAGGACAAGGGCAGCGACTACACCACGCTCGCCCCGCTGCTGAAGCAACGGGCGCGGGGCGCGCTGCTGATCGGCGCCGCCACCGAAAAAATCGCGGCCCAGCTCGGCCCCTTGCTCGCCGGCTCCGGCGTCGCGCTCACGCGCTGCGGAACCCTCGACCAGGCGGTCGCAGCCGCGGCCGGGCAGGCGCGCGCCGGCGACACCGTGCTGCTCGCCCCCGCCTGCGCCAGCTTCGACCAGTTCCAGAACTACGGCCACCGCGGCCGCGTCTTCAAGGAGCTGGTGGCGGCGCTCTGAGCCATGCCGAAGCGCCTGGCTTATGACCGACCGCTGCTGATCACGATCCTGGGCCTGGTCACGTTCGGGCTGGTGATGGTGTTTTCGGCCTCGGCGCTGATGGCCGCGGAGCGGTATCAGTCCCCCTACGGTTTCGTGCTGCGGCAAGCCATGGGCGCGGTGCTGGGGCTGGGGGCGATGGTGCTGATCATGCGCCTCGATTACCGCAAGCTGCGCGAGCCGGGGGTGGTGTACGCGCTGCTGTGCCTCACGGTGCTGCTGCTGTTCGGAGCGTTTCTGCTCGACCGCACGCACAACACCCACCGCTGGATTCGGCTGGGTCCGCTGTCGCTGCAGCCCTCCGAGCTGGCCAAGCCGACGCTGATCCTGTTCCTCGCGTTCTACCTCGAAACCCGGCTGCGGCAGATCCAGCAGTGGGCCACGCTGGCGCCGATCGTGCTGTACCTGGGGGTGATCTGCGGCCTGGTCGTGGCCGAACCCGATTTGGGGACCACGCTGGCCCTGGTCTTGATCGCCGCCGCGATGCTTTACGTCGCTGGATTGAGCTGGCGCTGGCTGGGCTATGGCGCGGTCGCCAGCCTGCCGGCGCTGTACCTGCTGGTATTTCATGTCGCCTACCGGCGCGAGCGCATCCTCGCGTTTCTGCACCCCTGGCAAGAGGCGCGGGGCGCGGCGTTCCAGATCGTGCAGTCGCTGATCGCGGTCGGCAGCGGCGGATGGTGGGGCGTGGGGCTGATGAACGGCAAACAGAAGCTGTTCTTCCTGCCCGAGGCGCACACGGACTTCATTTTCGCGGTGGTGGGCGAGGAGTTCGGCTGGGTGGGCAGCGCGCTGCTGGTGGCGGCGTTCCTGTTCATTCTTTGGCGCGGCATGCGGATCGCGCGGCGCGCACCGGACGAGTTCGGGCGCTTGCTGGCCGTGGGCGTGACCGCGATGGTCGTCATCCAGGCGTTGATCAATTTCAGCGTGGTCACGAGCCTGGTTCCGAACAAGGGCATTCCGCTGCCCTTCATCAGCTACGGCGGGTCGTCGCTGATCTTTTCGCTGGCCGCGGTGGGCGTGCTGCTCAACGTCTCCCAGCACACCGGATGACGCAGGCGCACACCATCGTGATTGCCGGCGGCGGCACCGGCGGGCATCTCATGCCGGGGCTGGCGGTGGCGCGCGCGCTGACGCCGCTGCGGCCGGTGTTCATCGGCACCGCGCGCGGCCTCGAGGCCAAGCTCGTGCCCGCCGCCGGGCTCGAGCTGCGGCTGATCCGGATCGGCGGGCTGAAGGGCGAGGGCTGGACGCGCAAGGCGCGCACGCTGGCGCGGCTGCCCGGCGCGGTGGCTGCCAGCGCGCGACTGCTGCGGGAACTGCAGGCCGGGGTCGTGCTCGGCATCGGCGGCTATGCCTCGGGGCCGGTGCTGGCGGCGGCAGCGCTGTTGCGGGTGCCGGTCGTCCTGCTCGAAGTCAACGCCCGCACCGGCATGGCCAACCGCTGGGCGGGGCGGTGGGCGCGCATGGCGGCGGTGAATTTTCCAGAAACCGCGCACGATTTCCGCCACGCCGTGGTCACCGGCATTCCGGTGCGGAAGGAGTTCTTCGGCTTGCCTGCGGCGGAACCGCAGCCGGAGCCGCTGGTGTTAGTGACCGGCGGCAGCCAGGGCGCGCACGCATTAAACGAAGCCGTGCGGGCGATGGCGCCCACGGTGCGCTTCCGGATCGTGCACCAGACCGGCAGCGCCGATGCGGCGGGCTGCGCAGCGGCGTATGCCGCGCTGGGCGGACGCGCCACTTCCGCCGCGTTCCTTGAAGACATGCCGGCGGCCATGGCCCAAGCCGACCTGGTGGTATGCCGCGCCGGCGCGAGCACGCTGGGCGAATTGGCGGCGGCGCGGCGCGCCGCCATCCTGGTTCCCTTCCCGGGCGCGGCCGATCAGCACCAACTGCGCAATGCCGAAGCTTTGGCCGCCGCAGGCGGGGCAGTGCTGCTGGAACAACGCGAGCTCACGCCCGAGCGCTTGGCCGCGGAATGCACTTCGCTGCTGGCAACGCCGGAGCGCCTGGCTGCGATGAGGGAGTCCGTCGGCAAGTTCGCCCATCCCGATGCGGCCGAGCGCATCGCCGCGCTCGTGCGCGACGCCTGCCAATAGAAAAAGGGGCGGGCCCAGGGCCCGCCCCTGCACTCACGTTCGTGACCGGAACGCTTACTTGCTGCCGGCGCTCTTGCGGGCGCGGGCGGGCTTGGCCGTGTCCACGGTGATGGAGCCGTCGGCAACCTCACCGGTGAGAGTGGCGCGCTTGCCGACCAGGTCCGAGACCTTGTCCTGATTGGCGATCTTCAGGACAGTGCCGTCGCGCTCGACCAGCACCGCGGGCGAACCGCCCTTGACGCAGCTATTGGCGCACTTGGCGTTGCCGACCATCTTGGCGTTCGTGGAGCACTTGGCGTCCATGATAAAGCCAGAGACCGATGTCGGGGCCGCGAAACAAATCGTGAGGAAACCAAAAGTAGCGACCAGGGTCGCCAGGCTGAGCATCTTCTTCATGCGGAAATTCTCCTTGTCAGTCTGATTCATCCTAGGGTTGGATCAGTAGCGCAATCCTGCATGCCATCATACCCGACTTTCACCGGGCACGGTTGGCAACGCTGCAGGTTAGGATTCGCGGGCGGGCGGAGAGTGACAAAAAGGCTGGCGCGACCGCCCGGGTCAACCGGCGGCGGCCTCGCCCTCCTCGGCCGGCCGCTCGTAGTCGCAGCCCTCGTTCGGACAGGCGATCACGGGGCCGGCTTTGAGGAACTTTTTCAGCAGATAGGGGTGCTGGCACTTGGGGCAGGCCTCGGGAACCGGCCGCTGCCAGACGCTGAAATCGCAATCCGGGTAGCGGGTGCAGCTATAGAACGTCTTGCCGCGCTTGGAGCGCTTCTCGGCCACATCGCCCTGATGACACTTTGGACATTTGAACCCCTCCACGAGGTTCTGCTTGACGTACTTGCAGGCGGGATAGCCGGAACAGGCGGTGAACTCGCCGAAGCGCCCGTTTTTGATGACGAGGTTCTTACCGCATTGCGGGCAAGGCTCATCGAGCGTGCGGTCGGGCTGCTTCTGCTGGGCGGCGTCCAATCGGCGGGTGGTTTTGCAATCGGGGTAGCCGGTGCAGGCCCAAAACTGGCCGAAGCGCCCGCGTTTGAGCACCATGGGGCGACCGCAGTTCTCGCAGTACTCCTCTTTCTCCTGGCCGACATCGGCGGAGTCGAGATCAGAAAGCTCGAGCGCCACCTCGCGGGTGTTGGTGCACTCCGGGTAGCCGCTGCAGGCCAAGAAGCTGCCATGCTTGCCCCAGCGGATGACCATGGGCTTGCCGCACTTCTCGCACACGTGCTCGGTGGGCGTTTCCATGCGCTTGTAGTCCTGCATGTGCTTTTCGGCGTAGTCGAGGTTGGCCGAAAAGCGCTTGTAGAACTCGGCCAGGGTATCGGTCCAACTTTCCCGCCCCTCTTCGATCTCGTCGAGCTTTTCCTCCATGCGGGCGGTATATTGCAGCTCGAAGATGTCCTTGAAATTCGTGGTCAGGAGCTCGTTGACCACGGTGCCGAGCTCGGTGGGATGGAACTTGCCGCCGGTCTTGGTGACGTAGCCGCGGTCCTGAATGGTGGAAAGGATGGTGGCGTAGGTGGAAGGGCGGCCGATGCCCTTCTCCTCGAGTTCCTTGACGAGCGAGGCTTCGGTGTAGCGTGGCGGCGGCTCGGTGAAGTGCTGCTCATCCTTGAGCGAAAGCAGCTTCAGCGCCTGCTTCTCGGCGAGCGGGGGCAGCTTGTGCTTGAGGGCCTCGTCCTCGTCGTCGCTCTTGTCTTTGCTTTCCTCGTAGATCTTGAGGAACCCATCGAACTTCAACACGCTGCCGGTGGTGCGCAACTGATAGCGATCGCCGCCGGCGGCTCTGGCCTCGATCTCGACCGCGGTTTGATCGAAGAGCGCCGACGGCATCTGGGAGGCCACGAAGCGCTGCCAGATCAGCTTGTAGACCTTGAATTCGTCATCACCCAAATATTTCTTCACCGACTCGGGATCGCGCAGGGCCGAAGTGGGGCGGATGGCCTCGTGCGCGTCCTGCGCGCCCTTCTTGCTGGCGAAGCGATTGGGCAGCTCGGGCAGGTAGGTCGCGCCGAATTGCTCGCCAATGAACTGGCGCGCCTCGACGAGCGCGTCTTCGGAGACGCGAGTCGAGTCGGTGCGCATGTAGGTGATGAGGCCGACCATGCCCTCGGCGCCGATCTCGATGCCTTCATACAAGCGCTGCGCCAGCATCATGGTGCGTTTGACGCTGAAACGGAGCTTGCGGCTGGCGTCCTGCTGCAGCTTGCTGGTGATGAAGGGCGGCAGCGGATTGCGCTTCCGCTCCTTGGTTTCGACTTGACGGACGGTGTAGGTCGCGCCTTCGAGGGCAGCGCGCAGCGCGCCGGCCTGCCCGGCGTCGCCGACCTCGAGCTCCTCCTTGGGAGCGGTGCCATCGGGCAGGTACTTGCGCGTAAGACGGGCGTCAAAGTACGGCGCCTTGCCAGCCGAGAGGTGGGCGTCGAGGGTCCAGTATTCCTGCTTGACGAAGGCCTTGATCAGGGCCTCGCGCTCGACCACCAGGCGCAAGGCCGGCGTCTGCACCCGACCGGCCGAGATGCCGCGCCGCACCCGATCCCAGAGCAAGGGCGAGATCTGGTAGCCCACGATGCGGTCGAGCGCACGGCGGGCCTGATAGGCATCCACCAGGTTCTGGTCAATCTCGCCGGGGTGAGCGAACCCCTCCTGCACGCCGCGTTTGGTGATCTCGTTGAAGGCCACCCGCTTCATGAGCTTTTCGGGGACGGCCTTGGCCCCCTTCTTCGCAGGCACGGCGCCAGCGTCGAGCTCATGGGCCAAATGGAAACAGATGGCCTCGCCTTCGCGGTCCGGGTCAGCCGCTAAGTATATGGCTTTGGCCAACTTGGCCTCGCGCTTGAGCTCGTTGAGGACCTTTTCCTTGCCCGGAATCACCACGTAGGTGGGCTTGAAATGGTTCTCGATGTCCACCCCCAAGTCGCGTTTGGGCAGATCCATGATGTGCCCAATCGAGGCCACGACCTTGAAGTCGGGCCCCAGATACTTGTTGATGGTCTTCGCCTTTCCAGGCGATTCGACGATGACGAGGGATTTGGCCATAGCGATCGGCCCCCAGCCCCAAGGCACGAAGAGCCGATGAAGGGGACTAGCGGCTGGCGACTGGTACTAGCTTACCCGCAAATATTTTTTTCCGGGAATTTGGCGGATGCGGCCCTCGAGCTCGAGGTCGAACAAGAGCGCCAAGACCTCGGGCGCCGAAAGGGCATTCTCCAGCAAATTGACGATTTCGTCAACATGAAGGGCGTCATCCACGGGCAGCAAGGCCAAGACGCGGGACTTCGGGCCCTTGCCGGATTCCTCGGGCGCCCGGTCCGCAGCGGGCGCAGGGCTGGGCGCGATCAGCCGGACCCGCACCGAGCTGGGCAATTCCTGGATCACGTCCGCGGCCTCGGTGGTCAGCTTCGCACCTTGTTTTATGAGCGCATTCGGAAGCCAAGCTTGTTTTTGCGTAGCCATGCCCGGAACAGCAAATACCTCTCGGTCTTGCTCGAGCGCCATGCGGGCGGTGATGCGGGATCCGCTGTACTCGCCGCCCTCGATCACCAGCACACCGAGGGAGATGCCGCTAATGACTCGGTTGCGGATAGGGAAGTTTTGCGCCACCGGTGCCGTGCCCAGCGCGAACTCGGAAACCAGCGCACCACCCGAGCTTAAGATGCTCTCGGCGAGTTTTCGATTCTCGCTGGGGTAGATCAGGTCCACGCCGGTGCCGAGCACGGCGACGGTGCGGCCGCCGGCCTCAATGCAGGACTTTTGACCTATGCCGTCCACACCGCGGGCCAAGCCGCTGAAGATGGTCACGCCCCATTGGGTGAGCTCGCGCGCAAGGCGCTCGGCCATGATGCGGCCATAGACGCTGGGGTGGCGGGTACCCACCAGCGCCACACCGAAACTGCCGACTGCTTCTGGCGATCCGCGCACGTAAAGCGCCAGCGGGGGATCGTAGATCTCGCGCAGGAGCTCCGGATAGGCGCGGTCGCCGAGGGTGATGACCTGCACGCCCTGGGCTTGCGCGCGGGCTGCCTCTTCGGCGCCCGCCGCGGCGGCGCGCCCGCTGTGGATGAATTGGGCCACGGCGGCAGGGACTTGGCACGCTTCCAATTCGGTAAGCGAGGCCGCATAGATGGCTTCTGCGCTTGCAAATCGCTCGACCAAGTGCTGCGCCCCGCGGTGGCCAAGACCGGGCGTGAGCATGAGACCCAACCAGAGCGGCGCAGAGTCAGCCGTGGTGGGAGCCGAAGCCATGCGCCAAGCGTGGGGAAAATCGCACCCTAGGGTCAATCCCCCGTTCGGGGGGGCTGAGCAAGGAATACACTGGCGCAAGCATGGAACACCTGGATGCGCGTGCGATTCGCGAGCGGCTGAACACCATCGGCATGGCGCTGACCATGCTCGAACTGGGGAACGGCGAGGCCCGGCAGGAGACCGCCCAGGCGGCGCAGCATGCGCTGCAAGAAATCGCGGTTCTGGTGACCGACGACGAGATGGAGGAGAACGGCGCGGTGCCGGGGGCGCGCTTGATGGAACGGCGCCGGAGAATCCGCAGGGCAAGCTAAGCGCCTGACGCGTTTGGCGGAGGCTCGGAGCGCCCTGTATCCTGTGGTGTGCCTTCCACCATGAACGCTTTGGTCAAGCCGAGCGCCGCTCCCGGCGCAGAGCTGCGCAGAGTTCCGGTACCCGAGATCGGTGCCCGCGACGTGCTGGTGCGCGTGCATACGGCTTCGATCTGCGGCACCGACCTTCATATTTACGACTGGGACCCCTGGTCGCAGAGCCGCATCAAGCCACCGCTGGTATTCGGACATGAGTTTTGCGGCCACATCGAGAAGGTGGGCAAGCAGGTCGAGGGGCTGGAGCCGGGAGCGCTGGTTTCCGCCGATATGCACGTGTTCTGCGGGCATTGCTACCAGTGCCGCAGCGGCGAGGCGCACATCTGTCAGTCGGTGCAGATCCTGGGGGTGGACGCGCCCGGGTGCTTCGCCGAATTCGTGCGCATCCCGGCGGCGAATGTGGTGCCGCTGGGCGAGGGGATTGAAACCGACTACGGCGCCATCCTCGATCCGCTGGGCAACGCCGTGCACACGGTGCTGGCGGGCGCGGTGGCGGGCCGCAGCGTGGCGGTGGTGGGCTGCGGACCGATCGGCCTGATGGCGATCGCGGTGGCGCGCGCCTGCGGCGCGGGACCGATTTTCGCCAGCGAGATCAACCCGTTTCGCCGCAGTCTGGCGGAGAAGATGCACGCGGACTTCGTGCTCGATCCGGGCAAGGACGACGTAGGCGCCATCGTGCAGGCGCACACGCCGGGCGGCGGCGTGGATGCCGCGCTCGAGTTCAGCGGGCATCCGGATGGCATCCGGACGGCGTTTCACCTGGCGCGGCCCGGGGGGCGCGTGAGCCTGCTCGGCATTCCCTCGCGGCCGGTCGAGGTGGACCTCACGCGGGACATCATTTTTAAGGGGCTGACGGTGCAAGGCATCAACGGACGGCGACTGTTCGACACCTGGCACCAGATGATCGGCCTGCTTTCGAGCAAGCGCCTCGACCTCGCGCCGCTGTTCACCGATCGGCTGCCGCTGGCAGACTTTACAATGGGATTCGAGCGGCTGCGCCAGGGGAAGTCGGCCAAGGTGCTGCTCAGCCCGAAGGGATGAGCGGTTCCAAGCTCCCCAGCAACGGTTCCCAGACATGCCACGACCCCAACTTCAATATTTGAGCGAGGAATTGACGCAGCTGGAGCAGAAGGGCTTGCGCTTCAAGCTGCGCGTGCTCGAGGGCGAACAATTGCCGGTGGCGGAATTCGACGGCCGGCGGGTGATCAACCTCAGCTCGAACAACTACCTGGGCCTGTGCACCCACCCGAAACTGCGGCAAGCCGCGCTCGAGGCGACGCGCGAACTGGGCGTGGGCTCGGGCGCGGTGCGCACGATCAGCGGCACCATGGCGATCCACATGGAACTGGAGCGCACGATCGCCAGCTTCAAGCACACGGAGGCGTCGGTGGTGTTCCAGAGCGGCTTCACCGCCAACTCGGGCACGGTGGGCGCGATCATGGGGCGCAGCGACTTCATCATCAGCGACGAGCTCAACCACGCCAGCATCATTGACGGCGCGCGGCTTTCGCGGGCGACGATCAAAGTATTTCCGCACAAAGACTGCGACGCCGCCGAGGCCATCCTCAAGGAATTGGCGCCCCAGCCGGGGCGCAAGCTGCTGATCACCGATGGCGTCTTCAGCATGGATGGCGACATCGCGCCGTTGCCGGCGCTGTGCGCACTGGCCGAGAAATACGGCGCGGTGATGATGGTGGACGATGCGCACGCCTCCGGCGTGCTCGGGCGCAATGGCCGCGGCACGGTGGACCACTTCGGCCTGCACGGGCGCGTGGACGTGCAGGTGGGCACGCTTTCGAAGGCCATCGGCGCACTCGGCGGCTATGTGGCCGGCAGCGCGGAGCTGATCGAGTTTCTGCATCTGCGCGGACGCCCGTTCCTGTTTTCGACATCGCATCCCCCCGGCGTGGCGGCCTCCTGCCTGGCGGCGTTCCAGGTGCTCGAGGCCGAGCCAGAGCGCATACGGAATCTTTGGGACAACACGAGGTTCTTCAAGGACGGCCTAAAACGGCTGGGATTCAACACCGGCGCCAGCGAGACCCCGATCACGCCGATCATGGTGGGCCAGGGGCGGAAGGCGATGGAGTTCTCGCGGGCGCTGTTCCAGCAGGGCTTGTTCGCCACCGCGCTGGCGTTTCCCACCGTGCCCGAAGGCAAGGCGCGGCTGCGCACCATCGTGACCGCCACGCATACGCAGGCGGAGCTGACCGAAGCGCTAGGAATCCTCGAAACGGTGGGCAAGTCGCAGGGGCTTATTTAGGGCCTGAAACCATTTCCCGCGCCCGGAATCTCAATACTGCCGGTCATGCCCACCACGAACGTCAGCATCTTCTACGCTTTCCTGGCGGGGCTGCTCTCGTTTCTGTCGCCGTGCGTGCTGCCGCTGGTGCCGGGATACGTTTCGCTGCTCTCGGGCGGACTGGCCGAGGTGGGTGGAGATGCGATCGGCGGCGGGAGCGGCACGGCGCCGGCGCGGGCGCGCGAGGTCCGCGGCCGCGGCGTGCTGATCAGCAACTCGATCTATTTCATTCTCGGCTTCTCGGCGGTTTTCATCGCGCTGGGCGCGACCGCGACCTCGGTGGGGCAGACGCTGCGCGCGCACCAGACCCTGATCAGCCAAATCGGCGGGCTGATCGTGATTTTGTTCGGACTGCATCTGCTGGGCGTGATCCGCATCGGCGCGCTCTACGGCGACCAGCGGATGCATAAGCGCATCGGCGTGCACGGCGGCGTGGGCGCGTTCGCGGTGGGGTTCACCTTCGCTTTCGGCTGGACGCCCTGCATCGGCCCGATGCTGGCGACGATCCTGCTGCTTGCCGCCAATGAAGGCACGGTTGCGCACGGCATATTCCTGCTGGCCATCTATTCGGCCGGCCTGGCGGTGCCGTTTCTGCTGACTGCCATTGCGCTCGACCGCTTTGCCACGTTCTATTCCGGATTCCGGCGGCACTTGCATCGGGTCGAGCAGGTCTCGGGCGTGCTGCTGCTGCTGATCGGCTTTCTGCTGCTGACCAAGCAGTTCACGGTCCTCTCCGGCTACTTGGCCAGGATTCCGCTCTTCAATAAGATATTGCTGTAGGAGATTTTGCGCATGCCTGAAACCACCCCCAACAAATCGGCCGCCTGGAATTGGCTGGTGATCGGCGTCGTGCTGATCGGCGGACTGGTGTATCTGGCGATCAGCCGCAAGAACGCGGCCGCCAGCCTGCCGCCGATGGCGGCCGCCACGAGCGGCGCGGGCGAGATCCTCGAGACCAACAATGTGATCGGCCGCACCGCGCCCAACTGGACGCTGAAGGACGTGGACGGAAAGCCGGTCAGCCTTTCCCAATTCGCGGGCCACCCGGTGGTGCTGGACTTTTGGGCCACCTGGTGCGGCCCCTGCCAGATCGAAATGCCGTGGTGGAAGCAATTGCAGGACGAGTACCGAGGCCAGGGCCTGGTGATCGTCGGCATCTCCGAAGACCAGCATTTCGGCGACGTGAAAAACTACGTGAAGAAGAACCCGTTCAATTATCAAATCGTCTGGGACGACAACTCGCTGCAGGCCACCTACGGCTCGCCGTTCGGCCTACCCACCACGCTGTTCATCAACCGCGCGGGGAAGATCACCGGCCGCGTGGCCGGGCTTGAAGGCAAGCCGGAATTGGAGAAAGCGATCCGTGGGATTCTATAAACGCATCGCCGGACTGGCGCTGTTCGGGGCCGCCGCGATGGCGGCGCAGGCGCCGGGCGTGGCGCATGTGCAAGCGCCCAAGAGCATCAGCGCGAAAGCCCACGCGCAGGTGACCACGATCGTGCATGTGAGCATTGACTCCGGCTTCCACATTCAGTCGGACCGCCCGAAGCTTGACTACCTGATTCCCTCGACGATCGCGGTTGCGCCAGCGGCAGGAATCCACGTGGTGA
>DATNED010000056.1:0-45507 GCA_035553115.1 Terriglobales bacterium | reverse complement strand
GGCGCGCGGCGTGCCCGGGTTTCTCGGCGAAGCCGAGTTCCGGGCGCTGCTGATGCTGGCGGCGGCGGCGAATGCGGCGGCGTCCGAGCCCGACTGCATCGTCGAGATCGGCAGCTTCAAGGGTAAATCCACGGTGGGGCTGGCCACGCTCGCGGGCGCGTGCGGATGGCCCCCGGTGGTCAGCATCGATCCCCATACCTCGCCCTCGCCCACCGACCCCGGCGTTCCCTCCTACGCCGACTTCCTCGCCAACCTGCGCGCCGCCGGCGTCGAAGACCGGGTCGAGGTCCACCGCGCCACCGCGCAGGCGGTGGCGAAAACCTGGCAGCGGCCGATTCGCTTTCTCTGGATTGACGGCGACCACACCTGGGCGGGCGCGCGCAGCGACTTCGAGCTCTACGCCCCGTTCCTGGTCCCTGGCGGCATCGTCGCCCTGCACGACACGCTGCATTTCTTCGAAGGGCCCATCCGCGTCTTCACCGATCTGATCCTGCCCAGCGATCGCTTCGGGCCGGCCGGCTTCCTCCATACCATCGCCTGGGCGCAGCATCGTCCCCTCGACGGCGCGCGCTGGCAGCGGCAGCGGGAACGGCTGGGGCGCAAGGCGCGGCGCGTGCTGCCGCTGGTCGCGCCGGGGCGGGAGAACCGCGGCCTGAACCGCCTGCGGTACCGCTGGGCGCTGGCGCGCATCCCGCACCGGATTCCGGAGCCGGAGGCGTGGTCGCGCCAGCTACAATGGCACTGATGCCGCCCACCGACCGCCGCCGCTTTCTGCAATCGCTCCTCGCCGCAGGCGCCGCCCTGCCGGCCGCGGCGCGAGCCCTGGGACAGGCCACCACGCAGACGCCGGTGCGCCGGCCGCCGGTGCCGATCACGGCGACGCGGCTCGATGCCCACCTGGTCGTGCTCATGGGCAACGGCGGGAACATGGCGCTGGTCACCGGCGGCCCGCCAAGCGGCAATGACGGGCCGTTGCTGATAGACACCGGCTACCTCGAGCGCGCCGACGAGCTAGCCCGCGCCGTCGGCGATCAACTTGGGGACCGGGGCGGCGCGCCGCTGCGCACCGTCTTCAACACCCATTGGCACGTGGACCACGTCGGCGCCAACCCCAAATTCGGCGGCCTGGGCGCAACCATCGTCGCCCACGCCAACGTCAAGACCCGGCTCAGCGAGACCGTCACCGTCGAGGCCATGAACAACCGCGTCTTCGCGCCCCTGCCCGAGGTCGGCCTGCCCAAGCAGACCTTCGAGCGCGGCGGCAGCTTCCAGACCGGGGCAGGGAAGATCGCATACACCCACTTCGCCACCGCCCACACCGACGGCGACAGCTACCTCTTCTTTCCCGACCGCAACATCCTCCACACCGGCGACCTGTTCTGGAACGCGCTCTACCCGCTGATTGACTATTCGACCCTAGGCTGGATCGGCGGCATGGCGGCGGCCACCGCGCAGCTGCTTCAGACCTGCGACGCCAGCACCCGCATCATTCCCGGCCACGGCGCGCTCGCCACGAAAGACGATCTCGCCCGCGCGCACGCCATGCTGGCGACGCTCCAGGGGCGGCTCGAGGAGATGATCGCCCAGGGCAAGAGCGCGGACGAGGCCGTCGCCGCCAAGCCCAGCCAGGAGTTCGATGCCGCCTTCGCGCGCGGCATGAAGCCGGATGCCTTTGTGCGCATGGCGTACACCGGCATCCTGCGGCACAGGGGGCGTCAAGGTTGAGCCGCCGCCTCGCGTGGGTGCTTGCTGTTGGCCTCGTCGGCCTCGTCGGCCTGGGCGGCTGCTTTTTGCAGCCCAAGCGCGCGCTGCTGCATCCGCCGGCGCAGGCGGTGCCGGCGCCGCCGGTGTACCGCGTCACCTTCACCACCACCAAGGGGCCGTTCGTGATCGAGGTGCACCGCGCGTGGGCGCCGCGCGGCGCCGACCGGTTCTATTACCTCGCCCGCCACGGCTTCTACAACGGCGCGGCGTTTTTCCGCGTGGTGCCGAAGTTCGTGGTGCAGTGGGGCCTCGGAGCCGATCCCAAGATCAACCTGGCCTGGGACAAGTCGGACTTCCCCGACGATCCGGTGGTGAAGAGCAATACCCGCGGCATGGTCACCTACGCCAAAGGCGGCCCCAACTCGCGCACCACCCAGGTCTACATCAACTTCGGCGACAACTCCCGCCTCGACAAGCTCGGCTTCGCACCCTTCGGTCAGGTGGTCTCGGGCATGGAGATCGTGGACGCGCTCTACAGCGGCTACGGCGAGGGCGCGCCCCGCGGCCATGGTCCCAGCCAAGGACGCATCCAGAAAGAGGGAGCGGCGTATTTGAGCAAAGATTTCCCGCTCCTGGACCGCATCCTCTCGACCCGCGTGGATCATTGATTGATCGCGAAGCGGACGGTGATTAGGGTCTCGACCGCAACCGCACGACCGTCAAGCAGGAGCGGGCGGTAGCGCCAAGCGCGCACGGCGCGCAGCGCGGCCGCGGCCAAAACGGGATTCCCGCTCATTCGTTCGACGCGGGTCACGACGCCTTCGGTGCTGATCACCGCGTGCAGCTCCACCGTGCCCTGCATGCCGGCTTGGCGGGCGAAGGCCGGATATTCGGGTGGCGGGCAGGCAAGGCAGCGCGCAGCCTCGACGTCGCCGCCGATCGCCATCGGCTTCTCCGGCGACGGCGCAACCGGGCCCGGCAGCGGCGCCGGCGCGGGGAGCGCAACCGCGGGCAGGCCGGGCGGCAGGCCGTCGGCCGGGTCGGAGAGGACCGGCATCGCGGCCGCGGGCGCGGCGGGCGCGACAGCCCGAACGGGGGGCGTGTAGAGCGGCGCGGCCGGCGGGGTGTAGGCGGCAAGACGGGTGACGGTTGCGGTCGCGGCGGCGCGCACCGGCGGCGCCGGCGACAATGCCAGTGGCGCGGTAAGGGGTGCGCGCGGCATCAGCTCGGGCAGCAGGCCCGAGTGCAGCAGCGGGACCAGCAGGAGCACGGCGACGGCCAGCGCCTGCAAGCCGGCCGAAGCGGCCATCAGGACCGGTTTGCGGCCCGCGGGGGAGGGGACCAGGCTTTGCTCGAACATCGGGCACCTCCAACCACATAGACCCCGAAACGTGCCCTTAGTTCCTCGGGGTTCGGGTACACTACGCGCAGGAGAACCCGCTATGGCCCTCAATCGGCGTGAGTTCGTGCAAACCTTCGGCGCGGCGACGGGCGCGGCGCTGGCGCTGCCGGAATTGCTTGCCGCGCTGCCGATGCCACAGCACAGCCCGCGGACCGACGCGGGAGCGACCCAACTCGACAGCAACGAGAACCCCTACGGGCCCTCGCCGGCGGCCTGCGCCGCCATCACCGCCTCCGAATCCATCGCCTGCCGCTACCCGGACGTGAACGACGCCGCCATGGTCGAGCGGCTGTCGAAGTTCTACCAACTGCCGGCGAACCAGGTTCTGCTCGGCTGCGGCTCGACCGAGATCCTGCGCTGTGCCGACATGGCGTTCCTGCAAGACGGCGCAAACGGGCCCAAGAGCGCCATCGCCGCCGAGCCCACCTTCGAGACTGTGCTGGGGTTCGCCAAAGTCATGCAGGCCAACCCGATCAAGGTTCCGCAGACCAGCGACCACCGGCATGACCTGAAGGCGATGGCGGCCGCGGTCACGCCCGCAACCGGGCTCATCTACATCTGCAACCCCAACAACCCGACCGGAACCATCGTTTCGAAGCAGGAACTGCAGGCGTTCCTGCAGCAGGTGCCCGCGACCGTGCCGGTGCTGGTGGATGAGGCCTACTTCGACTTCGTGACCGACCCGAGTTATGCCACCGTCGTGCCCTGGATTTCCCAGTACCCGAACCTGATCGTCGCCCGCACCTTCTCGAAGGTCTACGGCCTGGCCGGCATGCGGCTCGGCTACGCGCTGGGATCGGCGGAGATGATCGGCGCGCTGCGCCGCTACCGGCTGGGAATGAACGCCAATGTGGGCGTGCTGCGGGCGGCGCTGGCGAGCTTCGGCGACGCCGCGCACGTCGCCGACCAGCGGCAGAAGATGATCGCCTGCCGCAGCTGGCTGTGCGGCGAGCTCGACAAGGACCACCGCGCGTACATCCCCTCGCACGCCAACTTCCTGATGATTGACCTGGGGCGCGACGTGCAGCCGGTGATCGCGGCCTTCGCCGAGCGCAAGATCCTGGTCGGGCGCAAGTTCCCCTCGATGGGGAACTGGATGCGGATCACGATCGGCAAGCCCACCGAGATGCAGGCGTTCCTGGGCGGCCTGCGCGCCATCGTCCCGGTCTCGGCCTGAACGGCTACTTCGGCAGGCTGCGCGGCTTCGACGAGGGCAGCCGGACCGTGGGCTGGAGGGCGCGGTCCACGCGCCACGCCGTCTCGAACGCCAAGGTGGCATTGCGGGCCTGGGCGAGGGCTTGGGCGTCTTGCCTACAGAAGCGGACCGGTCCCAGCTCACGGCTGTTATCGCGCACCAGGGTATACACGATGGTGCTGCCGTCGAGTTCAATCCGGCACCCAAAGTTCCGGCACAAAGCGTTGGCAATCAAGGTGTTAGCATGCCCCAGCGCGGCCTCGAGCGCGTCCGCCTCGACCTGTTGGGTCACTGTGTCCACCACGCCCTCCGAGTTGGCGTGGCGATGGTGGAGGGCTACGATATGGCGTTTGCCAGCCATGTACCTCAAGAATAACATGGCCGCCCGCCGCGCCTCTATTGACCGGCGCGGGCGGGCGCGGGACGCGCGCGCAGCCGCGCTCGGGCCCGCGCCAGACAATAGACGGGTGCCCGCGTTTAATCTTTCGAGGGGAGGGCGGAGCGGGGCGTAGGGGCCCCCGCGCAGCCCTCGCCGTACGGAAAAGCGGGCGGCGGATACGGGCCGGCCTCCCGGCCGGCCCGTGTCGCCGGGTGCCCGCGTTTAGTAGGTAGCGACGTGGTGCTGGTTCCGGCCCCCGCGCTTGGCGGTGTACAGGGCGTTGTCGGCGCGCCGCAACAGCTCGTCGGCGGTGATTTCTTCTCCACGGTACAGCGCCAGGCCGATGCTGGTCGAAATCTGCATCGCCCGCCCATCGGCCCGGATGGGCTCCTGCATGGCGGCGAAGATGGCCGCGACCACGCGCTCGGCATCGGCGGCGCCTTCCAGATTCTCGATCAGGACGGTGAACTCGTCGCCCCCGGGGCGGGCGACGGTGTCGGCGCTGCGCAGGCTGTTCTGCAGCCGCGCGGCAAAGGCGATCAGCACCTGGTCGCCGACGGCATGGCCGAGGGTGTCATTGATGCGCTTGAAGTAATCAATGTCCAGAAAGAGCACCGCGACCACGGCCTGGCGCCGCAGCCGCCGCGAGGCTTCCATGGCGTGCATCAGCCGCTGGCGGAAGGCGGTGCGGTTGGCGAGGCCGGTGAGCGGATCGCTCTGCGAGAGCGCAATCAGCCGTTCTTCCTCCCATTTGCGCACGCTGATGTCGCGCAGCGTGACCGCGACGCCGTCGCCGAGCGGCACCGCTTGCAGATGCACCCAGCGCGCGGGCTCGCCGTTGGCGGAGTGGTCCAGGGCAGCGAGCGCAAATTCCTCTTCCAATCCCGAGCGGCTGCCCACCACGCGGCTGAATTTTTCCAGGAACCCGCTCGCCTGGGCCAATTGCGGAATTGAGCTCAGCCCCATGCCGGGGATGTGTCGTGTCTCGAGATCGGCAAACACCTCGCCGGGGTGGTTGGCATAGACCAGCTGGAAGTCGAAGATGGCGCCGTGGACTGGGTCGCGCTGGCTCTCGAAAATGTAGAACGGATCCATGCCGCTCTCGGCGGCGGCGCGGAAGCGCGCCTCGCTGGCCTGGGCTTGGTTGCGCGACCCGACCAGCTCGCGCAGCAGCGGCCGCACCTGCCAGCGCAGCAACTCGAGGCCCGCGACCACCAGCAGGATCAGCAGCGGCAGCATGATCTCCAGCTGCCGCAGGTTGGAGGCGAAGACCTCGGTGGTGTCCATCTTGATCACCAGGCCGAGGCGCAGCCCTGGCACCGGCGCGTAGGCGGCGAGCGCGCGGTGACTGCGGTAGTCGGGCGCCTGCATCACACCGATCTGGCCCGAGAGCGCCAGCGCGATCGGCCGTTCCACGCCGTTGACCTCCGCGCTCAGGCGGAACGGCTCGGGCCGCAGCCGCTGCGGAAAACATTGCAGTTCGTGAGGTGCGCGGCCATCCTGCTGCGGCAGCCGGCCGCACAACTCCATTTCGCCGGTCGCGCCCCAGGTCGTGGTCTCGGTGCCGATCGAGTGCATCAGCGGCTCGGGCTGCTCGATCACCACCGTCCCCAGGAGCCGTCCGTCCGCGATGACTGGAAGGCTTTGGCGCAGGTAGAAGCCGTTGCTCCAGAGCAGCCACGTCCGCTCCGAAATCTGCATCGAAACCGCCGGCTGGACCTCGTGGCCGAAGCCGGCAAGCGCGGCGCCGCTCGGCGTCAGCAGCCGCGCCGAGGTGAACCCCCGCACCGCCAGCGCCGGCGGCAGCCCCGCGCGGGAGGATTTTGGCCAAAGCAGCGCGGCTTGCGCAACGAATTGCTGGTTGACGTTCAGGTCGTTCGCGGTCAACTGTTCCACGTACCGGATGCGCTGGTCGCGGCGCAGGCTCAAGTCCTCGGTGGCATCGCGCTCGGTGAGGTGCCAGAGGAGCACGAAGCTGCTCACGCCTGCAGCCGCCACTACCGCGATCAATACCGCCGCTGCGGTCGCCATCACCCGGCTGCTGGCGCCTTGGCCCGGCGCGGACCGGTTCCAGCGTTTGGCTGCCCACACGCGCCAGGTGCCAAAGGCGAGCGCGATGAGGCCGATGGCGGTGTACGGGGCCATCGCTGCGAACCCATGCACGGTCACCATGGCTTCGATATGGACGAAATACCCGGCCAGCCCGCTCACGCCCACCAGCGCCAGTGCGATCGTGAGCCATCGAATCGCACGCCCGGCGCGGCGGCTTCGCACCCACGGAAGCGTCAGCAGGATTGCGGCCAGCACCAGGAACCCGATGGCGGCGTTCGGCGCCATGCGGCCGGGACGCAGCGCCGGGTCGCGCAGCCAGGCGTAGCGCGCGGGCCAATCCATCCCCAGATTGAGATCGAATACGTTCTCGGCCAGCGTGCCGAGGCTGAGCGCCCCCAGCGCGCATCCCAGCCCCAGGCTCCATCGCCGCGGTCCGCGGCGGCCGCCCGCGAGCGCGAGCGCCACGCCGCCCAGCACCAGGGCCGCGGCGGATTCCAGCGACATCGAAGCGTCGCGGCCGGGTTCGGTTTGCATCAGCCCGGTGAAGTGCCCGAAGAAGCCCGCGGCCACGGCGACGCCGAATGCGGCCACGGCCAAGCCGGTCAGGACCGAGGTTTTCCCGACTCTCAAGAAGCCCCCATACAGTACAGATGCGCCTGCCGCCGCGCCGACCTATGTTTTCGCCTTCGGCTTGGGAATGCTGGGCGCATGCCCGCGCTTATAGACCAGAATGGTGCGGCGGTAGCTGAGCACCACGGTGCCGTCCTGCTTGAACCCCACCGTGCGGACCTCGACCAGCCCTTGATGCGGCCGCGACTTCGATTCGCGTTTGCTCAGCACCTCGCTCTCGGCGTAGATGGTGTCGCCCTCGAACACCGGCGCCGGCATGCGGACCTCGTCCCAGCCCAGGTTGACCGCGTTGCGCGAGATGTCGTTGACCGAAAGCCCCGTCACCAGCGCCAGCGTGAAGCAGGAGTTCACCAGCGGCCGTTTGAATTCGGTCTGGGCCGAATAATAGGTATCAAAGTGGATAGGGTTCGTGTTGGCGGTCAGCAGCGTGAACCAGGTGTTGTCGGTCTGCGAGACCGTCCGTCCCAGCGGATGCGACAGCTTTTCCCCCACTACGAAATCTTCAAAGCACCGGCCTTGGCTCATTCTTATCCCCCCCGCGCGGCTCGCGCCTTGGCCACCAGGCCCTCGGCCTGGCGCACGTTGGCGGCATCAATCATTTTGCCATCGAGGCTGATCGCTCCCTTGCCCTGGCCCGCGGCCTGCCGGTAGGCTTCGAGCACGCGCTCGGCGTGGGCGACCGCGGCCGCAGGCGGAGTGAACGCCGCCTTCGCCGCCGCCAACTGCCCCGGATGAATGCATTGTTTGCCCTCGAAGCCCAGCGCCAGCGCGATGCGGCAGGAGCGCTCCAGCCCGGCGGCGTCCTTGTAGGCGCCGAACGGGCCGTCCAGCGCGCGCAGGCCATGCGCGCGCGCTGCCGCCACCAGCGTCTGCATCGCGGCGTGGTAGCGGTGGCCGGGGTAGAGGGCGTCGTGCTCATCGAATTCCCCGATGCCCGAGGCCGGCATCTGCATCGAGGCGGCGAAGTCGCCGGGGCCGAAGATCAAGGCTTCGAGCCGCGGCGAGGCTGCCGCAATGGCGGCGCAGCGCAAAAAGCCGGCGGCGGTCTCGATCTGGGCTTCGATGCCGATCGGTCGCGCGCGCCGGTGGCTCTGCTCGATTTGCGTGAGCAGCCGGTCCACGAAATCGATTGCGCCGGCGCCGTCCGCCTTGGGCAGCATGACGAGGTCGAGGCGTTCGCCCGCCGCTTCAACGACTTCGATCACGTCGCGGTAGGCAAAGCCGGTGTCGAGGCCGTTGATGCGCAGAATGCGCAGCCGCCTCCCGAAGTCGAGTTCCTGGAAGGCGCGCGCGGCCAGGGCGCGGCTGGCGGCCTTTTCCTCGAGCGGCACGGCATCTTCCAGGTCGAGGCAGACCGCGTCGGCCTCCGAGGCCGCGGCCTTTTCGATCATGCGCCGGTTGTTGGCGGGCACAAACAGCATCACCCGCTCGAGCCGCATCGGAATCGCCATAGGCAAATCCTACAGGAACTGCAAGGACCTCGTGCGCGTTAGTAGCTCCGGGGCAGTCCCAGGACGTGTTCGCCCAGATAGGCCAGGATGAGGTTGGTGGAGACGGGCGCGACCTGGTACAGCCGGGTCTCGCGGAACTTGCGCTCGATGTCGAACTCGGCCGCGAAACCGAAGCCGCCGTGCGTCTGCAGGCACACATTGGCGGCCTCCCAGGAGGCATCGGCGGCGAGCAGCTTGGCCATGTTGGCGGCGGGGCCGCAGGCTTCGCCGCGGTCATACCGCGCCGCGGCGTCGTAGCGCATGAGGTCGGCGGCGAGCAGGTTGGCATAGGCGCGCGCGACGGGGAACTGCACCCCCTGGTTCTGGCCGATGGGGCGGTCGAAGACGCGCCGCTCGCCGGCATAGGCGCGGGCGCGGTCCAGAAACCAGAAGCCGTCGCCCACGCATTCGGCCGCGATCAGAATGCGCTCGGCGTTCATGCCGTCCAGGATGCAGCGCAGCCCGTTCCCCTCTTCTCCGATCAGGTTGGCCGCGGGCACCGCGAACCGCTCGAAGAAGACCTCGAAGGTCTCGTGCCCAACCATGTTGCGGATCGGTCGCGCGCTCAATCCGGCCGCCGCCCACTGGCCGGCCGGCGGCAGCTCAACCAGGAACACCGAAAGCCCTTCGCCGCGCATTTTCACTTCCTCGCGCGGCGTGGTGCGCGCCAGCAAGAGCAGCAGGTCGGTGTGCTGCAGGCGCGAGGTCCAGACTTTCTGCCCGCTCACCAGGTAGCGGTCCCCCTCGCGCACCGCCAGGGTGCGGGTGCTGGCGGTATCGGTGCCGGTGGTGGGCTCGGTGACGGCGAACGACTGCAGCCGCACCTCGCCCCGCGCCAACGCCGGCAGGCAGCGCTGCTTCTGCGCCTCCGAGCCGTGGCGCAGCAGCGTGCCCATGATGTACATCTGGGCGTGGCACGCGCCCGAATTCGCGCCCGAGCGGTTGATCTCCTCCAGCACGACCGAGGCCTCTTCCAGGCTCAGCCCGCCGCCGCCGTACGCTTCCGGAATTAGGCCGGCCAGCCATCCCGCCTGGGTCAAGGCGGCGACAAACGCTTCCGGATAGGCGCCCTCGGCTTCGAGTCTCTGCCAGTACGCGCCCTCGAAGCCGCGGCACAATTCGCGCACCGCGCCGCGAATCTCGGCGTGGCGCGCGGCGTTCGGGTTGATGTCCATGGGTTAGAGCCCCTCGACCTGCCGCAGCGCCGGAAACAGCTTCCACCAGATTCCCACCACCACCAGCGTGCCGACGCCGCCCACCAGCGTCGCCGCCACCGCGCCCCACCACTGCGCCGTGGCGCCGCTTTCGAATTCGCCGAATTGGTTCGAGGTTCCGATGAAGAGCATGTTGACCGCGCTCACCCGGCCGCGCATCTGCCCCGGCGTCTGGACCTGCACCAGCGTCTGCCGCACCACCACGCTCACCATGTCGCTGGCGCCGACCACCACCAGCAGCGCGATCGAGAGCAGGAAGCTCCGGCTCAAGCCGAAGCCGATGGTGGCCAGGCCGAAGATCGCGACGCAAACCATCATGGTGCGCCCCGCCTTCCGCTGCAACGGATGAAAGGCCAGCATCAGGGCCATCGCCAGCGCTCCCAGCGAGGGCGCGGCGCGCAGCGCCCCCAGTCCGCGCACCCCGACGTGGAGCACGTCGCTGGCGAAGATCGGCAGCAGCGCCACCGCTCCGCCCAGCAGCACGGCGAACAGGTCGAGCGAGATCGAGCCCAGAATGATCGCGTTGTCGCGCACGTAGCGGATGCCCTCGAGCAGCGTCTCCACCGACGCGCCGCGCGGTTCCTTGCGTCCGGTGCGCGTGGCGACGCAGGCCGTGAATCCGAACGACGCCAGGTACAAGACGATCGCCGCCGCATACACGCCGGCCGCGCCGCCCAGCCAGCCGTAGATCACCCCGCCCAGTCCCGGGCCCACGATCGTGGCCATCATGAAGACGCTCGAACCCCAGGTCACCGCGTTGGCGAAGTGCGCATCCGGCACCAGTTCGGGCATGAACGCCTGCCCGGCGGGCGCTCCGAAGGCACGGATGGTGCCCTGCAGAACGAGGATGGCGTAGATGGGCGCAACGCTGGTTGCGCCGCTTCGCGTGGTCCACAGCAGCAGCACGGCGCAGATGCCGTAGCTCGCTTGCACCAGCAAGAGCAGGTTGCGCCGGTCGTAGCGGTCCACTGCGTGCCCCGCGACCAGGAAGAGAAGAAAGCTGGGCAGGAACTGCGCCAGCCCGACATAGCCCAGGCTCATCGCCCGGTGCGTCATCTCATAGACCTGCCACGCCACCGCCACCGCCACCATTTCGCTCGACAGCACCGAGGTGAGTCGCGCGGAGAGGAAATAGCGCAGGTCCGGGTATTTCAGCGCGGCGTGCGGACGGGCAGCCTTGGCCACCTCAGGCATGAGGCAATATCTTCGCACAGCGGCTAGACTGGAAACGTGGTTCTCACGTTGCCGACTCGATTCCTCGCCTTCGCCTTCGGCGCGACCCTCGCGGCGCAATCCCTGCCCGCCGCCCTGCCCCCCGCCCCGCACCCGCCCTCCTCCGTTCCCCAATTCACCGTCGAAATTCCCGTCCTTGTCCTCGACCACCAAGGCCAGCCGCTGCTGCAGTTGGACCAGGACCGCTTCCGGCTCAGCGACAACGGGCGTCCCCAGCGCATCTCCGGCTTCGACGCCGAGGCGCATCCGGTTTCGCTCGCGCTGGTGGTGGACACCTCCGACCGCGATGCCATCGCGCAAGCCCACCGCGCCGCCGAGCTGATCGCCAGCATGGTGGTCGGCGCGCTGGGGAGCGCCAGCCTCTATATCAGCGGCCCGAAGCCGCGGCGGGTGCTCGATTCCACCTCCGACCACGTCAAGATCGCCGACGCGCTCCGCCATCTCGCCCAGACTCCCGCCGCGCCCCAGGGCCAAGGCATGATCACCGAACCCGCCAGCCTCGCGCTGCTCGACCTCGCCCACGCCCCCGACTCCGACGCGCGCGCGGTGCTGATCATCGGCAAGGACCCCGCCCGAAGCGGCCCGGCGGCGAACGCGCTGGTCGAGGAGGCGATGAAGAATGCCATCGCCATCTTTCGCGTCGCGCCCCGCCGCCCCGATGGAACGGCTGCCGCGGTGAACCCCGATTCCACCGCCGCGCGCGGCACCGGCGCAGGCTCCCAGCGCGATCCCAACGTGCTGCCCGCGCCCGAGCGCCCCGGCATGCCGATCGCGAACGGCAATCCCGATAGCGCCGCGGTGAGTCTGCTGCCCATACCCGCAACCGCCATGCGCCTCGCGGGCGACGCGCTCGAGCCCCACCGGCTCGACTATGTCTATGACAGCGGCGGCCTGACGCTCTCGGGCGGCGACAATGCCGAGTTCGACCGCGACCTCAGCTCGGTGGGCGCCGACTTGCGCAGCTTCTACCGCCTTTATTTCCACCCCGACGATCTGGCTGCGCCCAGCCTTCGCCACGCGGTCTCGGTTTCGGTGCTGCCTGCCGCCGGCCAGCCGAACGCCGGTTCGATCAGCTACCGGCGCGCCTACCTCGGCCCTTCGCCCTCGCACTGACCAGGCCGGAAAAGGCCGCCATCGCCGCGCTCGGCTTCCGCTCCTTGCGCCATTGCAGCCGCAATGCGCGCCGCGCCCGCAGTCCGCGCACGGCGACACGTTTCAGGCGGTGCGAAGCCAGCTCGCTCTCGACCGCGATCCTGGGCACCAGCGCCACGCCGCATCCGGCCATCACCGCGCGCTTGATCGCCTCCGGGTCGTTGAAGATCCACGCCGGGCGCACCGCCAGTCCATGCGCGGCCAGGGTTTCCTCCACCACCATGCGCGTGCCTGAGCCCGGTTCGCGCATCACCCAGGGCTCGCGGGCGAGCTCGGTCAGCGCGGCGCGGTCGGGTCCGCGCGACGCGGCAATCACAATCAATTCGTCTTGCTGGAATACGCGTTCGTCCAGTTCGGCGTCCCAGCGGCCGGGTCCCTCGGTCAGCCCGAGGTCGAGGCGGTGCTCGATCAAACCTTGCTGGATGCGGTCGGTGTTCTCGATCTCGACTTCGATTTCGAGGCCGGGCCAGCGCCGGCGGCTGGCCGCGAGGTATTCCGGGAGCAGATAGACCCCGATGGTCATGCTGGCGCCCAGGCGGAGGCGACCGCGTGCGAGGTCGCGCAGCTCGGCCAGCGCGCGCTCGGCCTCGGCTTCCAGGTCGAAGATCTGGCGCGCGTATTCGGCCAGCACGCTGCCCGCTTCGGTCGGCACCACGCCCCGTGCCTCGCGCTCCAGCAGCGCCGCGCCCAGCGTGCCCTCGAGCTCGCGGATTTGCTTCGAGAGCGCAGGCTGGCTCAGGCGCAAGCGGGCGGCTGCCGCGCTGATGCTGCCTGCGGAGGCCGCGGCCGCGAACAGGCGCAGGTGGTTCAGGTTCATGCTATTACTTTAATCTATGGGAATCATGAACACTATGTAGTTGTGTTATGCCCTGGCGGCGGGCCACGCTGGCAGGGTGCTGGCTCGCCCGCTCTTCGTCGCCGCCGCCCTGTTCTGCCTGACGCCCTGGGCCTCGCCCGGCCTGGCCTTGGCGCTGGGCATGCTGCTCGCGCTCACGGTCGAAAACCCGTTTGTGCGAAGCAGCCGCCCCGTGGCCAGGTACTCCCTTCAGGTCAGCGTGGTGCTCTTGGGATTCGGCATGAACCTGGGCGCGGTTGCGAAATCGGGCGAGCGCGGCATGGGTCTGGCGCTGCTCACCATCTCGGGCACGTTTGTGCTCGCCTTCCTGCTTGCCGGCTGGCTGCGCGTCCCCGAGCGGGTCTCGACCTTGATCGCCGCCGGAACCGCCATTTGCGGCGGCTCCGCCATTGCCGCGGTATCCGCCGTGGTGGATGCCGCCGAGGCCGAGATGAGCGTCGCCATGGGCACCGTGTTCCTGCTGAATGCGGTCGCGCTCTATTTGTTCCCGCGCCTGGGCCATGCGCTCGGCCTCACCCAGACGCAATTCGGCACCTGGGCCGGAATGGCCATCCACGACATCTCCTCGGTCGTGGGCGCGGCCTCGGTGTATGGGCTCTCCGCGCTGCAAACCGCCACCGCGGTCAAGCTCTCGCGCGCGCTCTGGATTGTTCCGGTTGCGCTGCTCGCCGGCTGGAAGTTCGGAACCCGCGAGGGGGCCGCGCGCCGGGTGCAAATCCCCTGGTTCATCGGGTGCTTCGTGCTCGCCTCGCTGGCCCGCACGCTGCTGCCGCCGCTGGCCGCCTGGGGGGCGGATCTCTCGCGTGTGGCCGTCACCGGCTTGACGCTGACGCTGTTCTTGATCGGCGCCGGTCTCAGCCGGGCCACGCTGCGCGCCGTCGGCGCGCGCCCGCTGCTGCTGGCCCTGCTGCTTTGGCTCGCCATCGGCCTGGGCTCGCTCGAAGCCGTGCGCTGGCTGCACTAATAGACGCCCAAATCCCGCCCCGACTCCACCGCGCCCGAATAGCACGCCCGCACCGCCGCGAGCAGCTCCGCCTCCGGGCGTCCCTCGAAGATCTGGTGATCGAGCAGCAGCAGCTTTGGCCGCGCTTGCTTGGCCACGCCGCACAGTTCTTCGGCCGAGGTGTGGAATTCGCGGAAGTATTGCCGTTGGCCGGGTTCGCGCGCCTTCACGCCGCGCCCCAGGTACACCTCGTGCACCAGCACATCGCAGCCGGCACAGGCCTGGGCCACCGAGGCCACCGGCGAAGTGTCGCCCGAAAACACGATCCGCCGATCGCTGGTCTGGAAGGTGTAGCCCAACGCTTCATCCCAGGATCCGTGGTGCACCAGGAACGCGGTCACGGCCACATTGGCGTCGCGGTAGATTTCGCCCGCGCCGATCTCATGCACCTCGGGCCGCACCATTGCAGCGTCCTCGTGCTCGAGGCCCTGGGTTCGCACCGCGATATCCTTCCGCCACGCCTGCATAATGTCGCTCACCATTGCGCTCGTGCCGCGCGGCCCATAGACGACCAGGCCCGTCCGCCGGCCCAGCACCCAGGGGCTGAGCAGCAGATCCGGCAAGCCCAGCGTGTGGTCGGAGTGCAAGTGGGTGAGAAAGACCCGCTTCAGGTTCCGCACCCGTAGTTCCGGATGCCCGGCGTGCGCCGCCGCCGACGCCCGCCGCACCACGCCCACGCCGGCGTCCACCAAATACGATTCGCCGTTCACGAGCACCGCCGCCGCCGGTCCCCAGCGTTCGGGATCGGCCACCGGCGAACCGGTGCCGAGCAGCACCAGTTGCATCTTGGGTTGAACCGGTCGCGGCCCGCGCCAGTCAACGGGAACCACTCCGGCGCTCACAGTTGGCGCGGGCCCCAGGGCGGCTACGCCGCGCGTCCCGCTTATGCTCGCGCCGGCTTGGGGGCCCGTGGCCCCAAACCGGCGTTGCGCTTCGCCGGGGCCGCGCCTGGGTTGTTCCCCGGGGGCGCAGGACGCGCCACTGGCGCGTCCTGCCCGTTCCGAAATTCGCAGCCCTTCGCGCCGATTTTGCCCACGGGGCAAAGCGGCGCGACCCCCGCGATCGGGGGTGTAGAAATCTTCGGTCACCCACACCAACCCGTCGCTCGACCTCGCCACTCCGATTCCGACCCGCGTGAACTTCGGGTTCAGGATGTTGGCGCGATGGTTGGGCTGGAACGGCGGCTCCTTCATCAGGATGCCGTCGGCGGTGGCGAGATCGGCGGCCATGGCAACGTTCTCGCCCACCGCGGTCCAGGCAATGCCGTCGCTGCCTAGCCGATCCCCCGGCGTCGCTCCGGCGGGTCCGGAATGCGAGAGCGTATGCGCCCGCGCCATGAATTCGGAGTGGCAGCGCGCAACTTCCGCCGCCCTGGGGTCGAGCGTGAGCGGCCGCGCGCGCCCTTCGGTTTCGGCGCGGTAGCGCGGATCTGCGCGGGTGGCGTTGACGAACTCAAGGCCTTGGTGTTCGAGCGCGGCGATGGCCGGGGTGGCAGGGCAGGGAAGCGCCCAGGCGCCCGGAACCAGCCCGAACACCAAGGCGGCAAGCACCAGTCGCGGGGGTCGCGCCGCTTTGCCCGGTGGGCATAATCGGCGCGAAGTGCTGCGAAATTCGGAACGGGCAGGACGCGCCAGTGGCGCGTCCTGCGCCCCCGGGGAACAACACAGGCGCGGCCCCGGCGAAGCGCAGCGCCGGTTTGGGGCCACGAGCCCCCAAGCCGGCGCGAGCATAAGCGGGACGCGCGGCGTAGCCGCGCTGGGGCCCGCGCCAACTATGCGCGGCAGGGTCATCTACCCAATATGCGCTCAAAATACGCGGCCGTGGCTTGGAAGTTGCGCAGCCAGGTCTGCCAGCGCAGCGAGTCGTGCACTTCGTCCGGAAAAACGATCACCTCGTGCGGGATATGCCGCGCGTCCAGCATGTGGGCAAGGTCCACGGTCTGCTCGAAGGCGACGTTGCGATCGTCATCGGCCTGGATCAGGAGCACCGGCGAAGTCCACTGCGCGATGGTCGCCACCGGCGAGGCGGCATATGCGGTTTGGAGCGCGGCCGCCGAGATGCCGGCGCGCCCGCGCATCGCGAGCGTCCAATCGTGGACGCCGGCGTAGTCCACGCCGGCCTTGAAGATGTCCGAGTTCCGCGCCAAACCCATCGCGGTCAGGTAGCCTCCATAGGAACCGCCCCACAAGCCGATCTTGGCCGGATTCACATACGGAAGCGACTGCAGGTACTTGGCCCCTGCCACGACATCCTGGTATTCCGAGCCGCCCTGCGGCCCGGCGTCCGCGGGCTCGCGGAAGGCGCGGCCATACATGATTCCGAGCCGGTAGTTCACCGACAGCACCACATACCCGCGGCTGGCGAGGTATTCGTTCGCCGCGTACATGAAGTTGTAGGCGTCCATGGGGTGGAAGCCGAGCATCATCTGCCGCGGCGGCCCGCCGTGGGTGAAGATCAGCCCTGGCCGCGGCGTGGCATGATCCTTCGGGACGAAGAGCTGCCCGTGCACTTCGAGCCCATCGGCGCTGTGGAACACGACATCCTGCGGCGCGACCATCTGCGCCGAGGGATAGTCGGCGGCCAGCGCGCTCGAGGCAATCTCCTCGCGCGCGCCGGCGTGCAGCAGGAACGGCATCGCCGGACGGATCGCGCTCGAGCCCAGGCAGAGCACGAAAGTGCCGTCGCCGGTCGCAATCGGCGTCCACTCGATGGTCGCGCCGTGGCTGAGGGCCTGGGGCCCGCCCCCGGTCACGGCTGCGCGCCAAACGTGCCGCCGCTCGCTGTCGTTCTGGTTCGAGTCGAAGAGCAGCGCCCGCCCGTTGTCGGTCAGCTCCACCGCTTCCGGTCCGATCGAGAAACGCCCCGGTGTGAGCAGTTGCGCCTTGCCTCCGCCGTCTGCGGCGACCGAATACAAGTGCACCCAGCCATCTTGCTGACCGGCGAACACGACCCGGCCGCCGGAGGCAAACAAGAAAGCCCCGTCCTCCCACTCCGCCGGCAGACCGCCATCAGGACCCGCGGGGCTGTGCCAGATTGCTTGCGCGCGCTTGCTGGCGGCATCCCAGGTCCAAATCTCCCAGGCGCCTCCGCGTCCCCCGCTGCCGGTGCTGCGGATGAACGCCAACTGCCGGCCGTCGGGCGACCAGCGCGGCATGGCGTCGCGGTAGACGTCGGGTGCGACCCACTCGACCGCTGCCGCGCCCAAACGGTAGACGCCGATCAGCGTGTGCGTGCCGCGGTTGCTGACGAAGGCGATCGAGCGCCCGTCGGGCGACCACCGCGGCGAGGTTCCATTGCCGCGAATGTAGGCCAGCTTGCGCGCCGGCTCGCTGCCGCTGACGGCCGCGATCCAGAGCGTCCCGCGCGCGGCCCAAACCGCGTTCCGGCCGTCGGGCGAAATCTCGATGTCCTCGCACCCCTCCGGCGCGCAGTTCATCTCCCCGAGCCGCCTCGGGGTGCCTGTGTCCACGTCCGCCGCCCAGACCTGCTGCTCCGGCTGCGTGGTGCTGCTGGTCGGGTCGGCGACCTCGCCCTGGGCGTTGGTCTCGCTGCCGCGTGCGTAGACGACGGTGCGCCCGTCGGGGGTGAGGCGCAGGCTGGCGATCGGCATCCCCTCGTCGCCCTGGTAGTGGGTCACCTGCCGCGCGGCGAATCGCGGTCCCTCCGCGATCCAGACATTGCTGGCGCCGCGCAGATCGAACACCCAGGCCACGCGCTCGCCCTGCGCCGCCGCCGTCAGTTGCGACGGAAAGGGATAGTCCAGCGCTTGCTCCATGCTGAACCCTTGCCCCGCCGCCGCCGTCGAAATCGCAGCCGCTGCAAGCGCGCTGCCCGCAACCTGGAGCCAAGTCATGGCTCAGCATAAACCAACTTTAAAACTGAATTCCGACCCCGAATGTCAGCCGCAAGTCCGTGGACCCGCTGTTGTTGAAGCTGGTGTGCAGCGCATCGAGCTGGATGAGCTTGATGCTGAACATGCGCGTGGGCGTCAGCTTCAGCCCGGCGCCCAGCATCCAGGCGAACGAATTCGCGCCCACCGTCGTCGTGCTGGTGGTGGTGGTGGAGGTGTTCAGGTGGCCTTCGCCGAAGAGCAGGTGTCCGTAGGGCGTGAACAGGCGGCGCGGCACATCGAATTCGGGTCCCACGAGATACGTCCACTGCGAGCTGGTTGCGCTCGCGCCCAGCAGACTTTGGCTGCCGCGGACCCGGCTTATGTCGGCGATGATGTCGAGGCCGGGCAGCCGGTCCGGGTACGGTCGCATGCCGGCATTCAAATCGAACCCATTGAGGCCAGGGGAGGTGCGCTCATGGGTGTATCCGACCCCTGCCGAGTAGCGCAGCAGCGGCCGCGTCGGCGCGCCGAATGCGCCGCGGACCGCCTGCCCGGCCGCTTGCCCTGCCGGTTGCGTGGCCGCGCCGCCCGCCCGCTCGCGCTGGGCCATCACGACGGGGTTCGTATAGGGCGAGCGCTCCAGCGAGGTGAGCAGCACGCGCGCCTCCGGCGGAGCGGCCACCTTGCCCGCCAGCACGTCCTGCCAGTAGGCATGGCCGTACATGGCGCGATTGCCGGTCTCATCGGTCTGGACCACCGCTCCGTTGAGGTTGACCCCCGCATACAAGCCGCGGCTGCGGGCATAGGCCAGCACCTGCGCGTGCAGGGAGGCGTCGGTCGAGGCCTCGACCTGGCGTCCGATCGGTCCGGCTGCGGCGCTCGCCTGCGCGCCCAGCCGGATCTTGTTGTTGAGCATGGCTTCCAGGCCGTCCTGGTTCTGGAACACCAGCACCAAGTCCGCCGACTCGCCGCCGAATTGCAGGCCGAAGCTGGCGCCTCCGACGGTGATGAAAATCGGCGCGCCCCAGCGCCCGTTGGCGTCGCGGCAAACCGCGATTCCTTTGCCGTAAATGCCCCCCACGCCCAGCGCGAACTGCTTGTTGCCGGGCACAATGGCGATGCACTGCCCGCCTACCAGCACGTTTTCCGCGACCGTGTGCCCGGTCCCGCTGAGCACCTCATGGAACACGCGCTCAGCAGCTTGCAGCCGCGCCACGTCGTCGGCGCGGCTCGATACCGTCGCGCTCGCCGCAACGCACATTCCGACCGTCAGCGCGCCGCTGATCGCAATCGTAGTCCATGATGCATTCCGCACACTGCCTCCTGTCCAGCTCCGAACGTTGTGGATACCGATACAGAAGCGTGGAAGCATCCGTCGCGTTGGATGCGGGCGTCTCGTTCCACTCCGCTCCACTCGCAATGCGCGGAAAACGGCGGCAATCCCGCCGGCGCCAACTAGGGGTGCTGAATGCTCGCTGCGCTGGGGCCCGCGCGAACTTTAGTGCCGCTTTACTGGCACAATCCCCGGCAGCGTCGCGGCCGCCGTCGTATGGTCGGAGACGATCTTCCATCCGTCCGGAAATTTCCGCAGCAGCAGCGTGAACACCCCATGCGGGCGCGACTGATCGCGATCCATCATGCGTTGCAGCGCGAAATGTCCAACCACGTAGGCGGCATCGTCGCCCAGCATCTGGACCTGCATGCCAGTGAAGCTCAGCTTTCCCATCGCGGCCTGGTTCGGGTATGACTTCAAATAATGCGCCCGCACCGTCGCCCATCCCAGCGTGATGCCGCTCGCCCCGATGAATTGGGTCTGCGGCGAGTTCCAGTAGCCCTGCATGAAGGCATCAATATTGCCGGCGTTCCAGGCCGCTTGCTGGGCGTCGAGCACTTGACGCACCGCCTGGTCGGCGGTGCCTTGCGCCAGAATCCCTGAGGTCGCCGCAAGAAAAACCAACGCAAGCCAAATCTTTTTCATATCAATTCCTGCCCAGAACCAGCAATGATCGCGCCGTCAGCAGTCGCTCCCCCGCGCTGGGCACGCGCAGCGCGCGCGGATCGCTCAATCCAAGGATCGGCGCGCCGGTCGCGGTATCGAGCAGCAGCGCCCATTCCTTTCCATATTCTGCCCCCGGGAGCCGAAACTCCAGCGCCTCATGATGGGCATTGAAGAGCAGCAAGAAGCTGTCGTCGTGGATGGGTGCGCCGCGCTGGTCGCGCGCAGGAAGGGCCGCTCCGTTCAGGAACACCATCAGCGCCTTCGCGTATCCTTTTTCCCAATCTTCATCGCTCATCGGGCTGCCGTCGGGACGGAACCAGCTGATGTCCGCCACGCCGCGAATCGCCCGGCGCTGGAACCACTGCCGCCGCCGCAGCACGGGATGCGCGCGGTAGAACCCGACCAACGCCTGGCAGAAGGCGAGAAATTCGGCGTCCGCCGCCTCCCAGTCCAGCCACGAAACCTCGTTGTCCTGGCAATAGGCGTTGTTGTTGCCGCCCTGGGTGCGCCCGATCTCGTCGCCCGAAAGCATCATCGGCACGCCTTGCGACAAGAACAGCGTCGCCATGAGGTTGCGCCGCTGCCGCGCCCGCAGCGTCAAGATCCCGGGGTCGCTGGTTTCGCCCTCGATGCCGCAGTTCCAGGCGCGGTTGTCGTCGCTGCCGTCGCGGTTGTCCTCTTGGTTGGCTTCGTTGTGCTTGTCGTTGTAACTGACCAGGTCGCGCAGCGTGAAGCCGTCGTGGGCGGTGACGAAGTTCACGCTGGCATAGGTGCGCCGCCCCCCGGCTTCATAAAGATCCGAACTCCCGGTGAGCCGCGCCGCCAGTTCGCCCACGCCGGCGTTGCTGCCGCGCCAATAATCGCGCACGGTATCGCGGTAGCGGCCGTTCCACTCCGACCACAGCACCGGAAACTGTCCCACCTGGTAGCCATCGCTGCCCAGGTCCCAGGGTTCGGCGATGAGCTTCGCCAGCGAAATCACCGGATCCTGATGGATGATGTCGAAAAACGCCCCCAGCCGGTCCACTTGGTGCAGCTCGCGCGCAAGGGTTGCAGCCAAATCGAAGCGGAACCCGTCCACGTGCATTTCGGTGATCCAGTAGCGCAGGCTGTCCATGATCAGCCGCAGCGTCTGCGGGTGCTGCATGTTCAACGTGTTGCCGCAGCCGGTGAAGTCGGTGTATTGCCGGCGGTCTTCGGCCAACCGATAGTAGGCGGTGTTGTCCACGCCGCGGAAACAGAGCGTCGGCCCGCGCTCGTCGCCCTCGGCGGTGTGGTTGTAGACCACATCCAGAATCACCTCGAGCCCGGCATGGTGCAGCGCCCGCACCATGGCCTTGAACTCGCGCACCGCCATCTCCGGCGCGCCGCCGCGGACGGCGAAGCGCGGGTCGGGCGCGAAGAACCCGATCGTGTTGTAGCCCCAGTAGTCGCTCAGCCCGCGCGCGGCCAGCATGCACGAGTTGACCCGGTAGTGCACCGGCATCAGCTCGACCGCGGTTACGCCCAGCCGCTGCAAGTGCGCGATGGAGGCCGGATGCGCCAGCCCGGCATAGGTGCCGCGCAACGGCTCCGGTACTTCCGCGCGCCGCTGGCTGAAGCCCTTCACGTGCATCTCATAGATGATGGTCTGATGCCACGGCGTCTTCGGCGCCCGGTCGTCGTTCCAGGGAAAGCTGGCGTCGCAAACCACACTGCGCGGCATGTGCGCGGCGCTGTCGCGGTCGTCGGGGGTGTCGTCGCCGCCTTCGCCGGCGCGGTGGCCGCAGAGCGCATCGCAGCCCCCGGCTTCGCCCCAGCGCACCTCGCCGGCGATGGCTCTGCTGTACGGATCGAGCAATAGCTTGGCCGGATTGAACCGCTGCCCTTCGTCCGGGCGGTAGCGGCCATGCGCCCGGAATCCGTATCGCGCCCCCGGCCCGATGCCGGGCACGAAGCCATGCCAGACGCGGTCGGTGTGCTCCGGAAGCGGAATGCGCTGCTCGCCGCCGGCTTCATCGAACAGGCATAGCTCCACCGATTCCGCGTGCTCGGAGAAGATCGCGAAATTTACCCCGACGCCATCCCAGCTTGAACCCAGCGGGTGTGGCGCGCCCGGCCAAATGGTCAAGCTAGCTTCCGACCTTGTTTAAGTGCAGGCTGCCCACGCTCATCTCGATGTGCACCACCGGCCCGCCGCCCTGTCCCAGCTGCAGCACCGAGTCGCCGTCGCTGTTCTTGCTGAAATTGGCCGTGCTCAGGTCGTTGTGCAGAAAGCCCAGGTCCTTGTGCGCGATGATCTTGGCTTGTGCGTCGCTGGGCAAATCCAGGTACGTCCCCCCCACGTTCGTGTTCAGGGAAATGTCCTTGGCCGCGCCGAAGCCGTCGGTGAACTCCAACTTGCCGTAATCGCTCTGCAGCTTCACCGTCGCCCACGCCGGCCGGTAGACGGTGATGTCGCCGACGTCGGTGAAGCCGTCCACGCTGCCTTCCGGGGCTGCGCCGCCGGTGCCGCGCAGCTCGACATTGCCGTAGGTGTTGCGCACCACCAAGGCCATCCTCGCGGGCAGCTTCAGCCGCACCTCGGCCCACAGCTCCACCGCTTTTTCGCTGCCGACGGTGCGGATGAAGACCTTCTTTCCCGCGTATTCGTTGCTGTCGGTCCCGTGGATGCCGAGGATGCTCTTCATATTCGGGTATCCGTAATCGCGGAAATGGTCCAGCGGGTACACGCCAGTGATCCGCAACTGCCCGCCCGTCTGCTGCGTCTGAAAATCCAGCTGCCCGGCCAGCGTCTTCGCAAATGCCTGATCCGGACCGCCCGCATGCACCAGCACCTCCAAGTGAACGCTCTCATCCGGAGCAGTCTCGACCGTCACCGGCCCCACCAAGTTGATCAGCACCACCTGGGTCACGCCCAGCGCCGGCAGCGTCACCTCGATCGGCCGGATGTAGGTCGTATGATCGCCTGCAATGGCGCAGGTTGCGAGCGCGAGCATCAGAGCGGGAGTCAACCAGATGTAGGGTTTGCGCACTTCGAAGCCTCCGAGGGGGCGGGAGTTGCAGTTTGATTGGAATTATAGGTCCGCCGCGCGTAAAATAGAAGCTACCGGAGAGGTACACCGACATGGCGAAAGCCACCACTGCGTTTGGATTGCTCGCAGGCCTTGGAATCGGGCTTGCGCTGTCGGCCCAAACGCCGCCCCCCAAAGCTGCGCCGCCTGCTTCGAATCCCGACGTCTTCGTGCTGGGCGCTCCCGCCAAGCCGCCGGCTGGGGTCGTGCCCGCTCCCGTGGCGGTCAAGCGCCTGCCCGACCCCGGCCCCGCCCAAATTCAGCACATCATTGACGTCTTCACCGCCAAGGAACGCATGTTCCGCGAGCTTCTGGCCCACGATTACGTCTACACCGAAACCATCAACATGCAGGAGCTGGACGACGACGGCAATCCCGTCGGCAACTTCCGCCAGACGAACGAGATCAACTACACCCCCAACGGCGCGAAACAGATCGTTTGCACGTTCTGCCCCCAGCCCTCGCTCAAGAATTTGGTGATGACCGAAGACGACCTCAACGACATGTTCAACATGAACATGTACACGCTTTCGGTGGACGAGCTTCCCCAATACAATGTCGCGTATGTGGACCACGAGCCGCTGGATCAGATCACCGCCTATGTCTTCTCTGTCGCGCCCAAGGAAATTGTCAAAGGCCACCGCTACTTCCAGGGCAAGGTTTATGTGGACGACCATGACCTTATGATCGTCAAGAGCGATGGCAAGGTGGTCCCCGACCAGTACGACAAGCATGGCAATCTGACCAACTACTTCCCGCCGTTCCAGGTCTGGCGTCAGCAGATTGACGGCAAGTATTGGTTCCCGGTCTACACCCTGATGCAGGGCGCGATCCCCGCCACCAAGGATTCGCCCGCGCTGCCGTTGCGCATGGTGATCCAGTACTCGAAGTTCAAGCAGTTCCGCGCCACCACCCGCATCCTCTCCTTCTCCGCCCTGCCTGATGGGACAACCCCGAAACCCGACGATAAAGACAAAAAGAAGCCGCCGCCGCCGACCATCCCGCATAATCGTTAGCTATGAGAAAGTGGGTTCGGTTGGTGCAGCAGGGGCAGGAGTGCTGGGGCGTGCTGCATGAGGGCGCAACTCCCGCTGAACGTTTCATCCAGGTTTTTTCCGGCTCCCCGCTCCTCGCCGGTCCCTGCCATCCCCATCCCGGCATCGAGCGCCTGCCGTTCGCCGGCACGCCCTTGCTGCCGCCTTGCACCCCCACCAAAATCGTCTGTGTCGGTCGCAACTACCGCGCCCACGCGGAGGAGCTCGGCCACGACGTGCCCAAAGAACCGCTGCTGTTCCTCAAGCCGCCTTCATCGCTGCTGCCGCCGGGCGGCATCATCCAGCTGCCCGATCTCTCTCGGCAAGTCGAGCACGAGGGCGAGCTGGGCGTCGTCATCCGCCGCCGCTGCAGCCGGGTTGGATCCGATGCCGACCTCGGCCCGCTGATCGCAGGCTTTACCTGCGTCAATGATGTCACCGCCCGCGATCTGCAGAACCGCGATCCGCAGTGGACCCGCGCCAAGGGCTTCGACACCTTTTGCCCGGTGGGCCCGGTTTTGCTCGATGGCGGCCCCAGCGATTGCTCGGGCTTCGCACTCGAGACCCGCGTCAACGGCGTTGTCCGCCAGAAGGCCACCACCGACGACTTCATTTTTTCGCTGCAGCGCATCATCGTCGCCATCACCGCCGTGATGACGCTCGAGCCCGGCGACCTCATCGCCACCGGCACGCCCGCCGGCGTCGGCGTGCTGCGGCCGGGCGACCGCGTCGAGGTCTCGATCAGCGGCATCGGCACCCTCGAGAACACGGTCGAGGCCGCGCTCCGTGCATAGAGAGATTTACTTCGCAGCCGCAGGCCTCGTCGCCGCCGCGGGCGCATTCTGGCTCTGGCGCTATTGGCACCGCCTTACGCCCGAGCAAATCGAGTGCGCCCGCCGCCTGCGCCTGAACGCCATCGGCCGCATCGCCGCCGGCGAAATTTTGGAGATGCTTCCCGCGCCCGTGCCCGGCGGCGAGAATCTGCCGCCGCTGCTGGTCTACCAATACGAGTTCGCCGGCGTCACCTATCAGGCCTCGCAGGCGCTGCATATGGTTCCGGTCCCGCTCGACCCCGCCGCCTGGATTCCCGGCTGGCCGGCGCAAGTGAAATTCGACCCTGCCAACCCCGGCAACTCGATCATCGCCTGCGAGCATTGGGTCGGCATCCGCAACGACCGCGCCCGCTCCGCCCCGGCCTAGAACGGGTTTCCTAAAGCGGGGCCCGCGCCAACTTTTGAGGGCTCCTCGTACAATAAGGACGCATGCCCTCCGCCGCCCTGCTTGAGCGCTACGAGCCCGTCATCGGGCTCGAAGTCCACGTCCAGCTCAACACCCGCTCGAAGATCTTCTGCGCCTGCTCGACCCGATTCGGCGAGCCGCCCAACTCCCTCACTTGCCCGGTGTGCCTGGGCTTGCCGGGCGCGCTTCCGGTGCTGAACTGCGAAGCCGTCGCCAAGGCCATGCGCGCGGCGCTTGGCTTGGGCGCGCGCATCAACCCGCTCTCGGTCTTCGCCCGCAAGAATTATTTCTATCCTGACCTGCCGAAGGGCTACCAGATCAGCCAGTACGATCAGCCCTTGGCCGAGCACGGCCAGTTGGACATTGACGGAACCCGCATCGGCATCACCCGCCTGCACCTCGAGGAGGATGCCGGCAAGAACATCCACGAGGGCATCGTCGGCACCGAGCACAGCTCGTTCGTGGACCTCAACCGCGCCGGCGTGCCGCTGGTCGAGATCGTCTCCGAGCCCGACATTCGCTCCTCCGAGCAGGCCCATGCCTACCTCACCCTGCTGAAGGAGATCATGCTCTACCTCGAGGTTTCCGACTGCAACATGGAGGAGGGGAGCCTGCGCTGCGATGCCAACGTCAGCATTCGCCCGCGCGGCCAGGAGAAGTTCGGCACCAAAGTCGAGGTCAAGAACCTGAACTCGTTTCGTTACCTCCAGCGCGCGCTCGAATTCGAAATCGAGCGTCAGGCCAAGGTGCTCGACCAGGGCGGGCGCATCATGCAGGAAACCCGCCTGTTCCACCCCGCCGAAGGCCGCACCGCCTCGATGCGCTCGAAGGAGCAGGCCCACGACTACCGCTACTTTCCCGAGCCCGACCTGGCGCCGCTTGAAGTCTCAGCCGAGTGGTGCGGCGCGGTCGCGGCCGCGCTCCCCGAGCTCCCGCAGGCCAAGCGCCGGCGCCTGCAATCCCGTTATGGAATCAGCGCCTACGATGCCCAGGTGCTCACCGCCTCCCGCGCCCTGGCCGACTACTTCGAGCGCGCCGCCGCCGCCAGCCCCAACCCCAAGGCCGTCTCCAACTGGATCATGGGCGACTTCATGGCTCATCTGAAGAATTCCGCCGAGACGCTGGAGTCGGCCAAGGTCCGGCCCGAACACATCGCCGCGCTCGTGCAGCTCATAGACGCCGGCACGATCTCGGGCAAAACCGCCAAGGACGTCTTTGCCGCCATGCTCGCCGAAGGCGCCGAGCCGCAGGCGCTGGTCGAGCGCATGGGGGTGCGGCAAATCTCCGACACCTCGGCGCTTGAGGCCATCATTGATCAGGTGATCGCCGCCAACCCGTCGCAAGCAACCCAGTACCGCGCCGGCAAAACGCCCCTGCTCGCCTTCTTCGTCGGGCAAGTGATGAAGGCCTCGCGCGGTCAGGCCTCGCCCCCGCTCGTCAACGAACTGCTTAAAAAGAAGCTGGGGTAGCCGCCGTGTACGCCCGCAAACTCTGCGTGCTGCTCCGCTCCGAATCAGGCGCGCGGGCCTGCCCGCAGAAGTACCTCGACAGCTTTGCCATGCGCAGCTTCACCGGTGAAAGCCGCTTCGATGACACCTTGCCCGTCGGTGATGGGCGCCTCGAGGCCGGTGCGCTCGTCCCGCTCGACGCCTTGCGGGCTGCCCTGGAAGACTGGTTCCGGCGCAAGTCCTACTTGGCCGCGGGCGAGCATGTGTCGCTGGAGGAGGCCTCATGATCCCATTGATGCGCGCCGCCTGCTTCGCCCTGCTGTCCGCTTTGGCGCTGCCCGCGCAGGTGGTTCTGTCGGGCGCGGTGGGCGCCCCGACCGCGAACCGCGCCCCCGATTCCCGGACTTTCAGCGGCTTTGCCAAGCTCGGGATTGCGCTGCCGCCGGCTCCGCACCTGCTTCTGCTCTGGAACATGGTCGGCGTCGGCTTCGATCGCCTGGAGGCCCGCAACGGCGTCTCGGTCGAGAGCGGTTTCGAGGCGTGGGTGAGCCCGTCCGCGCGCCCAGCCCAAAGCCATGGTCCGCTGCTGCTCACCGAGGCCGCGCTCGGCCGCCGCTTCGGTGAGGGTCTGCACGGCTACGCCTCGTTCGGCATCGGCGGCGGCTGGTCCATCGGCGACTGGGTGCCCTACGCCGAGTTCCGCCGCCGATCGTCGTTTCACGCCGGTAGACCGGTAGACCACCAAATCGTCATCGGAATCCACTTTGTCCTTTTCGGCTAGCGTCTTCCGCCTCTGCTCGCGCGTGTTCGTGGCAGTGTATTCGCGCGCGCCGGTCCTGGGCGCTTTGCGCAGCTCGATCGCGCTCATCCGCCGCGGCGACCAGTACCTCCTGCAGCGCCGCAGCGACGGCTTGGGGTGGGCATTTCCCGGGGGCACCGCCTATTTCTGGGAATCGCCCGAGCAGACGCTGCAGCGGGAGATTCGGGAAGAAACCGGGCTGAGCATCATCTCCTTCCGTGAGCTGTTTCAGTATCGCGATGCCACCTTCGTCCCCAGCCGCGTCTCCGTCTTCGAAGTGGAAGCCGCTGGCGAGCCGCGCGGCTCCTGGGAGGGTGAGGTCGCGTGGATGTCCATCCATCCTGCGCCGGAGCCGTTCTTCGCCGCCCAGCAGGCGGTGCTCCGCTTTCTTGCATCGTAAAGACCAAATCTTTGTTTGGTCCCGGAGGCACCCGTGCGCATCGGTACAACTTCATCCACTTGGCTGGTCGGCGGCATTCTTGCGCTGGCCGTGCCGTTTTGTCTGGCCCAATCCAATCCCCAGGCCGCATCGCAGCCCTCGCATTCCGCCGCGAGCGCCAATAAGCGCGCTGCCGACCTTCTCAATACGGTCAATAAGGACGAAATCGACACCGCGCAGATGATGCAGGACCACACCCAGAACACCGCGGTGAAGGAATACGCCCAAACTCTCGTCAACGACCACAAGGACTCCCAGCAGAAGCTCGAGACCGCGGCCAGCCAAAGCAACATGAACTTGCAAGAAGACAAGAACATGCAAGATCAGGACAGCAAGCTCAAAGAGCGCTTGCAGAATGAAAGCGGCGCGCCCTCCGACAAGGCCTTCGTATCCTCGCAGATTCGCGAGCACCGCATGGCCATTCGCGAACTGAAGCAGCTTGAGCCCCAAGTCACGGACCAGGGCTTGAAAGAGGTTGTGCGAAACGCCATTCCGGTGCTCCAAAAGCACCTGGATCAAGCCCGAAAACTGCAGTCCCAATTGGGCGGCAAATCCGGCGGCAAGTAGCCGATTGGCCTTCTCCGGGGCCCGGTCGTCGCAGGGACTCTTTCGCGGTAGCGACCGAGTTGCCGCAGCCGGCAAGGTCGAGGTCGGGGGGGCGGGGTCCCGTCTGCGGTCTTGCCCCGCTGCCGGGAAGCGGATTTCGGCCACCTCGCCTCGACCGACCAGGGAGGCAAGGGGAGGCCGACCAACGGGAGGCCGCGGGGCGCAGCCCCGCAAAAAGTGGCCGTGCCACGTTTCGTCCCTGCGGCGGCCCGCGCCGGTCCATAATGCCGGGTTGTCACATTTCCCCTCGCCCCATCGTTTGCCAAGTATGGGAAGCTGGGGGGAGATGAGCAGCCTCGACGCCGGGTTATCTTGGACCTCTGCCTGGTCGCGGAAGACTTGGCCGGAGGAGGCCTTCGCCGCGCTCTTCCAGCAGCAGTACCCGCGCATCGTAAGCGTGGTGGCGCGCATGCTTGGGGACCAGGCGCAGGCCGAGGAGATCGCCGACGACTCCTTTTGGAAGCTTTATCAACGTCCGCACCTTAGCGCCGACGGGGAGAATCCTGCCGGCTGGCTGTTTCGCACCGCCAGCCGCATGGCCTTGGATGCGCTGCGCAGCCGCAAGCGCCGGCGCGACCACGCCGCCGCATTCGAAGCCGATGCGTCCTTGCGCTCCTCGGCGATTCCGACACCGCTAACCCAATTGGAGCAAGCCGAGCGCGCCTTCCGCGTTCGCACGGCGCTCGCCGCCTTGAAGCCGCTGCACGCGCAGGCGCTCATGCTGCGCCACAGCGGACTTTCCTATGCCGAGCTTGCGCTGGCGCTTGATCGCAAACCATCGTCCATCGGCACCACGCTATGCCGTGCCGAGCGCGCCTTTGAACAGGCTTTTGAAAAGGGGAATCTATGAACGGGGAAAACCTCGATCCAAACGTGACGGCACTGTTGTCTTCCACCGATCCAGCTGCACATGACGGCGATGCCGAGCGCGCCTGCTCCCATGCCTGGTCTCGCTTTGAAGCCCGCCGTGGAAATGCGCCTGCCGCAGGTCGAGTCTGGCCCTTCCGCCCCAGCTGGCTGGTGTTTGGCACTGCTGCCGGGCTGGTCCTCGCCCTGGGCTTCAGCCCGCGCCTGCGCACCGCCACCGCCCAAGTGCTTTCTCTGTTCCGCGTCTCGCAGGTCGCTGCGCTGCCCTTCACGCCCTTGCCGAATGCGCCCTTCGCCGACCGCACGACCGCCGGCATGATCTCCCAGATGCTCTCCGATTCCGCTACCGTCACGCTGAACGAAGCCCCTCAAAACGCATCCAGCGCGGCGCAGGCTTCGGCGCTCGCCGGGTTTTCGCTGCGCTACGCGCCGAACTGGGGATCCGCGGCACCGGCGTTCCGGGTGCAAGGCGGCAAGGATTTTCATTTGGTCCTTGATCGCGACCGTGCCCAATCCATCCTCGTGAATGCCGGGATATCGGACGTGGAGCTGGCGCCCAGCCTCGACGGCGCGACCGTCTCCGTTCATCTGCCCCGCGCCGTAGCCGTGATGTATGGCGACTGCGCCGCCTGGGCCTCGGCCACCGCCGGCGGCCACCCGCTTCCGAACGCCCCCACCGGTGCCAACTGCACCGTGCTCGGCGAAGGCCCCAGCCCGGTCGTCGCGCTGCCCCCCGGCCTCGACATGCAGCAAGTGGCCGTCGTCGGCCTTCAGCTTCTCGGCATGAGCCCGCAAGAGGCGCAGCAGTACACCCAGACGATTGATTGGACCTCCACGCTGGTCGTCCCATTTCCGCGCGGTCAGGCCGACTCGCGTCAGGTCTCGGTCGATGGCGTCGAAGGCATCCTGCTGACCCGCAGCCGCGGTGCCGACGGTCTGCACTATGTATTGCTCTGGAGCCGCCACGGCATGCTCTACTCCGTCGCCGGCGCCGGCGACGGCACCCAAGGCCTGGCGCTGGCCTCGGAGCTCGGCAACTGACCTCCGATTTCGCGATTCAAGCCGTCGGCTTGCGCAAGCAATACGGTCGCAAGCTGGCTCTGGAGCGCCTCGACCTCGATGTCCGCCGCGGCGAGGTCTTCGGTTTGCTCGGGCCCAATGGAGCAGGGAAGAGCACCACGCTCAAGCTTCTGCTCGGCTTGGCACGGCCCACCTCAGGCCAGGCGCGCCTGCTGGGCATCCGGATCTCCGATTTCTCCGCTCGCCGCCGCGTCGGCTTCCTGCCCGAGCACTTCCATTTTCATGATTGGCTCAGCGGCCCCGAGCTGCTGCGCCTGCATGGCCGCCTCTTCGGTATTCCCCAGGAGGTCTTGCGCCGGCGCATTCCATCCTTGCTCGAGCGCGTCGGTCTGGCAGCCCACGGCGTCAAGCCGCTGCGCCAATACTCCAAAGGCATGCAGCAGCGCATTGGCTTGGCCCAGGCGCTGGTCAACGAGCCCGACCTCATTTTCTTGGACGAGCCCACCAGCGGCCTCGACCCGCTCGGCCGCCTTCTGGTCCGCGACATCATCGCGGAGCAGCGCGCCCGCGGCGCCGCGGTCTTCCTCAATTCGCATTTGCTGGGAGAGGTGGAAGTCAGCTGCGACCGTGTTGCCTTCCTCGGCGAAGGGCGCCTGCTTGCAACCCGCGATCTTCGCGCCGGCGCCGTCGGCGTGGTGCGCGTCCGCGTCCGGGCGCGCCGAATGCCGCTGCCGCTTTGGCAGAAATATCAACTTGTCGCCGGGCCGCTTCCGCCCGATGGCGCTCCGGCGCTGCTGAACGTCGCTTCCGAATCCGAATTGCCCATCCTCCTCCGTGCGCTGGTCGAATCCGGCGCCGAGGTCTTCGAGTTCACCCCCGAGTCCCAGTCGCTGGAGGAGTTGTTCCTTAACATCATCGGCCGCGCCGCAGGCGAGGGATAGCCGCATGCGCGTCCTTGCCATCCTCATGGCCGCCACCGCGCGCGAAGCCGTGCGCCGCAAGCTGGTGATTCTCGCCTTGCTGGTCGCGGCCGCATTCCTCGGACTTTACGCGCTGGCGTTCCATCTGGGCAGCATCGAATCGCATCCGCTCGTGACTGCCACCGAGCGCCTCATGCACCGTCAAGGCCAGGTCATCTTCACGGCCCTCGGCCTCTATGCCGCCAATTTTCTCACCGCCCTGCTTGCCATCCTGGCTTCGATCGATGCACTCTCGGGCGACATCGCCAGCGGCGCGATTCAGACCCTGGCCTGCAAGCCCCTCCCGCGCCGCCAAATCTTCCTCGGTAAGTGGCTGGGATTCCTGCTGCTGCTCACGCTCTTCCAGGTCGTGCTCCTGGGCGGCGTCTTCACCGTCGCCGAATGCTTCGCCGGCTTCCTCCCGCCGCACCCGCTCCACGGCGCGCTGCTGCTTTGGCTCGAAATGGCCCTCATGCTCACCGTGACCATGCTTTGGGGCACGCGCTTTTCGACCTTGGCCAACGGCGTGCTCAGCCTCGGCCTGTTCGGCATGGCGTTTCTGGGCGGCTTCATCGAGCAGATCGGCACGCTGACCCGGCATCCCGGCGCCGTGACGGTCGGCATCCTCGCCAGCCTGATCATGCCCAGCGAAGCCCTCTGGCGCCGCGCGTCGTTTCTTATGCAGCCGCCGCTGGCCTCGATCTTCGGCCTCGGCCCGCTCACCAGCACCAGTGTCCCGAGCCCGCTCATGGTCGCCTACGCCGCGCTGTACCTGCTGGTCACCCTCGCCCTCGCCCTTCGCCTCTTCTCTACCCGCGATTTGTGAGCGCCGCCCCGCTGCTCCTATTGACATTCTATAGGTAGCCCTATAGGATGTCTGCATGGAGCCGACCGCGCTGCTGCAGGGCACCCTCGACCTTCTCATTCTGCAATCGCTGCGATTGGGCGAGCGCCACGGACTGGGCGTGGCCCGGCGCATCGCCCAGATCACCGGCGGGCGCTTCGATGTCAAGCCGGGATCGCTGTTTCCCGCCCTCCACCGCATGCAGCAGTCGGGATGGCTGGCGGCGCGCTGGGGCGAATCGGAGGCCAACCGCCGCGCCAAGTACTACCGCCTCACCCGCGCCGGCCGCTTGCGCCTCGAATCCGAAACCGCGCGCTGGCGCGGCATTTCCGACGCCATCGCTTCGGCCCTGGCCGCCAACGCGGGCGAGGAGGCGTAAGCCTTGCCGCGATTCCTCTCGCCGCTGCGCAGCTTCCTGGGCAATTTCTTCCGCCGCCGCACCCGCGAGCGCGAGGAGCGGGACGAGATCGAATCGGTGTCGGCGCTGCTGCAGGACGAGGGGCGCAGTGCGCGCGAGGCCGAGCTGGCCCTCGGCGGCAGCGAGCAATTGCGCGAGCGCGTCCGTGCCGCGCGCTTCGGCTTCTGGCTCGAGGACGCGGGCCGCGACCTTCGCCACGCCTTGCGCCAGTTGCGCCGCAATCCCGGGTTCACTGCGGCGGCGGTCCTCAGCCTGGCGCTGGGGGTGGGCGCGAACACCGCCTTGTTCAGCCTGGTCGAGGGCGTCCTGCTGCGTCCGTTGCCCTATCCCGACGCCGGCCGCGTCGCGGTGGTGTTCATGGATTTCGCCCCGCAGAACAACCCGCATGGCTCGCTCAGCGTCGCCGATTTCCTCGACCTGCGCGCCCGCAACCGAGCCTTCAGCGATCTCGGCCTGGCTACCGGCCGCCAGCTTGATCTCACCGGCATCGCCGTGCCGCGCCGCGAGCAAGGCGCGCTCGCCACCTCCGGCGTTTTCGCCGCACTTGGAATCGCTCCGCTGCTCGGCCGCAGCCTCCGTCCTAGCGACGATCTTGGCGGGAGCGCTCCGGTGGCGGTGGTGAGCGATGGCTTCTGGCGCGACGTGCTGGGGGCAAAGCCCGATGCCATCGGCCGCGTCCTTACGTTCAACCAGCAGGCCGTCACCGTCGTCGGCGTCATGCCGCCATCGTTTCAGTTCCCGACCGACTCCACCCGGGTCTGGCTCAATCTCCGTCTGCCGGCACAGACGCGCCGCGGTCCGTTCGGGTTTCGGGGCGTGGGCCGGTTGAAGCCGGGCCTGAGCTGGCGCCAGGCCCAGGCCGAGACCAATGCCATCGGCGCGGCCATCGAGCAGGCCAACCCGAAGTCCTACCGCCACCTCACTATGCCCATCGCTCCGTTGCGCGACGCCCTGATCGGCGATGTCGCGCGGCCGCTGTGGATCATGATGGCGGCGGTGCTGGCGCTGCTGCTCATCACCGGCGTCAACCTTGCCAGCTTGCTGCTGGCGCGCGCCCACGCCCGGGCGGCGGAGATGGCCGTGCGCGCCAGCCTGGGCGCCGGCCGCGCGCGCCTGGTCCGGCAGATGTTGAGCGAAAGCTGCCTGCTCGCCTTGCTGGGCGCGGCGGCGGGCTGGGGCCTGGCAGCGGCGGCGCTGGCTTGGCTGCGCGCCGGCAACCCAGGCAATCTGCCGCTGCTGAGCAGCGTCCACCTCGATTGGGGCGTGCTCGCCTTTACCACCGTGGTCGCGGTCGCAACCGGCATTCTCGCGGGGATGGTGCCCGCCTGGCGGGCTTCCATGCGCAAGCCAGCCGCGCACGGCACGCGCGGACACGGCTGGCTAGCCGCGACTGAAGTAGGGCTGGCGCTGCTGCTGCTCATCGTCAGCGGACTGCTGCTGCGCAGCTTCTTGCGGTTGGCCGCGGCACCCCAAGGCGCCACCGCGCCAGCCAACCAGCTGCTGGTCACCCGCCTTTCGATTCGCGGACACGCCCCCCACGCCACGCTCGATCGCTACGGCAACAATCCCGCCGACATCGCCTACTTCGATCGTCTGCTGCCGGGCCTCGCCGCCTATCCCGGCATTCAGGCGGCCGCCATCACCGACGCCCTGCCGCCCAACGAATGGTTCAATGACGATACCTTCACCATCCGCGACCAGCCCTGGACGCCCGCCGATTTCCCCTCCACCCCTGCCGTCACCGTCAGCCCGGACTATTTCCGCGTGCTTGGAATTCCCCTGATCGCCGGCCGCTATTTCACCGACGCGGATGTCGCCGCCTCCGAGCCGGTGGCGATCATCAGCCAAGCCTTGGCCGAACGCCATTTCCCCGGGCGCAGCCCGCTCGGCGCTTATATCAAAGCCAGCGAGCCCAACCTCGTGAGCGTCTCCAACGGCACCATCACGGTGCCGTTCTGTCGCATCGTCGGGGTCGTTGGCAACGTCCACTACCAGCGCTTTTTCGGCGATTCGCTTCAGGCTTACTACTTCCCCTACAAGCAGTCGTCCGCCACGGTCGTCAACCTGGTGCTGCGCACCCAGCTTCCGGCCGCCGGGGTCACGCCATGGCTGCGGCGCGAGGCCAGCGCGGCCTACTCCGACACCGTTCTCGGACCCACCGAAACCCTCGCGGCGCGCGAATCCAGCGCCCTCGGCACCCCGCGCTTCCAGGCGACGCTTTTCGTCCTGTTCAGCCTGCTGGCCGTCACCCTGGCTATCACGGGCGTCTACGGCGTGCTGTCCTATGGCGTGGCCCGCCGCCAGCGCGAGATCGGCATCCGCATGGCCTTGGGTGCCCGACGCAGCGTTGTGGCGGCCATGGTGGTCCGCCAAGGCTTGGTGATCGCATTGGCCGGCACGATCGGTGGCCTTGCGGTTGCGGTGCTGCTCACCCGCTTCATCGCCAGCCTGCTAACGGGGGTCCCGGCGCGCGATCCGTTTACGTTCTCCGCCGCCGCCGCCGCGCTCCTGCTCGCCGCCGCCGCCGCCAGCATCATTCCCGCCCTCCGCGCCGCCCGCGCCGATCCGCTGGCCATTCTCCGCCAGCAGTAGCCTAGCGCAGCTTCAGCGTCGTCAGTGCGAACAGCGCGCATACGCCGGCCACGATCCAGAAGCGGGTGATGATCTTCGATTCGCTCCACCCCAGATGCTCGAAGTGGTGGTGCAGCGGGGCCATCTTGAAGATGCGCTTCTTGCGCAGCTTGTAACTCCCCACCTGCAGGATCACCGAGATCGCCTCGATCACGAAAATGCCGCCAATGAACGGCAGCAGCAGTTCCTGCTTGATCAGCACGGCGACGGTTCCGATCGCGCCTCCCAGCGCCAGCGATCCGACATCGCCCATGAAGATCTCCGCCGGATGCGCGTTGTACCACAAGAATCCGATGCTCGCCCCGACCAGCGCCCCCCCGAAGATCGTCAGCTCCCCCACCTGGGGCATATGCTCGATCTCCAGGTACGAAGCGAACAGCGCGTGCCCGGAAACGTACGTCAGCACGGTCAGCGCGCCGGCGGCGATCACCGTGCACCCGATCGCCAGCCCGTCGAGGCCATCGGTCAGGTTCACGGCGTTGCTCGATCCGACCACCACCAGTGCGACGAAAGCGATGAAGGGCACGTACGCCAGCACATACCAGCCCGCATGCGCCGCCAGCGCATTGAATGCCAGGTTCGGCCGGTAGTGCTTGAAGAATGGAACCACCAGACGGGTCGAGTACCTCCCGCTGTGGTTCAGACCCACCAGCACCAGCCCGATCACGCACCCCACCGCCGTCTGCGCTCCCAGTTTCTGCCTCGAGGTCAACCCCAGATTGCGTTTCTTCCGCAGCTTGGCGAAATCGTCCACGAAACCGATCGCCCCGAACGCAGCCACGCTGAACATCGCGATCCAGATGAACGGATTGCTCAAATCCGCCCACAGCAGCGTCGGGATCAGCACCGCGATATTGATCAGCAGCCCGCCCATGGTCGGCGTGCCCGCCTTGCTTTGGTGCGACTTCGGCCCATCCTCGCGGATGAACTGGCCAATCTGGAACTCCTGCAATCGCCGGATCAGCCAGGGCCCCAGCAGGAGCGCAATCGCTAGCGCCGTGATCCCCGCAAAGGCGGTGCGGAAGGTGAGGAATCGGAACACCCGCAGGGGGCGGAAGAAGGGGAATAAGCGTTGGTAAAAGAGCCAGTAGAGCACGTTCGCCTATTGGTCCACCGCCAAGGGATGACTGCCGGTCTTCAGCGCCTCCAGGGCCTGTTCCAGCCGCACGCCGCGGGAGGCCTTGAAGAGCACCACGTCGCCGGCCTGCAGCAGTTCCGGCAAGGCTCCGGCCGCGGCCGCGGCGCTGGGGAAATAATGGCTCCGGCCTCGAAACCCCGCCGACCGGGCTCCCTCCAGCATGCACGCCGCATCCCCGGAGACGGCCACCAGCACGTCCACGCCCGCCTGGGCCGCCTTTTCGCCCACTTGCCGGTGCAGCGCTCCCGACTGCGCTCCCAATTCGCGCATCTCCCCCAGCACCGCCACCCGGCGCTTGCCGGGCGCGGACGACAGCACTTGCAGCATCTGCTCCATCGCCTCCGGATTGGCGTTGTAGCAGTCGTGAATGATGAGCATGTCGTTCCAGTGCAGCAGTTGGCCACGCCCCGGCGGCGGCGTCAGCGCCCGCAGCGTCTCCCGCACTGCGTCGCTGTCCAGGTCGAATAGCAGCGCGGTAGCCAACGCCGCGGCGGCATTGGCGCGGTTGTGCCGTCCCGGAAACCGCAGCTCCCCTTCGTATTCACTGCCGCGGTAGAACACCACCCGCCCGGCAAAGCCGTCGCCGAAGCGCGCCACCCGCGGATCTTCCGCGTTCAGCACCAGCGTGCCGGTGCGCGGGATGGCCAGGGCCAGCTCGCGCTTCGCCGCTGCGATCCCTTCAATCGAGTCGAAGTTCCCGATGTGCGCCGTGCCCACGTTGGTGAACACTCCGACCGTCGGCGCGGCGATCTCCGCCAATCGAGCAATCTCGCCGGCGTGGTTCATCCCCATCTCCACCACCGCGATTTCGTGCTCGCGCCGCAGCCTCAGCAGCGTCAGCGGCAACCCGATGTGGTTATTGAAATTCCCCTCGTTCTTGAGCACCCTCAGTTTGGTGCCCAACGCCGCGGCAATCATGTCTTTGGTCGTGGTCTTTCCTGCCGAACCGGTCACCGCCACCAGCGGTCCGCCCCAGCGCTTGCGGTGCAGCTGCGCCTTGCGCTGCAGCTCCCGCAGCGGATCCTCCACCGCACGAATTCTCTCCCGCAGTTGCTTGGGGTATCGCTCCGTCTGCGCCTTCGCCACCACCGCCTGGCGGGCGCCGGCCGCGAGCGCGGCCTCGACGAAATCATGCCCATCATGCCGCTCGCCCTGCAATGCGAAGTAGGTGTCGCCGGGCCTCAGCGTCCGGCTATCAATGCTCACCCCCGCCTCCGTGCGGGCCTTCATGGGTTCCATCCCAGCTCCCCTAGTCCAGTCCGCACCTCCTCGGCATCGTCCATGGGCACGCGCTCGTCCCCGACGATCTGGTAATTTTCGTGCCCCTTGCCGGCAATCACCACCGTGTCGCCTGCCTGCGCGCTCCTCAGCGCCATCCGGATCGCCTGCCGCCGGTCGGGCTCGCTCGCAGCCGCCGGGCCCATGCCCGCCAGCACCTCGGCAATGATCGCCTCCGGCTTCTCATGCCGCGGGTTGTCCGAGGTTACCAGCACCCAATCGGCGCCCTGTTCCGCTGCCCGCCCCATCAGCGGACGCTTCCCCCGGTCCCGGTCGCCGCCGCAGCCAAACACCACCCGCAGCTTGCCCGCCGTCATCTCGCGCGCGATCGCCAGCACATTCGCCAGCGCATCCGGCGTGTGGGCGTAATCCACCAGCACCGTGAACGGCTGGCCGGCATACACCGGCTCGAAGCGCCCTCGCACCCGCGCCCATCCCCCCGCCCCCGCCGCCATCGCTTCCCACTCCAGCCCCAGGCTCCTCCCCGCGCCTAGCGCAGCCAGCATGTTGAGCACGTTCACCCGCCCGACCAGCGGGCTCGACACCGCGATCTCTGTCCCCTCGGGCGTCTGCAGCCGGAACCGCACTCCTGCCGGCCGGTTCTCCACCTCGCTGGCGCGCAGCGCGGCGCTGCGGCGGAAGCCGTAGCGCAGCACCGGTCCCGGAAATCCTGCCACCATCGCATCGCTGGCAGGGTCCTCGGCGTTCACCACCGCGTGCGCCGGCGCGCCCGCTCCAGTGCCCTGGAAGAGCCGCCGCTTCGCGGCGGCATAGTTTTCCATCGTGCCGTGATAGTCAAGGTGATCTTGGGTGAGGTTGGTGAACACCGCCACCTCGAAGCGGCAGCTCCACACCCGCTCCATCGCTAACGCGTGCGAGGAGACTTCCATGACCGCCGCCGCGCATCCGGCCGCGCCCATCTGCGCCAACAGGGCCTGCAAATCGTAGGATTCCGGGGTGGTGTGGGGCGACGGCAAGATCTGATTGCCAATATGGTACTCGATCGTGCCCAGCAGCCCGCATTCCATCCCCGCCTGCCGCAGCAGGGATTCAATCAAGAACGTGGTCGTGGTCTTTCCGTTCGTGCCCGTCACGCCTACCATGCGCAATCGCTCCGAAGGCCGCCCGAACCAATTTGCCGCCGCCGCCGCCAGCGCCCGCCGCGCGTTCTCGACTTGGATCCAAGGGCAGGGAAGCACCGACTCCGGCAGCCTCGGCGCGCTCTCCGACAGCACCAGCGCCGCACCGCGCGCCAGCGCTTGCGGCACGAATTCGTTGCCGTCAGCCTGCTCGCCCCGTATCGCCACAAACGCCCACCCTGGCCGGATCATGCGCGAGTCGTAATGCACTCCCGCCAACCGCTCCGGCAAGCTCCCGCTCCGCCCCCGGATCGCGATCCCCCGCAGTAGCTCTTCCAAACCCATGTTCATGGTCTGAAGCTTAGGGCTCAAACCGCACCGCCACCCGCGCACCCGCCGACAGGCGTGTGCCCGGCGCCGGCGTTTGCGCCCGCGCAACGCCATTCCCCTGCAAGCTCAAGGCCAACCCGAGCCGCGCGCACGCTGCCGACACCGCTCGCACCGTCTGGCCGCTGAAATCCGGCATCGCCACCTGGCCCGCGCTCCCCACCGCCACCACCACCCGGCCTGCCGGAGGCGTTGGCGCTGTCGCTGCCGGCAACGGGGTCTCGACGGCGGGTGCGTCCAATTCCTCGGACTCCTCGACCGCATCCTGCGCGGCAATGCTGGGCGCTGCCGGGTTCGCCAGCACCGGCACATCATGCGCCACCCCTAAGTACGGCAGTGCCCGTTCGGCGATCGCCTTGAACACGGGCCCCGCCGTGGGCCCGCCCTCGTGTCCGCCCTGGGGCGAGTCAATCACCACTAGGATCGTCAGCGCAGGGTCGTTGATCGGCGCGAAGCCCCCGAAGGAAGAAATGTAGTTGTGCGTCGAGTAACGATGTCCTCCGGGATCCACTTTTTGCGCGGTCCCGGTCTTCCCCGCCGCGGTGTAGCCGTTCAGCCGCGCCTGCGTGGCCGTCCCTGCCAGCACCACCTGCGCCATCATTTGCTTCATTTCGTTCGCCACCAGCGGGCTCACCACCTGCCGTCCCGGCGCGGGCGTGAACGCCGGCGCTTGCGCCGGCGCTGCGCCCCGGAACTTCCCCAGCACCACCCGCGGCGCGTGGTACACCCCGCCGTTCGCCAACGTCGAGAGCATGGCGACCACCTGCACCGGCGTCACCGCCACCTCCTGCCCCATGCTCACCGCCCCAATGGACATCGCCGTCCACCGCTGCGGCGGCCGCACGATCCCGCGCGACTCACCCGGCAGCTTGATTCCCGTCGGCGCCCCGAACCCGAAGGCCCGGATGTAGCGGTACATCTCCTGGTCTCCCAGCTTCTCCCCGATCTTGATCGCCCCCACGTCGCTCGAGTGCTTCAAAATGTCGGTTACGCTGATCACCCCGAACTTGGCATGGTCGTGGATGATCCTTCCACCCACCTTGATCGAGCCCATCTGGCAGTCAATCATCTCGTCCGGCGTGATCAAGCCCTGCTGCAGCGCCCCGGAAAGCGTCACCAGCTTGAACACCGAACCCGGCTCATAGGGGCTGGAAACCGCCGCATCTCCCAGCCGCGCCGCCGGCGTCGAGGCCGCCTCGTCGGGATTGAAGCCGGGAGAATTCGCCAAGGCAAGAATCTCTCCGGTTCGCGGGTCCTCCACCACCGCCACCCCGCTGCGCGCGTGCGTCTCCGCCACGCGCCGGTCCAGTTCTTGTTGCGCGATGTATTGGAGGTTCTGATCCAGCGTCAGAATGAGGCTCTCACCCTCTTCCGGCGCGCGCTCGACTTGCCCGTACCCCTGCCGGTGCGCGTCCACCTCGACCACCGCCCGCCCGTCCTGGCCATGGATCACGCTGTCCCAGGAGTGCTCAACCCCGCCCAGCCCTTCGCCGTCCACGCCCACATACCCCAGCACGCTCGCCGCCAGCTCGCCCTTGGGATAGAACCGCCGCGTCGCGGGCTCCGAGTAGATTCCCGGCAAGTGCAACGCCTCGACCGCCCGCGCCTGGTCGGCGGTGATCTTCCGCGCCACCCAAACGAAGGTGCGCTTCGAGTCTAGGTTCCGCGCCAGCTCGCGTTGGTCCATTCCCAATTGCGTTGCCAGCTCGGCCGCCTCCTGCTTGGGATCCGGAACCAGCTTGGGGTTGGCGAACAGCGACTCCACCGGCAGGCTCATCGCCAGCGGCGTCAGGTTGCGGTCGTAAATTGTGCCCCGCTCGGCGCTGACCGCGACGGTTTTTTGCTGCTGCTGTTGCGCCCGGGTTTCGAGCCAGTGGTGGTCCACCACCTGCAGCCAATACAGCCGCGTCACCACCACCAGCGCCCAGACGACCAGCCCCCATTCCAGCGTTCGCATCCGCCGCCGCGTCGTGGCGTAGCGGCCCGGCGCAGTTGCAGCCGTGGCCGGATCACCGAGCCGGGGCACGCGCCGGTCCATGTTTCTTGCCTTTGCCAAACCCGCGGCCTCCGCCGATGCCTGCCTGATTACGGATTGCTCTTGGTTCGCTGCGCCCCAATCGCGGGCGGTGCGTTCGCTGCCATCACCGGCGCTCCGCCGCCGGCAACCAAGTCCATGGCCACCATTTGTCCCGGCTTCGCGCTCTGCATCCCCAAACGCGCCTCGGCCAGCGCGTAGATCCGCACCGGGCTCCGCAGTGCCGCCTGCTGCAGCTCCAGCCCCCGGTTCCACTGCTCCAGGCTGGCCTGCTGCTGCCGCGCGCTTTCGATTTGGTACCCCAGCCGCACCATGTCGAAGCGCATCCACGCCCAGCCGAAGCCCACCGCGAACGCCAGCCCCACTAGCACGAACAACGCCTGCAGCTCGCGCCGCCGCGCCGGATCGCTCACCCGCACTAAGCGCGAATTGTCAATTTGCTGGCGAAAATGCACGTCCATGACCGGCCTCCGTTCTCCCCACCGCCCGCAGCTTCGCGCTCCGCGCCCGCGGGTTCCGCGTTGCCTCTTCCGCGCTCGGCCGCACCGTGTGCGGCGTCAAGATCTTGTACAGCCCCGCTTGCGCCCCGGCCCGGAAGCTCTGCTTCACCGGCCGGTCCTCCAGCGAATGAAAACTGATCACCACCGCCCGCCCTCCGGCCTTCAACAGGCCCGGAAGTTGCGATAGCCAACGGTCGAGGGAAGCCATCTCGGAGTTCACGAAGATCCGCAGCGCCTGAAACGTCCGCGTGGCCGGATGCGGCCCGCTTGTCCGCTTCGCGTTCATTGGCCGGGTCACAGCCGCCACCAGCGCCGCCAACTGCGCGGTGCTGTGTAGCGGCCGTGACCGGACAATGGCTCTGGAAATTCTCCGCGACCTCCTTTCCTCTCCGTATTGGAAAATCAAGTCCGCCAGCTCGCGCTCGCTGAACTGATTCACCACCTGCTCCGCCGTCACCTCCTGGCGAGGATCCATCCTCATGTCCAGGGGCCCGTCGGCGGCAAAACTGAATCCGCGCTCGGCATCTCCGATTTGCATCGAGCTCATCCCTAAATCCGCGATCACTCCGTCCACTTGTTCCACTCCGCGTTCCCGCAGTCGCTCGGCGACCTCGGCGAAATCCGCGTGCACTGCCTCAAATTCCACTCCCGACCCGGCCATCGCGCTTCCTCCCAACTCGATCGCCTGCGGATCCTTGTCGAACCCGATCAGCCGTCCGGCGCCCATCGCCTCCGCGATCCGCCGGCTGTGCCCGCCGGCGCCCAGCGTGCAATCCACGTAGATCCCGCCGCGCTTCGGCGACAAGTACGCGACCACTTCCTCGGGCATGACCGCGACATGCCGCAGCCCTTCCACCGCGTCCTAAATTCCCAGGTCCGCCAAGGTTTGCTTGTCGGCGTCGCTGAAGGCCTGCGCCTTCATCTCTGCCAGCAACCGCTCCTCGTTCCAGACTTCCAAGTGCTGCAAGTACCCCAGCACCGCTACATCCCCCTTCATCTCCGCGCTCGAACGCAGCACTGCGGGCATCAGCACCCGCCCCTGCGCATCCATCTCGACCACTTGGCCGTAGTAATTGGTCCGGCTCAAAAGCTTCTGCTTGGTGGGGTGCATCGAGGGCAGCGCGGCCAGTTTTTCCTCGATCCGCTCCCACTCCCTCATCGGGTAAATGCGGGCATTGAGGCCGTCGAAACTGGTGATATAGAACTGGTGGCTGGGGTTCGCCTGGTCCAATTGCGCGCGAAACTCGTTGGGGAGCTTGAGCCTCCCCTTCTCGTCCACCCGCGCCGGATAGTTCCCCCTCAGCATTCAATTTTCTCCACAAATCGCCACTTTGTTCCACTTCTGCCCACATAGTAGCGGCAACTTCGGCCTCGCCAACCAGAAAAAAATCAGAAAACCCCGGAATCTTTACGGTTACCACGAAGAGAAACCGAAAGTGCGCACTTGCTGTGCCTTCAGCACCGTCTCCCCTTGGTTACACGATCCCCCGCTTGGTCCGTCTTCGAGTCCCGCCACCCCCCATTCCCTATTCCCTATTCCCCGGCCAACACCTCGGTTTGCGAATTCCACGGCATCAGATTTGGAATGCGAGCACTCCTTCTGGGTGGCTCGGGCATATTAGGCTCGGCCATTGTCGGGGCCCTGCGCGCCCAGGGCCACTCCGTCGCCGTTCTGCACCGCGGCCAGGGCCGCACTTCCTGTCCCAACGACGCAATCTGCATTCACGGCGACCGCGCCTGCCTCGAGGACCTCGCCCCCGTCTTCTCCGCCCTGGCCTCCGATGTGGTGATTGACGCCATTGCCGCCTCGGCCGCCGCCGCCCGCCGCACGCTGCGCGTCTTTGCCGGCCGCGCCCGCCTCGTCTTCCTTTCCAGCGTGGACGTCTACCGCGCATGGGGCCTTTTCCGCGGCGCCGAGACGGGCGCGCTCACCGCCGCGCCGCAAGCCGAAACCGCGCCGCTGCGCCGACAGACCGGCGTCTATCCCGCCTCCGTCTTGTCCCGACTGCGCTCCGGGCAGGGCGGGCTTGAAGAAGGCCTCGATCGCCTCGGCCTCGAGCGCGCCGCCGCTGCGTGGCCGGGCGCAGGCGCGACCATCGTTCGTCTCCCCGCCCTGTATGGCCCGGGCGACGGCCGCCGCAGCCTGTATTCCCTTTGGCGGCGCATGCGCGACCGCCGCGGTGCAATCTTGCTTCAGCGCGGCTGGTCGGATTGGCGCAGCCCGCGAATTTTAATCGCCAACGCCGCCCGCGGCGTCGCCCTTGCCGCCACGCACCCGCGCGCTGTCGGGCGAACGTACAATCTCTGCGAACCCGAAAACTTCTCGGAAGCCGAGTGGGCGCAGCAAGTGGCGCGAGCGATGGAATGGCGTGGGCGGATCGTCGTCACCCCGCCTGCCCGCACCCCGCGCCATCTCCGCGTCCTCGCCCGCACCGCGCAATCCTGCGCCGCCGACAGCAGCCGCATCCGCGCCGAGCTCGGGTATCGCGAAGCGGTTCCGCTGCCGCGGGCGCTCGCAGAAACGCTCGCTTGGGAGCAGGCGCATCCCCCCTTGCCCGCCGATTCCGCCCTCTTCGACTACGCCTCGGAAGACGCCGCGTTGCGCGGCCTTGGATTCGCTTCGATTGCCGGTTGCGGCCGAAACCGCATTGCAAATATCGCAAACAGCGCTACCACCACGGCCAGCGCCCAGACGCTGGCTTCCGGCCCCGCGCTGCCGCCCGTGATCCAGCGCGAGCCGTGAAGCCGGGGCGAAAGCAGCCCCGGCGTCAGCACGCCGCTGTCGGGCACGCCGTAAACGAAGCTTTCGCAAAAATCCCAGGCCGCGTGCATTCCCACCGCGAACCACAGGCTTCCGGTGCGCCGCCAGGTGAAGCAGAAAAACAGGCCGATGGCTCCCACCGCGAACAATCCCAGCGGTGTCTCTCCGGCGTTGTTTGCGTGCACCGCGCCGAACGCAATCGAGATCACAATCGCGGCCGGCCAGAACCCCGCTCCTTGCGCCAGCGTCGTCAGCGCGTAGCCGCGGAACGAGAACTCCTCAAGAAATCCCACCGCCAGAAACGCGACTGCCCAGCCCAGTCCGGCCTCCAACCATCGGCCCCTGGCCAGGTGCCCGAATTGCAAGTCCCCGCTGGCCGCAATCAGCAGCAGCAGCACGCTCATCGCCGCCGCTCCCCACCCAGCCCCTTGCCAGAACCGCACCCCGAACGCGCTCCGCCCGGGAAGCCCGAAATCTCCCCACGCCCGGCCCTCGAATCGTGCCATCAGCCAGGTGACGCAGACGATCCATCCCAATCCGATCAGTTCGCCCCCCGCCACCAACCCCGCGCTTAGCTTCTCCGGCGCCGGACCCGCCGGCAGCAGCCAGCCCGCGAGTTCCGGCACCCCCGCCGCCAGCGCGGCGTAGAGCCCCACCCGCCATCCCGCCCGCAGATCGCGAAAGCCCCGCTCCCCTCCCGGTGTGAAGAAGATCTCCATCAATTCCTATAATGTAAATCGTTCGCACTCCGCCGGGCGCGTAGCTCAGTTGGACTAGAGCATCGGCCTTCTAAGCCGACGGTCGCAGGTTCGAATCCTGCCGCGCCCGCCA
>DATNED010000055.1:0-9306 GCA_035553115.1 Terriglobales bacterium | reverse complement strand
ACCTTCTCGGCGTCAAGCCAATCCACCGGCCGGTTCTGCAGCTCGGGGTCGAGCAAGAGGCTGTGGAGGAAAAACAAAATGGCCGCGACGTAGGAAAGGTAATGGATCAGCTTCCAGTTCTTGCGCCCCAGCGCCACGCGCAGGTACGAGGTCACCACCACCAGCGCCACCAGGTACAGGCTGAGCGCGCCAATCAGATTGGCATCAGGCTGGCTGGGCGCGTGGATGGGCCAGGCGATCTGACCCCAGGTGAAGGCCATGCGGCTGGAAACCAGCAGCGGCAGCGGGTGCAGCACGGAGGCGGCAAGGGCGATGTAACCGGTCCAATTATGCAGCTGGAAGATGTCGAAATATCGGTGCGGCCATGAGCGCAGCGGGTCGAAGCGGACCGAGATCAGCAGCCCCAGCAGGATGTTGATGGTGAGCAAGGCCAGCGCGGCCAGGCCCAGGTTCCCGGATAGATCAATCGCAGACATGCGGCTCTGCCATTCTACAAGACCCCGCATGCATCGTTTTTGCCTACTACCGCCGCCGTTGCAGCGCAAGTTTCGGCGGCGGGTGTCCCGGACCCGTACCGCAAACGGTTCCAAGTGGCCGCCTTTGGTTCCGCGGCAGGCAAGTTGTAGATATCCAAATATATCTCTTGACAAAGGGCGGGGGGGGGGTAGGCTCGCGAAAGTGGCGGCGGTTGCCACCAGCATAGGAGGACACAAGTGCTAAAGAGATCGCCGAGCTTTGTCAATTTTCTCGGGTGGTGCGCGGCCCTCGCCGCCATTTACCTTGCAACAACCATTTCAGCGTTGGCTAGGCCGGATGGGTGCGATTTGACCCAGAAGTGCTGGGCCGCCAATCCGAACGGGATCGGCACTGAATATGGATCGTGCGACATGGCGGGTTATGACCAAGTCGGCTCATGGTGCATCTGCATCGGGCACCCGGACAACTGGGCTGACTTCGGCAATTCCGACGGACGGTGCGGCCCGCCGGCCCCTATAGCCGACTGAAAAGCCAGCTGATGAAGCCTTTATCAATCATCGCCTTGGCAGGTGTTGCGCTTGCAGGTGCCTGGCACCTGCAAGCGCAGGCTGGTGCTGCAACCATCGAGCCGCGAGACCCGGTATTGGCCATTTTTCGGGAAGCCAAGGCTGCTGCTCGAGGCGCGCCGTCGCCCGCCGCGGAACGGATCCTTGTGGACGTCGCCCGGCAGGAAATGGAGGCCGGTGAGACGCGCGAAGCGACAGACGATCTTACGGCGCTGTTCGCGCGGGTTCATGCGTGGGGAACGCTATCGCCAGATGACCCGGTGCAGAACTTAGGTGCCGTAGAACGCGGGGTCGTCGAGGGCGTGATCATCCGAACGCTGGCACAGGCTGGCGACTTTGATCAGGCTTTGAACAATGCCAGTAAATTCGATCCAGCACCAAAAGCCCAGGCGTCCTATGTCTACAACTGGATTATCGAGGCCATGGTCGAGCACCGCCAGACGGGACGCGCGCTTGAGGCGATTGACGCCTGCGTCCGAGCCGACGGATCGTTTCCATTCGACGGCGCAATTGCGCTTGTAAAGGACGGGGACGGCGACCATTCCTATCGAGATGAGATTGCCTTGGATGCGTTGCGGGCAGCCGACGCGGCAACTGAAACAATCGACGTCAACACCGCGACAAATTTTCTTCGTCACCTACACGCAATTCGACCGGGCCTCGACGCGAGGGTCGAGTCCATTGCCTTGGGGCTGCTTTCGAAAGTCGGGACCTCCGCCCCGAGCGACGGCGGGCCGCAGGCGCGATTGGCGAATGCCGCTCTTCTAATCGCGGTGATCGGCGAAATTGACCCTGATCGGGCACGGGAGGAGCGAATCGAATTCCCCGGCCAGCTGCCCGGATCGAGCCCACTCCATGTCGAGGCCACCAAGGACGGAAGGATGACGTTGGGTCTTGGCGCCAGCGTTGAGGCCAAGGTTGCGGACCAGTCCCTGTCGAACCCTGCGGGAGCGCTCGCGGGCGCCGAGGGACTCCAAGATGCTGGAGCGCGGTTCCGCTCGCTCGCCGCGGTCGCGAATGCCCTGGCGATCAGCGACCCGGAAATGGCGGACCGTGCGGCAAACGACGCAGCAACTTTGCTGCGCGAACGGGACGATTTGTGGCTGACCTCGTTGGCCTCAGCGATGAAATTGGCCGCGACCTTCGAGCGGCTGGGGGACCACCGCGCCGCCGAAGATCTCACCGAACGCGGATTAGACCATGCCGACGCGGTGGCGAGCACAGTTCAGCGGGAGGTTAAGGACCTCTCCCCACCGGAGCAGGCGCAGCGCTTCTGGGGCATGGCGCTGACGACCATCACCTTGGCCGCAGCATTCCGACCGGCAGCGGCGGTCAACCCGGCGCTGGCCCTTCGACATGCGCGCGAGGTGGAGTCGCCGCTGCTTAAGCCAGGCGTGTTGGCGGTGGTTGCGTCCGAGTTGGCCAAACGGCAAGGAGCGAAATGATCCGCCGCAATTTCCTCTCTCTGGTGCTCGTCGGCGTGCTCGGTTTCCTGGGTGTGCGCACATCAGTTGCGCTTCGCGCCGACGTGCTGCGGATAGGCGATGCGGCGGCTTCGTATTCTGTGCGCAAGGGCGTGATGCTGCGGGCGCTGACAGGATATGACGTGTTCGGGCGGGAGCAACTTGCCTTGCCAGGCGCGTACCGGCATTTCGTGGTGTTCGCGGTGCGCGCGGCCGAGTTCGACCATGACACCGCGTTCTGGGCGACCGTGAGGTCCTACCTTCGCGACCGCGCGGAAATCGAACTCTTCGGTATTTGCGATTCGCCCGCCTGCGCCGCCGCGGTGCGCCAGGCGAAGCCGCTTCCATTCCTTGTGCTCGGCGACGCGGGATGGTCCGCGATTCAGTACATTCACTCCGCTGACCGGGACGGCGACGCGCTATTGGTGGGCTCGAAGAGCGCGATCGAGGAGGCAATTCCGTGGAGGACCAACATCTCGGCGATGGCCGCCGCCAACGAACTTCGCCGATCCAATTAAAATCGAGCGCAGGATGGCTGCCGCGGTCGGTTCTCGTCCTGGCAGCCGCTGATGCCCTGCTCCTCGCCGCGCTTTGGGGCGCAAGTCACTTCGTTGCGATGCGGGAGCGGCCAATTACGATTGGCAAGACTCTCCGGCTTCCCCTTGGGAGGATGGCGAACGGCCAGCCTTGGCCGGGCCCAGGCCACCGATGCGCGCTCCTGCGGTTCGCGAGCCCGGGTTGCGAATTCTGTCGCGCGGAGCGGCCCCAGGCTGAGGATTTCCGACGGCAGGTCGCGGCAGCCGGCTGCGATACCGTCACCCTGGCCCCGTCCTTCGCGGAGGTCGGTTCTCCGCGAGATTCTACTCTCATCTCATTTGGCATGGGGTGGGCAAGCCCGCCGTTGCGGTTCCGGTATCAGCCTACTGCGATCTTGTTGGACCACACCGGACGGGTAATCTGGACCCAAGTCGGGCAGATGGTGCCGGGCTCGGCGGCGCGGGGCTTGGCCGCATTGGCGCGAGCCGAGCCAGCGGCGCAGTAATCCCGCCTACCGCTTGCGGCGGGCGCCGGGAGCGGCGATGGCGCGGCTGTTGGATGCCGGCAGCGTCACCGGCTCGGCCACCGCCACGGTGATGGCGCCGTGCGCGGCGGCGATTTTGTTGAATGCGACGACGTCGGTCTTCTCCAGCGCGTTGTAGCGATCGAGGTAGCCCTGAAGCTGGGCCCGCTCGGTCTGCCACAGCTCCATGTCGGAGGGCCGCGGGCCGGTTTCGTCGCTGCCGGTGATGTTGCCGTAGAGGTCCTGGAAGTCCTGCTGGAAGTCGGTCAGGTAGACGGTGGCCTCGCCCTTGCCTTGGTCGGGGTTGTAGACCTCCATTTCGAGGTCTGAGACCTTCTTCAGCAGGCCGTCGGCCTCCTTGGAGACCGCTGCGTAATCTCCCCCGCCGCTCTGCTCCAGCGTGCGCATGCTCGCCTGCTCGGTCTTCAGTTGCGTCTGCAGGTTGTTGAGGCGGGTAAGCATCTGGTTCATGGCCGAGACCTCGTCGCGGTACTGCAGCGCGGCTTTGAGCGTCGCCGCCGCGTGGGCCTCCTCAGCGGCCGAGCGCGGCCAGCGCGGATCATCGGCGAGGCGCACGGTTTGGGTCTGCGCCGGAAGGCCGGCGACGGTGACCGTCACCTTGTAGTCGCCGGCGAGCGCCGCGGGGCCGCCATCGGGCGTGGGTTCTCCAGGCGTGCCGCGGGGACCGAAGCCACCGAAGCCGCCGCCGTCATTGCCGCCGAGAATCGCGGTGCGGGGGCCGTCGTAGTTGCCGCGCCAGGTGACTTCATTCAAGCCGGCGCGGCCGGTGCCGGTGAGGGTGGTAACCGGATTGCCCTTCATGTCGGTGATGGCGATCTTCACCTGGTTGCGGCCGGCGTGGGCGGACTTGAGATTGTAGGCGACGGTCGCGCCTCCGCCGCCACCGAAGAAGAAGCCTCCGCCCCCGAGTTTGCCGCCGCGGAGGCGGTAGTCGGTGAGCACTGGAAACAGCGTGAAGTCGGCGTCGGCCACGGCCGCATCGGTCTTTTCGAGCGGGACGATGTTGTTGAGCGCGAACAGGCCGCGGCCGTGGGTGGCGACGATGAGATCGTGGCTGGCCTTGACGAACTGCACGTCAAACACCGGCACGGTGGGGAAGCCCCGCTTCAGCGGCTTCCAGTCGGCGCCGTCGTTTTGCGAATAGAACAGGCCGGTGTCGGTGCCGCAGACCAGAAAGCCCTTCTGGTTGGGGTCTTCGCGAACCACGCGGGCGCTGTTGTCGTCGGGCAGGCCGGCGGCGATCGAGGTCCAGGTCTTGCCGCCGTCCTGCGTCTTGTAGACGTAGGGCTTGTTGTCGTCGGTCATGTGGAAGTCGAAGGCGACGTACGCAGTCGCAGGATCGAAGGGCGAGACTTCGATCTGCTGCACCCGGCCCCACTCCGGCAGGCCCTGGACGTTGTCGCTGGCGCGCGACCAGCTCTTGCCGCCATCGCGGGTGACGCTGACCACGCCGTCGTCGCTGCCGGTCCAGATGGTGTTGGCGTCGGTGCGCGAGAGGGCGATCGAAATGATGGTGTCGTAGGTCTCGGCGCCGGTGATGTCGTTGACGATTTCGCCGCCGCTGTTGATCTGCTTCGATTTGTCGTTGCGGGTGAGGTCGGGGCTGATCGCAGTCCAACTGAAGCCGCCATCGGTCGAGTGGAACAGCACGTTGCCGCCCATGTAGACATCGTCGGCGCTCTTGCTGCCGACCTCGATGGGCGTGGTCCAGTTGAAGCGATACTTGAGCGTGCTGGGAACTCGGTTCTCGACCCCCAGGGCGTAGGGCTTGATGTCGCGCGAAAGCCCGGTTCGGGTGTCCAGGCGCTCGGCCTCGCCGTTCTGCGAGTCGCCATAGATGATGTGCGGATCGCTGGGCGCGACCACGGCGTACTCGCCGTCGCCTCCGACCACGGGATTCCAATTCAGCGTGCTGTTGCCGGAGGAAGGTCCGCACCAGGCGGAGTTGTCCTGCAAGCCGCCGCAGAGGTTGTAGGCGGGCTCGTTGCTGGCCGAGACCATGTAGAACTCTTCCAGCGGAATGGTGTCGAGGAAGCGGAAGTTCCTGCCGCCGTCGTACGAGAGCACGACGCCGCCGTCGTTGCCTTCGATGATGCGGTTCGGGTTCTTGGGGTCAATCCACATGCTGTGGTTGTCGGAGTGGACCCTGCCGGCGGGCACAACGGTCTTTCCGCCATCGGTTGAGACATTGATGCCAAGCGCAAGGAAATAAAGCTTTTCGGGGTTGTCCGGGGCGACGTTGAAGCGGCTGAAATAGAACGGACGGGCGTCGAGCGCGTCGCTGTCGCTCACTGCCATCCAATGCAGCCCGGCGTCCTCGGAGCGGTAGAACAACCCGGTCTTGGACTGCACGATGGCGTAGGCGAGGTCGGGCTGGCTGGGGGCGAAGGCCAAGCCGATGCGGCCGTAAGGACCGCGCGCCAGCCCGGCGGTGATCTTGGTCCAGGTGTCGCCGCCATCAATCGAGCGGTAGAGGCCGCTGCCCGGGCCTCCGTTGTCGAGCGTCCAGGGATGGCGGGTGACGTCCCACATGCCCGCCAGCAAAATCCTCGGGTTGTCGGGCTTGATGGCGAGGTCAATCGCGCCGGTGTGGTCGTCCACGAACAGCGTCTTCTTCCAGGTCTTGCCGCCGTCGGTGGTGTGGAAGACCCCGCGCTCGGGGTTGGGGCCGAAGGCATGCCCCAGCACCGCCACCCAGACCTCGTCGGCATCCTGCGGATTGATCACCACGCGCGACATCTGGCCGGCGTTGTGGAAAATCTGGGGCGCGATCTCCTGCCAGGTCGCCCCCGCGTCGGGCGAAAAGTAGAGGCCGTGCCCCACCATCACGTCGTTGCGGATGTTGGCTTCTCCGGTCGCCACCCACACGAGATTCGGGTTCGACGGCGCCAGCGCGATGTCGCCGATCGAGCCGGTCGCCTCGTGCTCGAAGATCGGCTGCCAAGTGTTGCCGGCATCGGTCGTCTTCCACACTCCGCCGCCCGCGCCTCCGGCGTAATAGATGTCGGGATCGCCCGGCACTCCCACCACCGCGGCGATGCGTCCGCCGGCCTGCGCCGGCCCGAGGTCGCGGAATTGCATGGGCTCGGCGTTGGCTGCGCCGCGGCCGCCGCGGCGCTGGGCCAGGGCAGGCAGCAGGGCAACACTCGTGGCGAGCAGGGTGACGGCAGCGAAGCGTAGGGTGCGCATGGCGGTGGGCTCCTTCCAGAGGCTAGGGGTTCGTGATGGCAATCGAGGTCAGCAGCGACGGGGCGCGGCCCAAGCTGATGGGCGCGCCCGCGACCAGGGTGACCGAGCTGTGCGCCATGGCCGCCTTGTTGAAGGCGACCACGTCGGTTTTCAGCAGATCGTTGTAGCGGCCGAGGAAGCCCTCGAGCTTGGCCCGATCGGTGGCCCAATCGCGCAGGTCCTGGGCGTGGGGGGCTTCGTTGAATCCGCCGCTGACGCGGCGGAATATGCCGTTGAATTCGGCGGCGAACTTGGTGATGCCTCCGTAATCTTCGCGGCGGGGGGCGGGATTGAATTCATCCTCCAGCGCGGCGACTTTCTTGTCGAGGGCGCCGGCCTGGTCCAGGATGGCGGCGTTGCTGCCTTCGGTGCGCAGCGGCGCCAGATTCTTCTGCAGCGAGGTCAGTTGCTGTCCCAAACTCTCCAGGCCGGTCAGCATGCGGTTCATCGCATCCACGTCGGGTTGCATGGCTTCTCCTGCGGCGAGGGTCGCCTGCAGCGCGGCCATATCCACCTTGATGCGCGGATCTTCCTTCAAATTGACCCATTGCGACTGCGCCGGCTGTCCGGGCACGGTGACCGTCACCTGGTAGCGGCCGGGCAGGGCGCGCAAACCGCCGCCGCCGCCGCCGAAGAAGCCGCCGCCGCCCCGGCCGCCGTTCGATGGCGCGCGCACCGGCGAGGGATCATAGTTACCGGACCAGACCGCTTGATCGAGGCCGGCGTTGCCGGGGGCATGGAGGGTGGCCACGTGATGCCCCTCGGCATCGGCCACCTCGATGGTGACCGGGCCGCGGCCGACGGTTGGAATGGCGAAGCCGAACTGCGCCGCGAGCTGCGCCATCTGCTGCTCTTCCGGCGTGGGCGCGGGCGCGGGCGCCTCGGGGCGCGCGCTGCGCACGGCTTGGGCCAGGTGGTACTGGATCACCGCGCCATTGGGCGGCTCCGGCACCCGCATCGCGTAAGGATCGGCACCCAGACCGCCGCCACCGCCGCCGCGGCCGCCTTGGTAGCGCACCGCGTCGAGGATGGGAAAGAGGGTGAAGGGCGCGTCCGCCACCTGCGGGCTGGCCATCTGCTCCCAGGGCGTGATGTTGTCGAGCAGGTAGATGCCGCGGCCATGGGTGCCGATGATGAGGTCGTGGTACTGCTTGACGAATTTGATGTCGTAGATGGCCACGGTGGGCAAGCCGCTGTGCACTTGCATCCAAGTCGCGCCGTCATCGCTCGAGCGGTAGACGCCGAAGTCGGTGCCCAGCACCAGGAACCCTTTGCGATTGGGATCCTCGCGGATGACGTGCGCAACGTAGTCGTCAGGGAGTCCGGCGTTGATCGCCGTCCAGGTCTGGCCGCTGTCGTGGGTGCGGTACACGTAGGGATGGGAATCGTCCATCTCATGCCGGTCGTAGGCGATGTAGCAGGAGTTCGGATCGAACGGCGAGACCTCGATCTGCTGCAGCCGGCCCCAGGGTTCGAGCCCCTGAATGTTCTTGCTGGCGTCGGTCCAGGTCTTGCCGCCGTCGTGGGTGACTTGCACGTGCCCGTCGTCGGTGCCGACCCAGATGGTGTTCTTGTCGCTGCGGGAGAGGCCAATGGAGAGGATGGTGTCGGCAGTCTCAGCGCCGGTCATGTCGAGGTCCACCACGCCCCCCGAGGCCTGCTGCTTGCTCTTGTCGTTGCTGGTGAGATCGGGGCTGATCGCGGTCCAGTCATGGCCGCCGTTGGTGCTCTTATAGAGGCGATTCGCGCCCAGATAGAGCGTGTTCGGGTCGTTGGCGTCCACCTCGATGGGCGTGGTCCAGTTGAAGCGCGCCGGCATGTCGTAGACAAATGCGCTTTCGCCCGAGGTGCCGGTGTTCAACGGCTTGACGTTGGCGCTCAGGCCCGTGGAGAAATCCGTGCGCTGGATGTCGCCTTCCTGCGAATCCGCATAAAGGACATTGGGGTTGCTGGGCGCCGGGACGACGTATTCGCCGTCGCCGCCGACCACCGTGCGCCACTCCGCCGGGCGGGCGCCGGCGCGCGAGGGGCCGCACCAGCCGCCGTTGTCCTGCAGGCCGACGCAGATGTGGTACGGGGTGTCGTCATCCACGTGGATCGAGTACCCCTCTTCCAGCGTGAGGTTGGCGGTATGAATCCAATGCTGGCCGCCGTCCTGGGAGAAGTTCACCCCTCCGTCGTTGCCCTCGATCATGCGATCCGGGTTCTCCGGGTCCATCCAGAGCGAATGGTGGTCGCTGTGGAGCGTGGTGCCCGCGGCCGCAACGGTCTTGCCGCCGTCGGCGGAGTAGGACATGCGCACCGAGAGGAAGAAGATCTTGTCGGGGTCGTTGGGCATGACCTCGAAGCGGCTGAAGTAGAAGGGGCGGCTGTTGAGCTGGTAATCGTCGCTGGCCATGGTCCAGGAATCGCCGGCGTCGTCGGAGCGCCAGAAGACGCCGCGCTTGGCCTGAATCTCGGCATACAGCCGCTCGGGCTGGCTGGGCGCGAA
>DATNED010000054.1:0-31094 GCA_035553115.1 Terriglobales bacterium | reverse complement strand
TCCGGCCACGCGGGCAGGATCGGCCGCGAATGCGCGCCGCACATTCTTGCGGCGATCGAGAATGCTAAGTCCGGCTTGGGGCGCGGTCTCGCGGACACGGCGGAGGCCGCGCGCCTCCATGCGGCAGCCCAGGCGGCGAGCGAGACGACGCGCAATCTCGGCGCTCTGGTTGTAGCCGCGCTCTCGCTGGCGGCGGCGCGCCAATGGAACCGGAACAATCAGATCCGGGGACATCGGCAACTGGCCTGCGACCTTGGTCAGGCGATGCGCCCAATAGCCCGCCGCGCTGGTGACGCCCTGGAATTTCAGCAGCAGGATTAGCTCGCGGGCTTGGTCGCGATACGCCGCCGCGCTGAACGCGGCGGTATACGCAGGCGGATCGGTTTGGCACTGCAAGCACCGCCCGTCGGCGCTCGACTCGGCTTCGGGCCAGCTCTTACCGCATTGGCGGCAACCCGGCGAATCCAGGGTCGGCACCGCAGCCAGGCACGCGTCGCAAACCGGAAGTCGGCTGAGGTGGCGCAAGGGCGCCTTGCAGAGCCGGCACTCCGAAGGAAAGACTATGCAAAACGCGGAACAGAACAACTGCTTGATCGCAGCCGCAACTCGGCGTCGCCCGCCGTGGAGACGGCGACGCAGGAACTCACGCCCTGGGACGGCGAGACTGGTAACAGGCGCGGTGAAGGAACTCCTCCCAGCAGTGCATTTCTGCACCGATCATACCACGCCGGAAGTAGGGCCGGCGTCGCTCGGCCCATGCTAGGCGACTACGCCCTGTTCAACCTTTTCTTGGCAATTGATGCAGAGTCCGGCCCAGGGCACGGCCTCAAGGCGCTTGAGGTTGAGTTCTTCGCCGCAGGATGTGCACTCGCCGTAACTGCCCTCGCGGAGCCGGGCGAGCGCATCGTTGACCAATTGTAATTGGCCGCGGTCGGCATTGCTCTGATGAAACAAGAATTCCTTGGTATAGGAATTCGTGGCCTTGTCGGCGATGTCCTGGGTGGCCTCTTCGTCGGCCGCTCGACCGTCCTGCTCGTTGCGAGCCACGGCTTGCATCAGTTCCTGTTGCTTTTGCAGGAGTTTCTTTTGGAATAGTTCGAGCTTTTTGCGTTCCATTTCGTGCACTCCTGTGCTGGCGCGCTCCGAGCTGGCTATGGGCTGGACCGGCCTGCCGAAACCATTGAGGATACGGCGCTTGCGGTTCTGTGTCAAATCGCGCTTGACCACGGTTCTGGAGCCTCCTGCATCAGGCTTGGATGCGGGTGCCCCCTTCTGGGGTACAAGTTTCTGCGCTCACGCCAGCGTGCGGACCGCCGACTATTTGACAGCCGTGGGCACAGCCTCTAGCATTGATCTAGCAATGGCCCAAATCAGCCGAAAAGAACTGAAAAGCGACGAATTCGTAAGCGGAATGGATGCTGCTTACGAGTACTTTTTGCAGCATCGGGATCGCATCATCGTTCTTGCGGTGGTGGTGGCGGTGGTGGCCGGAGTCGGCTATGGGATCTACACGTGGCGCAGCGCGCGCAATCGCAGCGCCGCGGCGATGCTGGCCCAAGGCATCAATACGCTCCACACTCCGCTATTGAGCTCAGGTACCCCAAGCGGCACTAGCACGTTCGCCAACACGGCGACACGAGCCACGGCAGCGGCAAAGCAATTCCAGGCGGTGATTGATCAGTACGGCTCTACCGAATCCGGCCAGTTGGCCAATTTCTATTTGGGCTTGGCGCAAGTGGACGAGAACAGCCCCGAGGCCACAAAGACGCTGGAGACCGCTGCGGCATCGGGCGATTCGACCGTTGCGGCCGCGGCCAAGCACGCCTTGGCGAACCTCGACATCGCAGCAGGAAAACTGCCCGAGGCCCATGCCCTTTTGCTCGAATTGACCCACCAGGATTCGGCGCTGCTTCCGCGTTCGGTGGCGTTGATCGAGTTGGCGGATCTGGACCGCACCTACAATCCGAAAGAGGCGGCGCAGTTCTACCGGCAGCTTCAGACCGATTACCCCAGCACCTCGATTGCGCAACAGGCCCAGCAGCAGTTGGCAAGCCTCAAACAGTAGTCGGCATCACCGCGCGGCCGCGTGTTGCGCTGCCGCAGCATGGTTGACCTGCCCCCAATCGGGCATGGTCGCCGCGCAGGCTCCCGATTCCCAGTCGCTGGAAGGGGTCCATACATATCCGATCCACGCCGGCAACGTGGGCATTTTCTTCTCGCTTGCCGGCGGAAGCGCGCAGCCGCGGATGCCGAGCATGAGCGGATGCGGGGTCAGGTCGTGCAATCCGCTGAGCACCGCGGACGAATCTTGCCCCGGCAGCAAGCCGACCGAAGCGACATCGGGGATGTTCCACACCAGCGAGGCGGCGGTGGCCGGAACGAACCCCAGGTTGGCGCCCAGATACAGGTGATTCGGATCCACCGCATGGATCGCATCAGCGGCGGATTGCAGGTAGCGAAGCAGCACTTGATCCGCGAACACGGCGGCATCGTGGACGGCAGCAGCGTCAGGAGCCGCTGGAAAGGCGACATAGAGAAAGTCTTTGACCCGCACGCCCCAGGTGCGGTTGAAGATCGCCACGTCGCTGTGGTAGCGATCGCGGAGGAAATCCATGGCGCGCTGGCGCCCGGGCGCGCTAAGAGGAAGCCCAAGGTAATAGCTCAACGCGGCGGTGGGATGCGACGCCGGATCCCAGTCCAGGCCATCATCACTAAAATAGCCAATCAAATCGGGGTCGCGGACGCGCGGGCGGCACGCGATTTCGACGAGCGACCGCAGCTTTTGCGTGTAGTCGGGCGCGTACACGTCCACCAAGGGTGTCTGCTGCTCTGCCTGAAGATGGCGGCTCAAGTCGAGCGTCTGTATGTAGGGAACTCCGCGATGCCAGAGATCGGCATCGGCGTCCGGACCCACGGCATTGAATCCCGCCGCCTGGAGAGCAGCCAGGATGTGGGCCGCGCGCTGGTCCACGTAATCCGGCGCGAGATCAGTCCGCGGCGCGCTGGGTGTGATCAGCAGGGCATGGTTCAATCCCAGTAGCAGGGTTGGCGTTCCGCCAGGCGAAAGCAGCCAAGCCACGCCGCCGCGAGTCACAACTTGATAGAATCCGGAACCTTGGGCGCATAGGGCCCTCCGGCCTAGTCCCCACAGCAGCGCGAGGGCCAGGATCCATGTGGAATACTGAGAGAAGATGCGACGCATGCGCGGGCGGAGGGGCGGTACCTTGTTGGCGCTGGTGCTCTTGCTGGCTTGGATGGCAGCAGCCAGCCTGAGCGTGACCGGAACAAACGGTTTCATGCTGGAAACTCCCGCCCTCTATTTTAGCGTCGGGCAGGAGTTTCAACCGCGCCTGATCAGCTTGTCGGCCACGGCTGCGGCGCCCCCCTCGACCGTTTCGCTGGAACTTCTGAACGCGCGCGGCACCGCGATCGCCAAGCAACTGGTTTCCCTGAACGCGGCAGCAACCGCGCTCGGTTCTGCATTCGCGCTGCCAAGGGCCGGCGACTATTTGCTGCGCGCCAACTCGGACGCCGGCGCGCAGACCATCCCGTTGCACGCGCTTCCCGAACCTGATGCCCGCTACGGCGGCGTGCTCGCTGTGGCCAGCTTGGGTCTGTCGTCGGGCGCCTCCGACTACTTGCGCGAACACGGTTTCGCGGTTTCGGAATTGGCCGCTGGCGCAGCGCCCCGCCTCATCGTGGTTGGCGACCCACGCTTGGAGGAGGCGAATTTTGTGCAAGACTATGCCGCCCTGTGGCGCGCCGTCGCCGCGGGTTCGGACCTGCTGCTGCTGGATCCGATTCCACCGGGCGCGGCAGAATTCTGGCCGATAGCTGGCCCCTACAGCCGCGATTCCGCCACCTGCGGGGAAGATGCCTTTGCGCCGCCTTTCACCGAAGGACTTGAGGCGGGCACAAGCTTGGCCACGCTGCTGCGCCCGGCGCTGACATTCGATCTAGCGCAGCAAAGTCAGCTCGATATTTACCATTGGGATGGTCGAAGGTTGCTCCGGCCGACGAGCCACAGCGGATATTCCGGGTGCCATGCCTTGTTCAGCTTCCGGCTCGGCGCGGGTTGGGTGACCTATTCGACCCTGCCGCTGCTCCAGCATTTCCAAGACGTGCGCGCCCGCATTTATTTGATGAATCTGATTCAAGCCATGGCGAAGCGCAAGCGCAGCGTGCCCGAGAGCCCGGGCTTGGCGTGGGTCATGGATCAGCGCATGAAGCAAGCCGCCCAGGCCCCGGCACCGGCCGGAGCCGCGATCGCGGTTTTCTATCGTCCCCCGCCTGCACGCACCGCGCCGGCGCCAGTGCTCGAGCCCGCTGCGTCGGCGGGGCGCGAGTGCGCGCCTGAGGACGAGACGCGCCCAGGTGCGAGTTGGACGCTGAATTTGGCCGCAGCTCAGTCCGTGCAGGGATTGAATTTGGACCTCCGGCCTGCACCTGGTTCTGATGCGTATGAACTTGCTGCCAGCAGCGATGGCGCGCATTGGACAGACTTGCCTGGGACCAACGCCGCGAACCCTGGCGCAAGCACCGTGGCGATTCCGGATGGGCGCTGGAAGGCGTTCCGCCTCACGGTGCCTCTCGGCGTGCCAACGCCCCATTGGCGCTTCTGCGGCCTCACGCCGGTGGGATAGGGACGGACTGCTACCCTAGGGCATGCCTGTCCTCGACACTGCGGCGCTGAGCGAGCGCATGCGAGCAATTCCCATTTGGACGACGATGGAGTATCAGCTGGAGAGCTCCGGCGAGGGCTCAGCCACGCTGGTTGCGCCGTATTTGAAAGTCTACGATGGCGTATTCGAAAGCTTCCACGGCGGCCTGCTGATGACCCTGGCGGACACGGCAGGCGGAGCTGCGGTCCTGAGCCGGACCGGCGCGGAAGCGCGCATCACCACCACCGACATGAACATTCGATTCCTTGCGCCATGCCGCTCGAATGCGACTGCGCAAGCGAAGCTGATCAAGTTCGGGCGAACCATGTGCCCGGTGGCAGTGGAGATCCGTGATTCGGCCGGCACGCTGGTGGCGGTGGCGCAAGTGAATTACATGCGTTTGTGAAGGGGCGGCATCGCTTGCACGGCCAGGGCGGCAGCCGCGCGGGAGAGAACCGCCGTGCGAAGCGCGGGGTGGCCGGCAAGGCAGTCGGCGAGGAGGAGGCGGCAGCTAGGGTAGCGGCGTTGTGCGGCAGCGACCAGCGCCGGGATATCGCGGCTGACGTGCAACCCGGGTGCGAGGAAGTACGGCACCACCACGGCGCGACGGACGCCGGCGCGGTTGGCTTCGGCCACGACCGCTTCGAGGCTCGGGGTCACCGGAACCAGGAAGGCGGCCCGGCTGAACTCGCCGGGCTGGGCCAAGGTGCGGGCGAGCGCGTTGATGTCGTGCTGCCAGGCCTTGAGCGGCGAGCCGTGGGCCATGAGGATAAGGCCGGTTTTTACCGCTTTTTGCGGCTTTGCCGCCAGGCGAAGCTTGCGCGGGCGCACGGCATTCCCCACCAATATCAAAACCGGCGCGGGCAGACGTGGAGGACGGCGGAGAAGGCCGCCCAGCGTGGCCGAAGCGATCCGCTGGCCGGACAGGCTGGCGTTGGCGACAGCAGTCGCCGGAGTTGCCCGACGCCAGCCGGCGTCGAGTAGGGATTGGGCAATGGCGGAAATGCGACCGGCCCCCATATAGACGGCAAGCGTTTCCGATGTGGGTGTCGGCGGTGCGCGAACTAACGCTGGCGCCGAAAGGAAGCGCACGCCTGAAGCTAGGTGGCGATCGGTCAGCGGGACCGCGGCGGCGGCGGCGGCGGCGCTTGCCGCGCTGATGCCGGGAATGATCTCAAAGTTGACACCGGCGCGGCGAAGCACGGCCATTTCTTCGCCTGCGCGCGCAAAGACCAGCGGATCGCCGCCCTTCAGGCGGACAATGGTCCCGCCGCGGCGGGCGCGGGCAATCAGCCAGCGATGGATGTCGGCTTGGGTTGCGGCGTGGGCGCCGGCACGCTTGCCGACAAAGCAGCGTTCGGCCGAGGCGGGTGCCCAATCGAGCAGCGCAGGATTGGCGAGCGCGTCATAGAACACCGCGTCGGCGGAGGCCAGCACGCGGCGTGCCTTGAGCGTGGCCAGCTCGGGATCGCCGGGGCCGGCGCCGACAAGGTACACCATCTATTCGATGACCTCCAGCGCGGCGTCTGCTGGGCGAAGCTTGATAAGAACGTGCGCTTCGGGCAACGTCCCCAGCACCGCTTCGAGCGCGCCGGGCGAACAGCGGGCGACGAAATCGCGGAATGATTCCTGAGGGAAGCGCTCTTGCTCGAAGTGGCGCAATAACGACTCCAGGCGGGCCGCGAGCTCGCTCGCGCGCACGCGCCCCAGCGCTTTGCGGGCTAGCGTGGCGCCCGCGCCGAGGCCCCCGCCAAGGAAGATGTCGTAGCCGTCTTCAGGGCCTTCGGGGGTTTTGACGCGGGTGCCTTGCAGGCCGACGTCGGCGATCCAGTGCTGACCGCAGGAGTTGGGGCAACCGTTGAGATTGATGCGCAATGGAATCGGGTAGCCGGGAAGGCGGCGTTCCAGCTCGGCGGTGAGATCGGCGGCAAAAGCCTTGGTCTCGGTGACGGCCAGTTTGCAGAATTCCTTGCCGGTGCAACTGACGATGCCGCGGCGGAAACTCGAGGCGTCAACCGGCAAATCCCAGCGATGCAGGTGGGCGATGAGCTTGGCCGACTCGGCGCGGCGGACGTGGGGAATCACGAGGTTCTGCATGGCGGTGGCGCGGATCTCGCCCCCCGCCCAGCGATCGGCAGCCTCGGCGATGGCGGCGAGTTGCGCGGCAGTGAGGCGTCCGCGCAGGATGCTGAGGCCGGCATAGGCGAGATCGGGTTGTCGCTGCGGGTGAAGGCCCAGATGGTCGCGGAACCCGGGCGCGGGCGGCGCGTCGGGCTCAGCCTCCTCGAGTGCGAAGCTGAGGCGGCGCTCGAGTTCGGCGCGGAAGCGGGCAGGCGTCCATCCGAAGCGTAGAAAGAGAAACTTGAGGCGGGCTTGTCCGCGGTTCTGGCGCAGTTCGGCGCAGTCGCGAAAAAGCGAGGCGATCGCCAGGGACACCGGAACGACCTGGTCCCAGCCGACGCGCACGGGTAGCGGGAGCGCGAGCATCGGAGCGCTGGAAAGCCCGCCGCCGACGCGAAGGCCAAAGTGCCGGCTGTCGCCACCAGCCGGATGCGCTGTGAAGGCAACGTCGTTGATCTCGGGATTGGCGCACCAGTGGCGGCAACCGCTGATGCAGAGCTTGAACTTGCGCGGCAAATTATAGAAGTCGCCGCTGGCGAGCAGGGCGCGGTTGACGGCAAGAGTGAGCGGGCTGGCGTCGGTATATTCCTCGGGATCGACGCCGGCGATGGCGCAGCCGGTCAGGTTGCGGGGATCGTCGCCGCAAGCGGCTTGCGAGGTGAGGCCGGCCTCCCAAAGCTCGTGAAAAATATCGGGAAGCACTTCGGCCTCGAGCCAGTGGAGCTGAAAGTTCTGGCGCACCGTGACGTCGAGCAAGCCGCGGCCATAGCGCTGGGAGATGCGGGCCACGGCGGCAGCCTGCACCGAGGTCAGCAAACCATTCGGAATGCGGACGCGAAGCATGAAATAGGGGGCCGCGTCACCGAAGGCGCCTTGGCCGTCGCCTTGGGTATACAGCCCCCACCAACGCAATCGGGTGTTGAGATCGGCAGGCGCGAGCGCGCCGATGCCGCCTCGCATCGAGGAGAACAGCCGCGGAAGCTCTTCCCAGGGATTTTGTTCGCGCTTGATGCGCTCGTGCTTTTGCAGTGTGGTTTCCATGAAGAAGGCAGCGACCAGAGCGCAGGGACCAGCGGGACAGTCCAATGCAGCGCGCCATCCGGGGCCGGATGCGCGTTCAGAAACTCAGCAATGGCTGGAGAAAATGAGCGATCCGATCACACCCAGATGGCGCAGGTACACATGCGACAGCGACAAGCGCAGGGTGGGATCGCGGCAAACACTGAACTCAGGCTAACACGGATTGAATCGCGGAGACGACCAGCTCGGGTTCTTCAAGCGGAATCCAGTGGCCGCTCGTGCGCGCCGTGAGGTGGAGGCCACGGCTCGACTGCGCCGCCGTGCGGGCGTGCTCAGCGGCCTGCGAGTCAGGGGTGTCGGCCGCCGAAAGCACCGCCAACGGAAGATTTGTGAGCGGCGGCAGGTTCGCGACCAGGCGGGCGGCCTCCGGCAGCGCCTCCATTTGCACCGCCAGCGCGCGATAGAACCGGGCGCGGCTCCAGAACCAGCGCATGACCGGCTTGTACTCGGGCGGGAGCTTCACGGCAGGAGCGAAATTGAAGTCGGACTTGGTGCGGAGCCTGCCGCCGCTGACGAGGCTGGCACTGGTGGCGGCCAAACGGAAGGCGCCTGTGCCGACCATCCAGGCAACCGCTTGCGCCAGGCCACAGCGGGCGGCCCAAACCCCGCGGCGGGCAAGGCGGATGCCGCTTTCGAGGCGGGCGCGGTGTTCCGGGTCGGGGGAGGCCCATTCTTCGAGTGCGGGCGGATCCACAAGGACCAGGCCGGCGACCCGGCCAGGCTGCAGGTAGGCAAAATAGCGGACGACCAAAGCGCCGAAGGAGTGCCCGACCAGCAGCAGCGGTCCGTGGATTTGCTGCAATGCGGTATCGAGGTCCTCGACCAGTGCGGGAAGCGTGCATGCGCCTTGGCTAGCATCGCTCCAACCCAGTCCGGCGCGATCGTAGAGGAACAGCGGCCAGCGCCCCGCCAGCGAACGTTCAACAAAGACCCAACTCAAAGATGATCCCCCGAGGGCGGCATCGAAGACGATGGCGGGGGCGCCGATCGCGCCGGGCACGCTGCGGATATGCAAGCGGCGGCCGCCGAGATCGAGCATGCGGCCGGGAGGAGGGAAACGCATCGTTTGATGATAAATCCCGAAACTCGTCGCGATCTGAAGGGTTGAAGCCGACAGGAATGCTCCAAGGCTGAGGGTGCATTCCCAGGGCGCGGTTGGCGGTGGAGGAGGTCTTACCTCCAACCGCGCCGATTGCTACCATGGCGAGGTGGAGCAGGCGAGCCTCGGCTTCCCGAATGCGCGCAAGGTGTGGACGGTGGCTGGGCTGCTGGCCAGCGTGAAGCTGGGCCTGGAGCGGGAGTATTTCGATGTCTGGATCGAAGGCGAAATCTCCAATTTCCACCGGGCCGCATCGAAACACTGCTATTTCACCTTGAAAGATGGTCAGGCCCAACTGCGGTCAGCCCTGTTTGCCCCCAAGGCCCGCCACCTCAACTGCGAGCTCCGCGATGGCATGCAGGTGCGCGTGCGAGGCCGCATCAGCGTCTACGAGGCCCGCGGCGACCTGCAGTGCTCCGTCGAGTGGGTCGAGCCGCTCGGGCGGGGTGCGCTGCAAGCGGCTTTCGAGGCGCTGAAACTTAAGCTCGCGGACGAAGGATTGTTTGCACAGGAGCGGAAGCGTCCGCTGCCGAAGCTGCCGCGACGGGTGGGCCTGATCACCTCGGCGCGGGGCGCGGCGATGGCGGACATTGTGCACGTCTTGCGGCGACGCTTCGCCAATATCGAAATCCTGTTGTACCCGGTGGCAGTGCAAGGTGAGGCCGCGGCGGGCGAGATTTCTGTTGCACTCGAGTTTTTCGCGGGCCCTGGCGCCGGACGGGCAGACGTGCTCATTGTGGGACGGGGCGGAGGCTCGCTCGAGGATTTGTGGCCGTTTAACGACGAAGGCGTGGCGCGGGCGCTGGCGCGCGCGCCGATGCCGACGATATCCGCGGTTGGACACGAAACCGACTTCACCATCGCCGATTTTGTGGCCGATGTGCGCGCTCCTACGCCCAGCGCGGCAGCGGAATTGGTGATCGCGCCCCGGGCGGAGCTGGAGCGGCAGCAATCCGCGCTGCGACGCCACTTGGAGCAAGCCATGCTGCTGTTGCTGCTGCGGCGGCGCAACCAGCTCGACGGACTGGCGCGGCATCGCGCCTTGCAACAAGTGCGGGATCGCGCCTATCAATTCGGGCAGCGTCTGGACGAAATCAACCGCAGCTTGGAGGCGACGATCGGCCGCCGGCTGCAGATCCGGCGCCGGCGATTGGACGCGGCCGGCCGGGCGATCGGGCACCTCGACCCCAGACGGCAGATCACCTCTGCCCAAGCGGGATTGGCCGCGCGCCGGGAGCGCCTTGCCAGCGTTGCGCGAGGGCAATTCGCGCTGCGGAGACAGCGGCTGCAACATGCCGCGGACCTCTTGAAGGAGCGCAATCCGCTGCGCCTGCTCGAACGCGGCTATACCCTGACCTACGATGCCAGCGGGGCCCTCGCAACCAGCCCCGAGTGGTTCGCGCCGGGCGATGCGGTGCGGGTGCGATTCGCCCAGGGGTGGCTCGATGCGGAGGCGAAAGACAAGGGAATTGAGGGCAAGGGGTAGGGGGTTGCGGATGAATCGGGTATTCTGAAAAGTCTCCGGAGGAACTCGTGGATCTCATTCCCAACGAAACCGAAGTGCGGGCCGTGCTCGAGAGCACCGGCGCGTTGCGTCAAGGACATTTCCGGCATCCGAGCGGGACCCACTCGGATTTGTACTTGCAGATCCCGCTGGCGATGCGGCATTTCTCCGAATCGAAGATGCTGAGCGTGGCGCTGAGTCGGCTGCTGCGGCAGGATGACGCGGTGCGACGTGCGGTGCCGAACGTCAGCGTGGTGGTGCCGGCAACCGGAGGCCTGCCGGTCGCATTTGGCGTGGCCGAGGCGCTGCGGGCCTCGGAGACCTATTGGGCGGAGAAGAACGAGTCCGGCGATTTGGAGCTTCGTCAGTTTCTGGAAATTCATCCGGGCGAGCGCGTAATTCTGGTGGATGACATCCTGCGCACCGGGCGCAAGCTGACGCAATTGCGGGCGCTGGTGGAAAAAGCGGGCGCTAAAGTGCTGGCGCTGGCCGTGCTGGTGCACCAGCCGTTCGAGAATTGCGCCGAGTTTCCCCAACTTCCGCTGTTCAAGTTGTTGACCCTGGAGCCCCATTACTGGCAGGCGAAACAATGCCCGCTGTGCGCGCACGGAAAGCCGGTGGTGGATGTGTGGGTCTAAAGGGATGTTGACAGTTGGTGGTTGCCAGTTGACAGTGAAGTGGTGAGAGAGCTGGCTGCGCGCGGGTTCGGAGCGCTGGTGCGGGCGCGAGAGCGCGGCTACGCGAGCGGTCGGCTGGGCGTGGCGCGGCTGCCGCGCCCGGTGCTGAGCGTCGGGAACCTTTCCACCGGCGGCAGCGGCAAGACGCCCACCGTCATCGCGCTGGGGCGGGCGCTTGCCGGATTCGGCGTGCGTTTTGATGTGCTGACGCGGGGATACGGGCGCGCGTCCAAGGCGCTGGCCATCGCCGAGACCGGGGACGAGCCGGTCGCAGTGGTTGGGGATGAGCCGCGATTGATTGCAGCGCGGCTGCACACGCCGGTGTTGGTGCATCCCGACCGGTTTCGCACCGGGCTCGAAGGCGAACGGAGGTTCGGCAGCCAATTGCACCTGCTCGATGATGGCTTTCAGCACCGCCAGCTCGCGCGCAGCTTCGATCTCGTTTTGGTCTCGCCCCGCGACTTCGGCGACCAACTGCTGCCGGCCGGCCGTCTGCGCGAGCCCCTCGCGGCCTTGAAGCGCGCTAGCGCCGTGCTGTGGGTCGAGAACGGCGCAGTGCTCGATGCTGCGCGCAGGCGCTGCGCCGAACACACCGCAGCTCCCGTGTTCCTGGCCCGGCGGCGCGCAATGCCGCTGGCCGCCGCTGGCCGCCGCTTCGCCTTCGCCGGCATCGCGCGGCCAGAATCGTTCTGGGCAAGCCTCGCCGAGGCCGGCATCGAAATACTCGGCCGCCACGCGTTCCGCGATCACCATCGCTACACCGCCGCGGATTTGCGCAATCTCCGCCTGTGGGCTCGCGCAGCCGGCGCCGACGGCCTCGTCACCACGGCCAAGGACGCCATGAAACTGCCTCGGGAATTCCTGGCCGGCGGGGTGCTGGTGTTTGAGATCGAAATCGAGATTCCAGAGTTGCAGATCCTCACGCAGATGGCATTGAGCGCATGCGGACTATGAACCAGGACGGCGTCGTCTTCGCCCCCAACTGGCTCGGCGATGCGGTGATGTGCCTGCCCGCGCTTGCCGCGCTCTACCATGCGCGGCCCAAGCAGCGCTGGACCGTGCTGGCCCGCGGCGCCGTGGCCTCCGTGCTGCGCTTGGCGAACCTGGAATGGGAAGTGATCGAGCTCGCCGGCCGGCGTTCGCTGCGCGTCCCCCGGCGCGCGGCCGAAGTAATCGTCTTCCCCAATTCGTTCCATTCGGCGCTGCTCAGCTGGCGCACTGGAGCTCGGCGTCGCGTCGGCTATGCGCGCGACGGACGCGGCTGGCTGCTGAATCCCGCTGTCGCAGTGCCTGCCCCCGGTTCGCTGCCGGGCCACGAGTCGTTCTACTACTTGGAGCTGCTGCGGCGGAGCGGCTACATCGAAGCGCTCCCGCCCAACCTCCCATCCTCGCTGCGCGTGCCCCTGCAGCCGCCCGGGGACCGAGTGGCGGCGTGGCGCGAACGTTTGGGCCGCGGCCCCCACGTTGCATTCCACGTCGGCGCCAGCTTCGGCACCGCCAAGCGCTGGCTGCCCGAACGCTTCGCCGCGCTGGCAGGCGCTTTGACCGAGCGCGGAAGGCAAGTGCTGCTGGTCGGAGGCCCCGCCGACCGCGATTTGGCGCGCACCGTGCGCATGAGCGCACCCCGCCCCGAGCAGATCAAGAACCTGGCCGGCGAAACCTCGGTTGCCGAACTCGTAGCATTGCTGGCGGCGGTGGACGTGCTTGTGGCCAACGACAGCGGTCCAATGCACCTGGCCGCCGCCGTCGGCACTCCCGTGGTCGCAATCTTCGGAGCCACCAACGAACGCGAAACCTTTCCCTTGGCGGCGCCGGGCAAGCTGCGGCTGCTGAAGGCGCCTGGGATCGAGTGCAGCCCATGCAAGCTGCGGGAGTGCCCGATTGACCACCGCTGCATGACCCGCATCGAAGTGGCCGAGGTTCTGAATGCCGTCGAGGAGGTGCTCGCGTAGCCTATGCTCCGTGCCGCCGACCGTTTGAAAGGGATGGGGATCGGAAGCCTCTTCCTGGCCCTCTTCGGAGGGCTGTGGATGGTCGCTGCCCTGAACACGCTCTCCTGGGTGTGGCTCGTCGCCTGCGACTTCGTGCCGGCGTCGCTGCTTGCCGTTCGCGCCATCAGCATGATCGTCAGCAGCCACGAGCTTGCCGCGCTCGAACCCGAACCCAGCCCATCCGAACAACAGCGCGCACGCCGCATGGGGCGGCGCTTCGGCCTCGTCGTTGCGGTCGAGTTCGGCCTGATCGCGCTCGCCGCGAACCTGCTTGCAGCGCGCGGGCAGGCCGCTTGGACGCTCGCGGCGATTGCCTTCATCGTCGGCGTTCACTTCATCCCGCTGGCACGGATCTACCGTTTTCGTCTCTATTACTGGACGGGCGCGGTCGAGCTGGCGCTGTGCGCGCTGATCTCGGCGCTGATGCGCCAGCGCATCCAAATGGCCGACCCGCTCTTCGGTCTCGCCATGGGCGTGTCGCTCTGGGTGACGGTCGTGTTCGTGCTGGCGCAAGGCGGAAGGCTCTTCGCGATCGCTAGAGCGGAGGCGGCAGCACCGAAATCGTAATCCGGGGATCGGGCCGGTCCGCGGGCACAAACGCAACAACCGCTGCGGCGAAGCCTTCGCGGGGCGGAATTTCACCGCAGAAGGCGCGCATGCCCGCGCGCGCGGGCGCGGTCAGGCGCGCGGCATCGTTCGCGAACCGAACCTCGGCGGTGGCGACGCCGGCGGCGAGGCCGCGGCCATCGGCTTTCATCCAGGCCTCTTTGCAGGTCCAGATGCGGCAGAATTGACCGGGCACCTCGTCGGCAGGCAGGGCGCGCAGGGCAGCACCCTCGCCGGAGGCGAAGAAGCGGTCGGCGAGCGCAAGCCAATTGCGAGCGCGATGCGGCGATTCGGCATCCACTCCCAACTCCAGGCGGGGATGGATGCCGACCACGGCCCACGGGCCGGAGTGGGATAGGTTGAAGCGAAGCGGAATGCCGGCAACCTCGGGCTTGCCGTGGGGGCCACGCTCGAATGCGACTGCTTGCGGTGCCATGTGCAGGCGCTGCGAAAGCAACCAGCGGAGTTGGGCATGGGCCGCGCTATAGCGGACCCCATGGCGGGGATCGAGATACCGGTCGGCGCGGGCGAGCTCCCGCGCCGAAAGCCATTCCCTGCCGCGGCGAATTTGGGCGGCTTCGAGATCGAGCTTGAGCCAGGTAATCTCGATGGGACCCATCCAGCAAGTGTAAAGTGAGGCTTGCCCACTCGACGACACTTCTTGGCGGGAGCGGCCGCGGTAGCGGGAGCGGCACGCCTGGGGCGCGCGCGAAGCCAGGCGGCAAAGACGCTGGACCCCGAACGGCTGAGGAAGTTCACGCATGCTCTCGGAGCCCCGCCGCGAGCGGCGGCCCTGGCGGACGGAAGCTATCGCGTGGAGATGCGCGCGGCGGAGTGCCAATTACACCCCGATTTGCCGCCCTCGCGGTGCTGGACCTATGACGGAACCATTCCCGGGCCCATTATCGAGGCGTACCGCGGCAGGGAGATTGCCGTCGAGTGGGTCAACGCCTTGCCGGCGCGGCATTTTCTACCAGTAGATTCGACCTTGGAGGGCGCGGGGCCATCGCTGCCTCCCGTTCGGGCAGTGGTGCATTTGCACGGCGGACGCGCGCCCTCGGCAAGCGACGGCTGGCCGGAGGATTGGACCGTGCCGGGCGGGACGCAGCGCTGCATCTACCCCAACCAGCAAGAAGCGGCATTGCTCTTTTACCACGATCACGCCATGGGCCTGAACCGGCTCAATGTCTATGCCGGGCTCACAGGGTTGTACCTGGTGCGGGACGGAATCGAGGAAGCGCTCCGCCTGCCGAGCGGCGAATTCGAGCTGCCGCTGCTGCTCTGCGACCGCTGGCTCGATCCCCATGCCCAGCTTTTTTATCCCACCAGCGGCGTGCCCGGGCACCCTTGGGTTCCCGAGGTCTTCGGCAATTGCATTTTGGTGAACGGCCAGCTTTGGCCTTACATCGAAGTCGAACCCACGGCCTACCGCCTGCGAATCGTGAATGCCGCCAACAGCCGGTTCCTCCGGCTTGCGATTCCCGAGGCGTCGGTGCACGCCATCGGCAGCGACCAGGGACTATTGAATGCGCCGGTTTCCATGAACGACGTTCTCCTCGCGCCGGCCGAGCGCACCGACCTGGTGGTGGATTTCGCCGCTGCGGCAGGTCGCACCGTCGGGTTGAGGAATGACCGGCGGACGATCTGCCAATTCCGGGTGCGAGCGAGCTCGCGCAGGCTGGCGTCTTGGAATCCTCCATTTTCGCTGCGCCGATTGGCGCCCGCCGACGCCCGCGCCGCGGGGCGCACGCGGCGGCTCACGCTCGACGAATATCAGGACCTCGCGGCCAACCCCATGCTCATGCTGCTCAACGGCAAGCGCTGGAGCGATCCGGTGACGGAGCGCCCCAGGCTCGGTGATACCGAGATTTGGGAATTCCTGAACCTCACCGACGACACCCATCCCATCCATCTGCATCAAGTTCGGTTCCGCATTCTCGATCGGCGATCGTTCGACGCGGATCAATACCTGGCCGACGCCACGCTGCGTTTTACTGCGGATGCGGTTGCACCGGGAGCCGACGAGCGAGGATGGAAAGACACGGTGCGCTGCGAGCCCAGCGCGGTCACGCGCATCCTGGTCCCATTCGAACCCTATGCCGGAAGATATTTATGGCATTGCCATCTGCTCGAACATGAGGCCAACGCCATGATGCGCCCTCTGGTCATTGGTTGACAGAGAACGGCGGACAGAGGACAGTGGGGAATGCGGAATGCGTTGGTGGTCTTCTTTTGTGCAGCAACGCTCCTGGCTCAAGGGCCGGCAGGGAAGCTCAAGCACATCGTCATCATCTTTCCTGAGAACATATCCTTCGATCATTACTTCGGCACCTACCCTCGAGCGCTGAACCCGCCCGGCGAGCCGCGGTTCGTCGCCCTGCCTCACACGCCCAGAGTGGACGGCCTCCAAGGCAAGCTCCTCACCGAGAACCCCAACTTCACCAATGCCGCCAATGGCACCGACGCGTCCAATCCCTTTCGCCTCGACCGCTCCCAGGCCAACACCGCGGATCAAAGCCACGCCTACCGCGCCGAGCAGTTGGCATTTGACGCCGGTAGGATGGATCTGTTCCCCAAGTTCACCGGACGCAAGGGCCCACCCCCGGGAGCGCAGCCGCAAGCGGGCACCAAGGGGCTTACGATGGGCTATTTTGATGGCAACACCGTCACCGCACTGTGGAACTACGCCCAGCACTTTGCCAGCTCCGACCGTTCTTTCGGCACCACCTTCGGCCCCTCGACTGTCGGCGCGTTGAATCTCGTCTCCGGCCAAACCAACGGCGTCAGCGAGACCGCGAACGGACGAGAAGGAATCTTCGACGGCGGTGCGGGATCGCTGACCGACATTGCCGATTCGGATCCGCTCGGCGACGTTTGCTCGAGTTCGGCGCGAACAACCTTCGCGATGGGCGGGCGCAATATTGGGAACCTGCTCAACGCCGCGGATGTGAGCTGGGGATGGTTCCAGGGCGGATTCGACCTCGAGTCCACCAACCCGGATGGCTCGACCGGCTGCCGGCGTGCGCACCGTTCGGAGATCGTAGGCCGCGCGATTCGCGACTATGTGCCGCACCACGAGCCCTTCCAGTACTTCGCCTCGACCGCGAACCCCAACCACCGGCGCCCGACCTCCATTGCGCTCATCGGCAAGGCCGGCGATCAAGCCAACCATCAGTATGATGTGCAGGATTTCTTCGATGCAGTTTCGGCGGGCAACTTTCCTGCGGTGAGCTTTCTCAAGCCCCCGGCGTACGAAAACGGCCACGCGGGCAATTCCGATCCGCTGGACGAGCAGACGTTTCTCGTCCACGTGATCAATTTCTTGCAGCAGCAGCCGGATTGGACCAGCACCGCCGTGATCATTGCATACGACGATTCGGACGGCTGGTACGACCACGTCGCGGGCCCGCTGGTGAATGGTTCATCGAGCAGCGCAGATGCCCTCTCGGCACCCGGAGTCTGCGGCAACGGCACGCCGAAACTGGCCGGCATTGCGAAGAACAATCCGCATGCCGAAGGTCGATGCGGATACGGTCCGCGGCTGCCGCTGCTGGTGATTTCCCCATGGGCCCGGCCCAACTTTGTAGCCCACAACGTAACCGATCAAACCTCGATCATGCGGCTCATCGAGGACACATTCCTCAGGGGCCGGCGTTTGGGTCAGGGCTCCTTCGATGGCATTGCCGGCGCGCTCGACCCCATGTTCGACTTTTCCAAGGCCCGGCCGAAAAATACGCAGCGCCTGATTCTCGACGAATCTACGGGCGAAATCCGGGCCCAATCAGGAAAATGAAGGCGGCCGCGGTGAGCGCGCCCGCGAAAATCCAGCCGCGGCTGCGGATCAGCGGTAATGGCGGCGCCGCTCCTTTTGCGAAGTAGCCGCTTCGGGTGAATTGCCAACCCCAGCACAGCCCGGATGCGCCTCCGAAGCTTGCCGCCGCCGCGGATTCCGCAATCAACACCGCGCCAACCGGGTTGAGCGAGCCCGCAATCACGGCTAGGATGCCGAATGTGAAATACGGCACCAGCATGAGTCTGCGCGCGCAAGCGACGCGCTCGATGCCCGTGGGCAAGAACGGCCGCAGCGCGCGCGCGAGAAGCCATACGAACAGCACATAAAGCGCGGCGCCGCCGGCAGCCATGCCCGCGTGCCAGAGCCAAGCCGGTTCGTGCCCGGCCAGAACCTCCGCCCAGTCGCCGAGATTCCCCACTCCGCTGAACAAAAAATAACCGGCTCCGGTAAGCCAGTTGAAGACTGCCAGCAACCAGACGAAATAGCGAAACCGGGGTGCGCGGGGAATCCGGCTGGCCCACCCCCAGCAAATGAGTCCAACCGCGAGATTGACCACCGTGCCGGCAGCGGAGATCCAGTGGTTCGAAACCGTGCAATTTTCGTGCACCGTCGAGATGACCAGATTGTGGCCGCCCGAAAGCACGCAAGCACCGCCGTGCCCGAGCCCCTCGTGCAGCATTACGGTGATCGCCGCAGCCAGAATCGCGATCGCTGCGAGCGTCCAACCGTCGGCAGGCGCAGAGCCGGAGGACGCCGCAGCTCTAGCAATGGCCATCGTCGCTGCCATGCTACCATATGGCTATTGCAGCCGCGCGGGCTGCGTCCCACCGTGCGCCCTTAGCTCAGTTGGATCAGAGCGTCTGGCTACGAACCAGAAGGCCGGGAGTTCGAGTCTCTCAGGGCGCACCACTTTCCTTAAGAGCCCAAGCCCGACCTGTTCATTGAGCTGCTACCAGCGGCGTGCGAGCCAAATGCTCGCTGACGAACCAAGCTTCGAGTTCGTTGGTGCGCAGGATTTGGCTGACGACGAGATCATTGGTGCCGGCGTCGCCGACCTCGTCGGCGGTGCGCGCCAGCTCCCGGCATGCGGCAATGATGATCTGGTGGGCGTCGAGCAGCCGCGAAAGCTGTTCCGGAACCTCTTCCCTCCCCCGTGGCGGACGCGGAATCGCGGTAGTTTCCGCGATGTCGGGTGCCATGGCGAGGCTGACGCCGCCGAGAAGTTGAATGCGCTCGGCAATGGCGTCCGCCAACTCCACCTGTTCGGCGAAGTGCTTGTCGAAAAGCAAATGGAGCTGATAAAACGTCGGGCCGGAGACCTGCCAGTGGCATTTCTTGTACAAATCGCGCAGCGTCATCGAGTCCGCGAGCAGTTGGTTCAAGCGCGCGCTCATCTCCAACCGCACTGCTTCCCCGAGTCCCAAAGGCCGCATTGCGGTCACGGTACCGGCTTTTTGGATTTCAGGCGCGTGCTGGCCGAAGCGCGGCTGCGAAGAAATCGGGGAGAGCTTGCCTTTGCCCATGCTCTCCCCTGGATGCAACCTCGGCTTGAGGCGTTGGCTCAGCGGTAAACGCCGCCGCCGCCGCCGCCGCGGCTATCGTTTTTCTTTTTCGCACCGCTCTTGTCTTGCTTGCTGTTGCCTTGCCGGCCCGCTTCATTGAAGCGGTGCCAACTCGGATCATTGGCGTGGGGCGTCGCCGCCGGGTGTTCGGGGCGAGCCTGCGGCCGCGGTGCCTCCGGACGTGTAGTTTCCGGATGTGAGGCCTCCGGACGCGTGCCCCCCGGACGCGTGACTTCCGGACGCGGCGCAACCGGCCGCGGCGCGGCGCCCGGCTGGCTGCCGCCGAAGCGTTGGAAGCCGGGGCGGGTTGCTGGCACCGGACGGGTGGCAACGGGAGTTCCGGCGAAGCGTGTGGGGCGCTCAACCGCGGCACGCGGCAACGCTTCGGTGCGCACCTCGCGATCGCTGACCCGCACGCTGGCGGCGGTGTGGGCCACCGGCACGCGTCCATTGATGACCGTGACGTTGCGCACTTCCGTGATGTTGACGCGCTCGCGCACTACCGTGCCGTTCCCAAACCGCGAGCCGGATACCAGAACGACGCCAGCGGCAATGTGCGGATCGGTGGAGATGCGTTCGACATTCGAGTAGCGCACGCGCACGGATACCGGCGCCAGCGGCTCCACCACGGTGACCGCGACGCGCGTCCCTCGCGATTCGCCCCACCACGGATGGAACGGATCCGCAGGTCCGATCGGAACCCAGCCGACGCGGCCGATACCCACGCCAACGCTTACGCCACCGGCATGAAAGCCGAGGAAGGCGACATAGGCCGGGGCCCAAACCGGGCGGAACCGCGGCGTGACCAGCACGGGACCCGGCCACCAAACCCAGCCGGCCTGATAGTAGAACCAGCGCCCATAGTGGTACGGCGCCCAGCCCCACGCTTCGGTGGAGACCCAAGTCCAGCCCCAGCCCGGCTCCCAAACCCAGCGTCCGACGCTGTAGGGCGACCAGCCCGCGTCCACCGCAGGTTGCCATACCTGGCCGTAGCCGGGAACGAAGACCCAGTGTCCGTAATCATCGAGATCGTTGACGCCGGTGTAGTAGCGGTTCGCGCGGCCCCAGCTCTGCGCGTTCTCGACGCTTCGGTCGCGCTGCCGGTTCCAGTCGTCGAAACCATCGCGTCCGGGCGCATCGGCAATTTGATACTCGGGCGTGTCGGTGCCTTGCACCGTGATCATTTGGCCGGCGTGCAGCGTGGCGCTGCCTTCCGACGTGCTGACATCGGCTTCTCCCTCGCGAACCATCACGATCGTCTCGCTGTCGGAGTTCACCTGGACGCGGAAGATGCCGCGCCCCTTGGGGTGTATGGCCAGATTGGGGGTGTCCAATTCGGACGCAGCCTCGGCTCCGCCCAGGACGCTGTAGTCCACCAGCCCTTGGCCGACTTGAACTTGCAGGGCGTGCGTGCTGAGATTGGCCAAGGTGGCTTGCGAGTTGGCGTCGAGGCGAAGAATGTCGGCGAAGTCGAGTGCGACTTCCGCCCGCGCGCCTTCAGCAGTGGCCACGGCATCGCCAGTCAGCATCGGCGCGTTGATGGCCCCCGCTTGCCAGTCGGCGTTGGCGCCGCGCTGGGTGGATACGTCGCCTTGCACCAGGCTCAAGCGAGCCACGCCTTGGTCGCTCTGCGGCGCTTGCGCCGCGGCGAATGCCGTCCCGGCCACCAGCAACATCGTGCCAATTAGAGCTTGCTTCATCCCTCGTTCCTCCCGTGCAGCACCCAGATTCCTGCAGATCAAGGGCCAAAGCCCCACACTGGAGTAACCCCAGCAGGGCTAACGAGTTCCGCTGGCCGGCAAGCGCCGCACCTGGACCTGGATGGTGAAATTGGATCGAAATCGGTGGTTTTCCACCAGCCTTTATAATGGACCCATGGCCACCGTTGAAACCGCCCCAGCCGCCAAAAGCGCGGCCCCCATCGACCTTGCCCGCCTGCCGGAGTTTCGCAATGAAGCCTTCACCGACTTCTCGAAGCCGGAAAACCGCCAGCGCTTCAAACAGGGCCTGGACGAAGCGCGCGCCGAACTGGGTCGCGAATACGACAACCGCATCGGCAGCCAGCGCGCCAAGAGCGCCAAGAAATTTGAATCGAACAACCCGGCCCGAGCCCACGAGATCGTCGGGGTGCACCAGCAGAACACCGCCGAGGCGGCACGGGAGGCAATCTCCGCTGCAGCGCTCACCTTCGAGTGCTGGCGCTTGAGCAAGCCTGAGAAGCGCGTCGAGATCCTCCTGCGCGCGGCAGAAATCTTCCGCCGCCGCAAGCCCTATTTCTGCGCCTGGCTGACCCTCGAGGTGGGCAAGAGCTTCGTCGAGGCCGATGCCGACATCGGTGAGACGATCGACTTCCTCGAGTATTACGGCCGCCAGCAGTTGCGCCTCTCGGGGCCGCAACCGGTGCATCAGCTCGCGGGCGAACGCGACGAGATGGTCTACATCCCGCTCGGCGTTGGGGCGGTCATTCCGCCATGGAACTTCCCCATGGCCATCACCGCCGGCATGACGGCCGCCGCGATTGTGGCGGGCAATACCGTGGTGCTGAAGCCCTCGAGCGATTCGCCCACGGTGGCGGCCAAGCTCATGGAGGTGCTGGAAGAAGCGGGCCTGCCGGTCGGCGTGGTGAATTTCGTCACCGGCGGCGGCTCGACCGTGGGTGAGGCCCTGGTCACGGATCCGCGGGTGCGCTTCATTGCCTTCACCGGCTCGAAGTCCGTCGGGCTCGACATCAATCGCAAGGCCGCCGAAACCCCCAACGGCCAGAAATGGATCAAGCGCACCGTGCTCGAGATGGGGGGCAAGGATTCGATTCTGATCGATGAGGACGCGGACTTCGATGCCGCGGTCGAGGGCGTGGCGGTATCCGCCTTCGGCTACCAAGGCCAAAAGTGCTCGGCCTGCTCGCGCGCGATCGTGCATGAGAAGATCTACGACCGCTTCGTCGAAGCTCTGGCCGCGCGGACGAAGAAGATCAAGGTCGGCGACCCCGGTGACCCGGACAACTACATGGGACCGGTCATTAACGAGCGCTCCCTGAAGAACACCCTGAACTACATCGAGATCGGCAAGAAGGAAGGGCGGCTGGTGGCGGGCGGCGCCCGCGGCGATGCCGCCGGCTACTTCGTCGAACCCACCGTGTTTGCCGATATCGCGCCCACTGCGCGCCTCGCCCAGGAGGAGATCTTCGCCCCCGTGCTGGCCGTGATCAAGTGCAAGAGCTTCGATGAGGGCTTGGCCATCGCCAACAACACCGAGTACGGCCTCACCGGCGCGGTCTTCACCCGCGATCCCAAAAAATTGGAGCAGGCCGCCAGCGATTTCCACGTCGGCAACCTCTACTTCAACCGCAAGTGCACCGGCGCCATGGTGGGCGCGCACCCCTTCGGCGGCTTCAACATGTCGGGCACGGACTCGAAGGCGGGCGGGCCGGATTACCTGCTGCTCTTCACCCAAGCGAAAAGCATCGCCCGCAAGCTGTAGGTCAAGGCACAGCACGCCGCCGTGCATTGCCGGTCCACGCGGGCAAGAACGATTGCCTCGCAACGTGGTTCCCGTGCTATAAACTTCCGGGGGAGAATCCACATGCGCCTGCGCTCATTTCTGTCATGTCTCGCCGGGATTGGTTTGACCGCGCTGCCGCTGGCGGCGCAGCAGTGCACCGTTCAGGACGACGCCAACTACTCTGCCCAGATCAAGAAGTTCACCACGTTGCCGCAGTTCGACACCAACCTGACCGATCACCTGCCGGTTAGCTCGTGCGTGGACACGCCGGAGAAGTTCCTGGGGCACATTGTGGGCGCGCCGGACGTGCTCGATAAAGTCGAGACCATCAATGCCTACATGCGGCATCTGGCGTCGCAGAGCCCGCGCGTGAAGGTATTCGACATCGGCAAGAGCGAAGAGGGACGCGACACGATTTTGGTCGCGGTTGCGGACGAAGCCACCATCAACAATCTCGACAAGTACAAAGAGATCACCGCCAAACTCGCCGACCCCCGTGGAATCAGCGCGAGCGCCGCGGACGCGCTGATCGCCCAAGGCAAGCCCATGTACTGGGCGGCCGGATCGATTCACTCGCCCGAGACCGGCTCGCCGGAGATGCTGATGGAATTGGCGTACCGGCTGGCAGTGGAAGATTCGCCCTTCATCCGCAACATCCGGGAGCACGAGATCGCGCTGATCACGCCGGCGACCCAAGTGGACGGCCGCGACCGCGAGGTCGAGCTGTACATGCACCATAAAGCGCACCCGGACGAGGCGCAGCCCGGGCTGATCTGGTGGGGCCACTACGTCGCGCACGACGACAACCGCGACGGGCTGACGCTTGCCACCAAACTCTCGCAGAACATGATGCAGGCATTCCTGCAATGGCACCCCACCGTGCTGCACGATCTGCACGAGTCGGTGCCCTATCTTTATATTTCGACCGGAACCGGACCCTACAATCCCTGGCTCGATCCGCTGGAGATCAACGAATGGCAGCGGATGGCCTACTACGACATTGATCACCTCAATGAGCAGGGCGTGATCGGTGCCTGGACCCACGGTTTCTTCGATGGCTGGGCCCCGAACTACATGCTCTACGTCGCCATCGGCCACAACGCCGTCGGCCGCTTTTATGAGACCCAGGGAAACGGCGGCGCCGACACCCGCGTGATCTCGACCCCGGCCAGCGATACCAGCCGCGAGTGGTTCCGGCCCAGCCCGCCACTGCCCAGGGTGAATTGGTCGGCGCGGAATAACATCAATATGCAGGAAAGCGGTGTGCTCTACGCCATGAGCAACGTCGCCACCAACGCCAGCGAGTTCCTGCGCGACTTCTACTTGAAGAGCCTGCACTCAGTCCAGAAGGCTGCAACCGAAGGCCCGGCCGCGTGGGTGTTTCCGGCCAACGACCCCCGGCCCGGTCTGCAGGCCAGGCTGATTGACCAGCTTCAGGCGCAGGGGGTGGAAATTGATCGCGCGAGCGCAGCCTTCCAAGCTCAGGGCACGGTTCCCGGCGGAAGCGCGGCCGCGACCGAGCACAGCTTCCCTGCTGGAAGCTACATCATCCGCATGGACCAGCCCTACAGCCGCGAGGCGGACATGCTGCTGGACCAGGAATACTATGCGCCCGATGCGCCTTCGCCCTACGACGACACCGGCTGGACCATGGGCGCGCTGGCAAACGTGGAAACCGTGAAGGTCGCCGATCCCGCGGTGCTGAAGGTGGCCATGAACAAGGTGACCGCCACCGTGAACGCGCCCGGCGGCGTCAGCGGCACCGGCAGCGTCTTCGCAATCAACGCGAATGCGGATCCGAACCTGGCTGCGTTCCGGTACCGGCTGGCTTCGACGCCCATGGAGGCCGCGGAGAAAAGCTTTGAAGCCGACGGCAAAACGTTCGCCGCAGGCAGCATCATCATCCGCAATGCGTCCGCCGAGGCGATCCGCGGGGCGGCGGAGGCGGCCGGCGTGAATGTGGTTGGGCTGGCAAGCGCTCCCAGCGTGCCGATGCATGCGCTGGAGGCGCCGCGGCTGGCGGTGGTGCACAACTGGCAGAGCACCGCCGAAGACGGCTGGTACCGGGTCTCGATGGACCAGCTCAAAATCCCCTACAGCTACATCGCGGACACCTACATCCGCACGAACGGAAACCTGCGGGACAAGTACGACGTGATCATCCTGCCGCCCATGGGCTTTTCGCTCGCGGCGATGCTCAATGGCATTCCGATGTCCGGGAAACTCGAAGCGTGGAAGAACACACCGGATATGCCCGACCTCGCGCCGCCCGGGCTGGACTCGAGCGACGACATCCGCGGCGGGCTCGGACTCGACGGATTGATGCATCTGGAGCAATTCGTCGCCAGCGGCGGACTGCTCGTCGCCGTGGGACCCAGCATGGCGGTAGCGAGCGACACCGGCATGGCCCCGGGCGTGAGCACCCGCCAGGCTAACGCCTTGACCGCGCGCGGCGATGTGCTGCGGGCGCAGATCAGCGATTCCGGCAGCCCGATCGCCTACGGGTATGGCACGGACCTGGATGTCTACTATTCCACCGGCCTGCTTCTGACCGCCGGCGGCGGTGGCGGCCGCGGCGGATTTGGCGGCGGGCGCGGCGGCGCTGGCTCGGGTAGCCGAACGAGCGGCATCGGCAGTCTCACCGTGCCCGACGTGATGCAGACTCGGAAATCGGATGCGGATTTGTTGAAGGAATCGCTCGGCGGCCAGCCGGAAGCGCGCGGCGGCGCGGCCGCGGCCGGTGGCGGGCGCGGCGGGCCAACCGGGCCGCCTCCGCGCACTGTGGTGCGGTTCGTTCCTCAGGCGAACGATCTGCTGTTCAGCGGATTGCTCGTAGGCGGACAAGCGCTGGCAGGGCAGCCGATGGTGGTGGACGCGCGCCACGGGCAGGGCCACATCGTTTTGTTTGCCGCGAATCCTTTCTGGCGAAACGAGACATCTGGCGAATTCGCGCTGCTGTTCAATGCCGCGATGAACTACAAGAGCCTGGATTCGGGCGCTAGCAATGGCGCCGGACGGGCCGGAAGAGGGGGCCGGGGACGCGGTGGCCGTGGTGGTACCGGAGGTGGGGAGTAGATCAACGGCAGGACAGAAAACTGCTACTCTGAATGCATGTTTGAAGAGGACACCTCGCCCCGTCCTGCCGCACCGCCGGCGCTGAGCGTGACCGCAGGCATTCTGCTGGCTGTCGCCATTGCCGCAGTTGCCGCGGGCGGCTTTTTCTGGGTCCGCCAACAAAATCAGGCGCTCTCCACCCAACTCTCCGCCCTCGAGCAGCAGTCGGAGGCGCAAACTGCTGCGCTGAAGGTCCTGCAAGACCGCTTGCACCTCAGCAGCACCGAGCTTGAGCGCCTGAGCTCGACCGCCAGCGACGCCCAGCGCAAAGTCGCCCAGGCCCAAGCCCTGCTCGCCAGCACCCAGAAGCAGACCCAGACGCTCGCCCAGCAACAGGCCCAGGCGGCCAACGATCTGGCTGCGGTCAAGCAGGACACCGGCACCCAGTTGGGCGCCATCACCGGCCAGATCACCGGGGTGAAGGGCGACGTCTCGACCAACCAGAAGGCCATCACCGCCACCCAGGCCGAACTCGACGCCACCAAGGCCCAGCTCAAGAGCACCATCGGCGACATGGGCGTGCAGAGCGGCCTGATCGCGACCACGCGCACCGAACTCGACGCCTTGGAGAAAACTGGCGCCCGTGCCTACTTCGAGTTCAAGCTCAGCAAGCAGACCAAGACCCCGGTGCGCGTCGGCGCGGTGCAGTTGCTGCTCAAGAAGGTGGACCCCAAGCACGCCAAGTACACCCTCGAGCTCTACGCCGACGATGCCCAAGTCGAAAAGAAAGACAAGACCTTGAACGAGCCGGTGCAGTTCGTGGTCGGCAGCAGCCACGCCCTCAACGAGTTGGTCGTCTATCAGATGGACAAGAACACCGTGACCGGGTATCTGTCGGCGCCGAAGTTTCCCGGCGCGGCAGCGCCCTCAGGCAACTGACACCGGCCTCGTGGTGTATAGTGGCGGGCGGGGGATCTTATGCGCTTTCGCCTGACGCTCGCTCTCTGCCTTTTAGGCCTGCTTTCACTGGCGGCTGCCGCCCAGCAACAGAAGCTGGTGGCTGCGCAGGATGCCGCGCGTTCGAGCGGCGGCGCATCCGCCACTGCCGATATTGCCAAAGCCATGGGCGCGCCCACCGCGCCGCTCGCCGGCACCTCCAATGACGCCGCCGCCAAGCTCGCCGCCAGCGGCAGCGGCTACAAGGAGGTGGACGCCGATCAAGCCCAGAAGCTCGCCGACGCCGGCACGCTGGTGATCGTCGCCTGGTCGAACCCCAATGGCGGCGGCCATCTGGCCACGGTCCGCCCCGCCGGTGTGCAAGGCGACACCGTGCATGAAGGCTCCCGCGGCCCGCTCCTCAACAACGTCGGCTCACCCGACACCGAAATCGCCGGCGCCAACTGGATCTTCCGCAAAGACGCCCAGCTGCACTACTACACGCCCGGCAGCTGAACGGGAATCCGCATCGCCCTCCGCAGGCCGTACCATGAAATAGCGATGGCGTCGGCTCGGGCAAGCGTAAAGCGGGAATTATTAGACTGGGCTCGGAACCGCGGAGGCGTGCCCCGCGAAAAATTGCAGCGCAGGTTTCGCGATCTCGGCGCGTGGGAAACGGGCGCGGTCAAGCCGACCATGAGGCAGCTCGAGGAGTTCTCCCGAGCTACCAACGTACCCTTCGGCTCCCTTTTTCTCGATTCGCCCCCAGCCGAGTCGCTCCCGCTTCGGGATTTCCGCTCCCCCGAGGGGCGAGGTGTGCACTCCCCAAGCGGCAACCTCCTCGACACCATCTACGCCTGTCAGTTCCGCCAGGATTGGTACCGCAGTTATGCCCAAGCCGAGCTGGCGCACGCTCCGGGTTTCGTGTCGGCCCTCGCCGCGGGCGCTGCCGCGAGCGTCGCGACCACAATGATGCAAAACCTGCTCGGCGCCATGGGCAAGCCAGCCGCCGGGCAGGACCGACTCCGAAGCATGACCGAGGCGATTGAAGCGACCGGCGTGCTCATTATGGCTAATGGCATCGTAGGCAGCAATACCAGGAGAAAGCTTGATCCGAACGAGTTCCGCGGGTTCGTTCTTTCCGATCAATGGGCTCCAGTCATCTTCCTGAACGCCGCAGATTCCAGGACCGCACAGTTATTCACCCTTGCCCACGAGTTCGCTCACCTGCTCAAGGGCCAAAGCGGCGTCTCCGCCGCGTCGCCAGCCGCAGCTGGGCCGAGCGATGAGCGCTGGTGCAATCTTGCTGCAGCCGCATTTCTCCTGCCCTCGGACGCGCTCTCGCATTCCTTTATGTCCGCAGAACCGCTTCACTCGAAAATCCAGCGCATCGCGCGCCAATTCTCCGTCAGTCAGGAGGTCGTCCTCCTGCGCGCTGTGGAAATCGGCATCCTCAGCCGAACGATCCGAGACCAGTTCATGGCCCAACGCCCTGATCTGCCATTGCCTAAGCGGCAATCCGGCGGCAATTTCTACCCGACGCATGTGCGCCGACTCGGGCGCCGATTCGCAACTGCCGTAGTCACGAGCGCCATCGAGGGCAAGACCCAATACGGCGACGCCCTCGGCTTGCTCGGCCTGAGGACGATGGACCAGTTCGATCGCGTGGCGCAGGAAATAGAGCTTGCATAGAATGCCGTTTTTGGTCGACACCAACGTCCTCACGGATGCCCGCCGGCGCTATTACGGCATGGATTTCTGCCCCGGCTTCTGGGACTTGCTATGGCGCGCACAAGCAGCCGGCAATGTGCACAGCATCAAGCGGGTGGGCGATGAGCTAGCCAGAGGCCACGATGAACTCGCAAATTGGTCGCGATCCAGAAAAGAGTTCTTCCACACCGCGCCGGCGGGCGTCAACCAATCCTACGAAGCCTTAAGCAATTGGGTCGCGTCGCAACCCTACACCCCGGCGGCGCGGAACGAGTTCTTTCGCGCCGCAGATTACGAAATCGTTGCGCATGCCCACGCGACCCGTGCGATCGTGGTCTCGAACGAAATCGCAACTCCGAATGCCCGAAGCAGGATTACCATCCCCGACGCCTGCAATGCGCTCCAGGTCGGCTTTCAATCGGTTTGGCAAATGCTGCGCGCCCTCGAGGCCCATTCCGCACAGCAAGCCGCGCCGACGCGCCGGGCCTAGCCGCCCGGTGATGTAGCCCGCGCTCATTGGCCAAGAACATCGAACTCGCGCGGCCGGCCCGCTGCCTTCTGAGTAGACGATATGCACTCCACCAGCCAGCGCCGCTGCCGCACCAGCACCAGGTCGCCCGGTCGGGGCGACACCGCTTCATTCGTCACCCGCCCATTGTGCCATCAGCCGAAAGGCTTCCCCATTTCCGCTCGCGGCATCTAAGTGGAACGACGCGTCGCAGATTCCCGCGGGCCCCAAGGGGCGCGGTGCCGCGCCATATTGACAATTTCACGAACCCTTCAGCGCGGGCACAGCCTCCCGGCCCGCGCCCCTATTTTCGGGACCGTGTGCCGTCGCAACACCACCCGAATCAACAAAACACCCCGAAAAATGCAACACTCCACCGCCCGCAGCCTCTGCCGCAGCCTCTGCTATGGACACTGCGCACGTTGCCTGCCAAACCACACGCATCCCAAAGAATCCACAACACTTAAATTGTCCATTGGACAACAATTGCCAACCCTACCCCACGCCGCGCGAGAAGCCGCCATCTACTACTAAATTCTGTCCAGTGATGTAGCTCGCCCGCTCGCTGGCCAAGAACACCACCGCGTCGGCAAACTCGCGCGGCTCCGCCAAGCGGCGTAGGGCCGTGCCAGCGCTCCAATCCGCAAATGCCGCCTCTGCCGAGCCGCCTTGCGCCAGCGCTTTCACTCTGGCCAACTCCTGCAAGCGGTCGGTCAAGGTGTAGCCGGGACACAGATTGTTCACCAGCACATTGAACGGACCGTACTCGTTGGCGAGGCTGCGCGTCAGCCCCGGCACCGCCCCGCGCACGGTGTTCGACAAGATCAATCCCTCAATCGGCTGCTTGACCGAGACCGAGCTGATCATCAAGAAGCGGCCCCAGCGCGCGCGCTGCATCCGCGGCAAGGCATGGCGGGCGAAGCTGACATGGCTCAGCAGGTTCAAATGCACTGCCTGCAGCCACTCCTCGACAGTGGTCGAAGCGAACGACTTCGCCGGCGGCCCGCCGGCATTCGTGACGCAGATATCGAGGCGTCCATACTCCTGGTCTACGGCAGCGACAAATTGCTCTACCGCCGCAGGGTCGGTGACGTCGAGCGCGCGCGCGAAGACGCGGACGCCATGCTGGGCGCGGATCGCCTGCGCGACCGCATCAATGCGCGATAGATCGCGGGAGCACAAGGCCAAATGCGCGCCCTCGGCGGCTAAGCCCTCGGCGACTGCGCGGCCCAAGCCCGAGCTCGATGCGGCGACAATCGCGACCCGGTTCGTCAAGCCGGTGTTCATGTGCGCGCAGCCTCGAAGGCGGAGATTTCAGCTTCAAAGCGCAAAGTGAGGGCGATATCATCGAGTCCGTTGAGCAGGCATTGCTTGCGGAAGGAATCGATCTCAAACCGGTAGCCACCAGCGATTTGCGCTGCGAGATCCACCTCGATTTCCCGCGTTGCGCCAAGCGCACGGACCTCGTCGGCGGCCAATCGCACCGGAAGCAAGCCATTCTTGCTGCAATTGTTGTAGAAAATGTCGCCGAAGCTGGGCGCGATCACGCAGCGAATGCCGTAATCGAGCAGCGCCCAAGCGGCGTGCTCCCGCGAGCTGCCGCAGCCGAAATTTTCGCCGGCGATCAGGATGGCGGCACCTTGGCTTTCCGGTTGATTGAGCACGAACGCCGGATCGGAGCGCCAATCGAAGAACAAGCCGCGCCCGAGGCCGGCGCGGACCGTGGTCTTGAGAAACTGCTTGGGGATGATCTGATCGGTGTCCACATGGGCGCGATCCAGAACGAGGACCCGACCCCGGAGCTTGGTGAACGGGATCATGCGAACTCCCGAACGTCCACAAAATGCCCGGCAACGGCGGCTGCGGCGGCCATGGCTGGACTGACCAAATGCGTGCGCCCCCCGGCGCCTTGACGCCCCTCGAAGTTGCGGTTGGAGGTTGACGCGCAGCGCTCGCCCGGCTGCAGAATATCGGGGTTCATGCCCAGGCACATGCTGCACCCCGGCTGCCGCCATTCGAAGCCGGCTTCGGTGAAGACGCGGTCCAGGCCGCGCGCTTCCGCCTCGCGGCGCACTGCTTGCGATCCCGGCACCACCATAGCGCGCACGCCGCTGGCAACGCGACGGCCCCGGGCAAGCGCCGCAGCGCACTCCAGGTCTTCGATGCGCGCATTGGTGCAGGATCCGATGAAGACCCGATCCACGGCAATATCCCGAATCGCCGTCCCGGGACGCAAGGCCATGTATTCCAGGGCGCGAGCCGCGGCTTGGCGGACCCCGGCATCTGCGATC
>DATNED010000053.1:0-9130 GCA_035553115.1 Terriglobales bacterium | reverse complement strand
CAGTTGCTGACGTTTGATCGCGAGCTGCTGGCCCGCATCCGCCGCCTGCCGGGCGTGGCGGCGGCAACGCTGGCCTCGGGCACGCCCATGGCGGCGCGCTCCATCTCCCATACCTATCAGCTCGAAGACCGGCCGCTGCTGCGACAGAACCTGCGCTTGGCGGAAGTCGAGGCGATCGCGCCGGCATCGTTTTTTTTCACCATGGGCATTCCCCTGGTCGCCGGCCGCGACTTCACGCCAGCCGACGGGGCGCGCGCGCCCAAGGTGATGATCGTCAATCAGACCTTCGCCCGCAGCGCCTGGCCGGGCCAGGATCCGATCGGCAAGCGCGTGCTGTTCCATGACGACGATGGCCCGACCGAAGTGGTCGGCGTGGCGCAGGACAGCAAGTACGAATCCATCTCGGAATCCGGCGTCGCCTTTGCCTACGTTCCCCTGGCCCAAAACCCGACCACCGCGCTGGGCCTCGCGGTCCGCAGCGGCGGCCGCACCGCGCCTGCGCCCGCCCAGCAAGCCGAGCTGTTGCGCGAAATGAGCAGTGCGGTCCAGGCGCTGCAGCCGGAGCTGGCGGTGACCGCGGCGCGGCCGACGGAGGCGGCGATCGAGCAGTCCTTGTGGGCGGAACGGATGGGCGCCGGGCTGCTGCGCCTGCTGGCCGGGTTTGCCATGCTGCTGGCCGCGATCGGCGTCTACGGCGTGGCGGCTTATAGCGTGCGCCAGCGCTGGCGCGAATTGGGCGTGCGGACGGCGCTGGGCGCGGACGCGGGCCGCATCTTCCGCCTGGTGCTGCGCGACGGCATGACGCCGGTATTCGCCGGCCTCGCAGCCGGGGTGGGCGCGGCAATCCTGCTGGCGCACGCCGCCGCCTCGCTATTGTTCGGCGTGGGCGCGACCGACGCCGGCGTCATTCTGGGTTATGGCGGGCTCTTCGTGGGCGTGGCCGCGCTCGGATGCGCCCTTCCCGCCCGCCGCGCCGCCCGCCTCGACCCGCTCGAAGCGCTGCGCGGGGATTAGTTGGCGCGGGCCCCAGCGCGGCGAGCCGGCCACTGCTATGACTGCGCAGGGCCGGCGAGCCGGCGACGGCTGTAGATCCGCCGGGCCGGTGCCTCTTTTTTTACCGCGCGGTTGCCGCTTGCGGGCGGGACCGGCGCCGGCGATGCATCCCGGCTCCCTGCCAGAGGCAGACCGGGGCGATGACCAGCATGGCCAGCGAGTACCAGGGCGGCATCTGGGACCAGGTCTGCAGCACCGAGCTCAGCAGCAGCGCCGTGCCCAGCACCACCAGGGCGCCCGTGGCGGCGGCCGCATCGCGGGCCACGGCGCCGCAGGCGAAGCCGGCGAGCAAGTGGTAGACCACCGCGCCCAGCAGGGTCACGGCCAGAAACAACCCCGAGCTGGAGGCCATCACCTTCACCAGCTCGATATTGCTCCCGATCATCAGCGCGGCGGCGATCGCCAAGCCCACGACGACTCCGGCAACACTGCGCATAGACACCTCGGCAGGAGTATACCGCGGCGTCATTAGTTGGCGCGGGCCCCAGCGCGGTTTCACCGCGCGTCCCGCTTATGCTCCTGCCGACCCCCGCGAATTGGCTTGCGGAGATTAGACGGCCTATTCTCCGCATTCGTACGGAGAATCTCTTGCCTCCTGCGGAATTTACACGCTATAATTTCCGCAGGATTTGCGGAGAATGTATATCCACGCGCTGAGGGAGTGGCCCAGTTTCCACTGGAGCGCGGAGGCGATTGCCGAGCCCCTGGCCTCTGTCCGTCACCGGCAGGGCCGCCTGATCGGGCACATGGAGGCGCTCGGGTTCCATCTCCAGCAAGAAGCCGTGCTCAAGACGCTGACCGCCGACGTTCTCAAGAGCAGCGAGATCGAAGGCGAGAAGCTGGATGCGCAACAGGTCCGCTCGTCCATCGCGCGCCGCCTCGGCATGGACATTGGCGCGCTGAAAGCCGCGGACCGCAATGTCGAGGGTATCGTCGAAATGATGCTCGACGCAACGCGTCACCACGACCGGGCGCTCTCCGTTGAACGGCTCTTCGCCTGGCATGCCTCGCTGTTTCCCACGGGACGCAGCGGCATGACCGCGATCAAGGTGGGCGGCTGGCGCGACGACAAGACGGGACCGATGCAGGTCGTCTCCGGCCCTTTGGGCAAAGAACACGTCTATTACGAAGCGCCGAAGGCGAAGCGCGTTGACCGCGAGATGCAATCGTTCCTCGCTTGGTTCGAAGGCGAAAAGGCGATGGATCAGGTCCTCACGGCGGCACACGCGCATCTGTGGTTCGTCACCATTCACCCGTTCGACGACGGCAACGGGCGCCTTGCGCGCGCGATCACGGACATGGTCCTCGCCCGCTCCGACCACAGCCCGCAACGCTTCTACAGCATGTCGGCGCAGATCCAGCAGGAGCGCAACGACTATTACGACATTCTGGAACGTACGCAGAAAGGCACCTCGGACATCACGCCTTGGATGGCATGGTTCCTCGGCTGCCTCGGCCGCGCCATCGACGGCGCCCGGGAAACCTTGAGCACTGTTCTCGCCAGGGCCAAATTCTGGGACCGCATCAAGGAGGTGAGGCTGAATGAGCGCCAGCGCCTGGTCCTCAACCGCCTGCTCGACGGTTTCGAGGGCAGGCTCAATACGTCCAGATACGCCGCGCTCGCCAAGTGCTCGCAGGATACTGCTCATCGCGATATTCAGGGCCTGATCGCGCAGAGCATTCTCATCGCCAATCCCGGCGGCGGACGCAGCACTAGCTATTCCCTCGCGTCGGCTTGAACACCGCCGCACAGGCGCGGGCCCCAGCGCGGCGAGCTGGCCACGGCTGTGACTGCGCCGGGGCGGTGCGCCGCGCGTCCTGTTCGTCCTGAGCGGCTGCCTAGGACGCGGTGACGCGGCGGCGGTAGGCTGCGGCCACGAGGAGCAGCGCGGTACCGAAGAGCAGCAGCGTGCTCGGCTCCGGAACCGGAGTGTCGGCGACGCCGACCCCGCTCACGGTCCCGGCATGAGCATCATCGAGGATGCCGTAGGTGCCGAAACTGGCGTTGCTGTCAAATCCGGCATTGCCGGAGGTCGGGGTGAAGGTGAAGCCGTTGATGATGCCGCTGCCGGGGGTATAGGTGTTCGCAGCCGTAACGGTCGGCAGGACGGTCGGCAAGCCGACATCCTGCGCCTCGCAGTCGGTGCTGCCGCAGTACAGGAAAATGTCGTAGCTGCCGCCGTTGTTGGCGAAATCAATCAGATCCTGGCCGCCGGAGCCATGCACGCTGGCCCAACCGGTAGTGAAGGTGATCCCTTGGGTGATGAACTCCAAGGTGAGGTCGGAGGTGTTCGGGTCCAAGCCGCGCAGCGTGCTCTGGCACCAGCCCACGCAGTTGATGCCATCTTGGAAGAGAGCGGGGTCGTTGATGGGGTCGGCATGGGCGGAGGGCGCGAAGTACGCCACCGTCATCACCAGAAAGGCGAACGCAGCACAGGCACGCAATTTCATTCCAAACCTCCGGGGGGATACGGGTCGTGTGCTGCACGTTTGCGTCCAAACCTTTCGCCAGAGAATATCTACTCTCACATACATCACCGACTCGATATGATTCGCCGGATGTGCACGGGCGTGCGCATACCCGGCAGCCAACCCAAGTCACCCTTTAAAGGTACAGGGACCCCGCTCGGCCGCGCCGCTTCGTTCTCCGGGGGCGTGAATGCGCCACTGGCGCATTCACCCCTGCGGAATTTCGCGGCCTTTTCGCGCCGACTTGGCCCACGCTGCCAACGGCGCGACCCCCGCGTCGGGCGTGGGCCGGAAGTGGTGGTAAGCTGAACCGGAATGACGCGCAAATGCTTGCTCTTTCTGGCCTCGGCGGCGATCACTGTGAGCGCGCAAGTCAACGCGGGCGAGCAGAAGCCGGAGCCCACCCAGCCGTTCGTGATGACCCAGGTGGCAAGCTTCCGCCTGCCGTGGCGGATCGCGTTCCTGCCCGACGGGCGCATGCTGGTCACCGAAAAAGTGGGCGGGCTTTGGCTGGTCACCCCGAGCGGCGAGAAGACGGCGGTGGCCAATATTCCCGCGGTGGCGTATGGGGGCCAGAACGGCATGCTGGGCGTGTTCCTTTCGCCGCATTACGTCCAGGACCACAACGTCTACCTCACCTACTCCGAGCCCGGCGAGGGCGGCTCGAGCCTGGCGCTCGCCCGCGGACAGCTGTCGCTTAAGGATGGAGCCGCCAGCCTGGAGGGGCTGGAGGTCCTCTGGCACCAGATGCCCAAGGGACGCGGCGGTCAGGAAGGCGCGCAGATCGCGTTCTCGCCCGACGGCAAGTACTTGTTCCTCACCGTCGGCGAGCGCCAGCGGATGACGCCGGCCCAGGATCCCAATCAGGAACTGGGCAAGCTGCTGCGGCTCACGCTCGACGGCAAACCCGCGCCCGGCAATCCCTTTGCGGCCAACACCGGCGCCGCGACCGTGCCCTTGATCAACCCGCCGCGCGACACCGAAACCGCCAAGACCCAGCCGGTCGTGAGCACCTACACGTTCCCCGGGCCCAATCTTGCGCCGCAGGAGATTTGGGCCAGCGGCCTGCGCACCCCCTATGGCCTCGCCTTCGGCCCCGACGGCCGGCTCTGGGAGCTCGAGCACGGCCCGCGCGGCGGCGACGAGCTGAACCTGATCGAGAAGGGGAAGAACTACGGCTGGCCGCTGGTCTCCTATGGGATGAACTACGACGGCGTCCCGATCGCCAGCCCCGACACCCGCCCCGACCTGGCTAAGCCGGTGATCTACTGGACGCCGGTGATCGCGCCCGGCAATCTGGCTTTCTACAAAGGCAAGATGTTCCCGCAGTGGAATGGCTCCGCGCTTCTGAGCGGCATGCAAAGCCAATCGCTCACGCGGGTCACCTTCGACGGCAAGGGCGGCGCCACCGCGGTGGAGCGTTGGGACATGGGGCATCGCATCCGCGACGTCGAGGTCGCGCCCGACGGCGCGATCTGGATGCTCGAGGACGCCAACCCGGGCGCGCTGTGGCGGGTGACGCCGAAGCCGCCCGGCGCATAATCAAGCAAGCCGGGGGTCGAGCGCGCGGATGGCCTCGGGGTCGCACACGATCTCGATCGCGCTGATCTGGCCGGCGGCAAAGCTGAAGCGGAACGCCGCAGCAACCCTGCCCCCCGGCGCCCACACCAGCCCGGGCTCGCCCTGAATCGTGGCGGCGCGCGCGCCGGTGGCGCGGCCGCGGAAGAGCGCGGCGACCGCGTCCGCGCCGCGGATTTCGGAATCGAGCGGCGGCGCGCCCTGGGCCCGGTTGGCGGCGCTGGCCAGCACGGCTGCGGCGTCGGCGCGGAGGACGACGTTGGCGTCAAGGACGCGGAGCAAGGCTTGCATATCGCCGGTCCGCGAAGCGATTTGAAAGGCGCGCACCAACTCGCGCCGGCGCGCAAGGTCCACCTCGGGCGGGGCCGCGCCGCGCACGCGGCGCCGGGCGCGGCTGGCGAGTTGGCGCGCGGCTTCGGGCGTCCGGTCGAGGATGGGCGCGATCTCGTCGAAGGAAAGATCGAAGAGGTCGTGCAGCACGAAGGCGACGCGCTCGGCGGGCGAGAGGGCGTCGAGGACGACGGCGAGGGCCAGGCCCACTGAATCCGCCAAACGCGCCTGCTGCTCGGGGTTGGCTTCGGGCGCAGCTTCGATCTCCGGCACCTCGACCTCGGGATGGGCGGAGCGGGCGCGCAGACGGTCGAGGCAGACGCGGGAAACCACGGTCGTGAGCCAGGCGCGCAGGTTCTCGATTCCGGCGGCATCGGCACGGCTGAGCCGAAGCCAAGCCTCCTGCACCGCGTCCTCCGCCTCGGCGGAAGAACCGAGCATGCGCCCGGCGACGGCGCGCAAGTACGCCCGGCAATTCTCAAATTCGCCCGCCAACCACGCTTGTTCCGGCATCGGTCACATCTCCCAGGTTTGATTCGTCACCTGGATGACGAACGAAATCCGGTCCGCGTGACCAATTTAGAGAGGAAACCCATGAAATCGCGAATGAAGAACCCGGCCATGAGCCTGGCCGAAGCCATGAAGTCCATCCAGGAACTGAATGCCGCGATCCGCGGCGCGGGCGTGCCCGAGCGCACGCTGGCGCTGGTACACCTGCGCGCCAGCCAGATCAACGGCTGCAGCCTGTGCGTGGACTGGGGCGCCAAGCAGGCGCAGAAGGACGGCGAATCGGCGGACCGGCTCATCGCGGTCTCAGCCTGGCGCGAGTCCGCCCACTTCAACGAGGCCGAGCGCGCCGCGCTGGCACTGGCCGAGGCCGCCACGCGCCTCAGCGACCGCAGCGACGCGGTGCCGGACGAGGTTTGGAATGAAGCCGCCCGCCACTTCGACGAGAAGGCGCTGGGAGGGTTGGTGACGGCGATCGCGCTCACCAACTTCTTCAACCGGCTCAACGTGACCACCCGGCAGACCGCAGCGGCGTGGGGTTCGTGAGGGTCAGTCGGCGCGAAGGACGACGAAGGCGTAGCTGGTGCGGCGCGGGTGCGGGCGCAGCAGGTCGCGCTCGGCCCGACGCCGGGTCCAGCGCGCCAGCGGGCCGAAGTGCTCGAAGTAGGGATGGCCGAAGAGGCCGCGGTATTCGGCGACCCCGAAGCCGACGCGCTCGAAGCGGGCCAATTGGCGCGGCTGCGGCCCGCGGCACCAACTGTAGTAGGCCTTGAACTTGGCGTGCTGAAAGCGGTCGCGGGGCTGGATCCAGCGCAGGGCGCGGTCCGCGAGGTGCTCGGGAACCAGGCGATTGACCACAAACGGCAACGCGTAGAGCGTGGGGAAGCAGTGCACGGCGTAGCCGCCGGGGCGGAGGAGCGCGCGCACATTGCGGTGGAACTGCGCCCCGCTGCGCACGTGCTCGGCCAGCATGCGGCTGAAGACCAAGTCGAAGGGCGCTCCGCTCCAGCGGAATTCCGGGGCCGCGATATCGGCGACGATGCGCTCGTAGCCGGCCGGGGCCTTGTCGAGCTCGCTCTTGGAGATGTCGAGCAAGGCACAACTGGCGCGGTGGCGGCGCAGGTACTCGAGGTCGAGGGCCGGGTTGGCGCCGCCGCCGAGATCGCAGATGAAGCGGGCGCCGGAAGCGGTAATGGTCTCGTCGAGGAGCTCGATGAAGCTGCGGCAGCAGGGATCGGCGATGGCGTAGTTGACGCGCGCCCTCCGCGGCACGACGGCCGCGCGGGTCGGAACGCGAAGGTCTTGCATTTGGTCTGGGGCCACGAGCGGTTAGACGCGCGAGCCGGACCTGATTCGCGGTTCCGATCCGGATAGACGCGACGGCGGCGCGCGGGCCGGGTGCCGAAACGGGTCTCCTTTCGCGTTGCCGATTCGGGAACCGCGCCGGCTTTTAGTGCTGGCGGAGCCAATCCGCGAGCAGGGCGCTGGCGGCGGCGGCGGGCGCGGCCGAAGGCTGGATGGTGTAGCTCCAGCGCTGGGGCGGGGCGAGGACGACGGCGACGGTCTGGCGAGCGCTGCTGCCGCCATAGCTGATCTGGGCGGTGTCGCCGGGCTTTCCTTTTTCCACGAAGGCGCTGAGCGCGGCGGTGGTGGCGGCAGCGGCGTTGATTTCAAAAATCCGGTCTCCGGCGCGGATGCCGGCCTGCGCAGCCGGCGAGGCGTCGGCGACGGCGGCGACGCTGAGCGGCTGCGGCGCGGCGCGCGGGCTGGTGCCGGGGGGCGGGATGGATGCATCCGTCGCGAGGCCAAGCCAGCCGCCGGCAGGGGCGGCGGATGGCGGCGCAGGCGTGCGCGCGACCTCGAGGCCGGCGTAGGCGAAATATTTGGTGTAGTCGTAAGGCACGGTGGTCGCGGCGTAGGAGAAGAGATCACCCAACGGCGCTCCGGCGGCTTGCTCGCAGGCGGCGCGGAACTCGGCATCGGTGAAGCCGCGGTGCTGGACCAACGCATAGGTGCGGTAGAGGGTGCGCATCACGTCATCGAGGGAACGGGCATTGCGGCTGCCGTGGCGGATGGCGAGATCGAGCATGGCGCCCAAGATGCCGCCGTTGTCGTAGTACGAGATGGTGGTTCCGCGGTCGCCGCCCACGCCCGAGGTTCCCCAAGTGGTCCAGCTCGATTCGACCGCCGACTGGTAGGGGCGGCCGGGCTCGTTCTCGAATTTGGTGATCGCCGCCTGCAGGGTGTCGAGGTACTGGCGCGGCGTGATCAGGCCGGCGCGGACCAGCAGCAGATCCTCGTAGTAGACGGTCAGGCCCTCGGATACCCAGAGCATGCCGGTGCGGTTCTCGGCTTCGTAATCGAAGGGCCCGAGCGCAAGCGGGCGAATGCGCTTGACGTTGAAGTTGTGGAAATACTCGTGCGCGATGTAGCTGAGCCAGCGCTGGTACTGCTCGGGCGTGGCCATCTGGTTGCCGTTGAACTCGGCCGCCATCGAGTTCAGGTGCTCGATGCCGCCGTTGCCGCGGCCCATCAGCAGGAAGGTGTAGCGGTCATAGGGAATGGTGCCCATGAGGGTGGTGGCAGCGACCACGATGCGCTTCAAGTCGCTGGTCATCTTGGCGCGATCCACGCTGGCGGGCACGTCTTGCAGGGCGATGTCGTGCGGCACGCCCTGCACGGTGAAATGGAGTTGCTCCTGGTTGCCGAGCAGCATGGGGCTGTCGAAGAGCACATCGTAGTTGGGGGCGGTGAAGGCGTGAGCCTGGCCGCGCACTGGATCCAAACCGGTCGCCACCGAGCTCCACTGCGGCGGCAGCGCAAGCGCGACCTGCACGGGTTGATCCAGATGCCCCCTGGGATAGAGATACATTCCCGGCGGCGCGATGAAGGCGCGATCGTCGGCAATCGAGTTGTCGGCGGCAAACGGGCGCGAAGCTGCGACCTGGTAGCGCAGGGTGAGCGCGGCGGCGCTGCCGGTGACCACGCGCCAGGTATCGGGCGTGACCTGCTCCCAGCCCAGCGCGCGGCCTTGACCGTCGCGGGCCTCGAAGCCGGAGACGTACTGCGAATAGTGAATCAGGCGGTAATAGCCGGGCATCCACTCCGGCATTGCGAAGTCGGCGATGCCGGCCTGCGGATGCGCCACGCGCATTTCGACGGCAAAGCGGCGCGCGCCAGGCTTGGGCGTGAC
>DATNED010000052.1:0-10964 GCA_035553115.1 Terriglobales bacterium | reverse complement strand
ATTGCGAAAGATGCGAGGCCAACCGCTCCTGGTGGAACTGCCCGCGGCGGGCGACCATGGTGGTGACGGTCGAGATGCCGGCGCCGGCGCCGAGATTCCGCATTAAATTAAAGAGGCTGGTGGCGTTGCCCATTTCGGAGTATTGCGGCGATCCTCGAGGGCAAGGCGGAGTGCGGGCTGCTGATCCACGAGGGCCAGCTCACCTACGCCGCCGCCGGGCTGCACAAGGTGCTCGATCTGGGGCGCTGGTGGCTCGATGAAACCCGGCTGCCGCTGCCGCTGGGCGGAAACGTGGTGCGGCGCGACCTGCCCGAGGAGTTCGCCGCGCAGCTCAGCGGCGTGCTCAAGGCTTCGATCCAATACGGCCTCGATCACCGCGAGCAGGCGCTGGCCTCAAGCGGCCGGGCTGTCAGCGCCAGTGCGCGCCGCGCGCTGCCGCAAACCGCGCCAGGCGGCCTGAAGCCCGCCTGGGATGCCGCCACCCTGTTGCCCGTCAATGTGCGGCGGCGCGGCGGGGGCGCATGAAGCTAAGGGCGGCGGCCGAGTTGCTGGGGCGGACCTACCAGCGGACAAAGCGGTTGAAGGAGCCGTAACGGCAGCGCGGTGCGCGGAGCCTGGTGCACGGGAACCTGGGGCGGCGATCGCATCGGGCGAAGCCGGAGGAGCTGCGGAGGCGGCGCCTGGCGGGCGCTCGCGCATCCTTTGCGGAGTTCCCTGGGGCTGGCGGCGGCCAAAGCGCTGGCCCGGCAGGCGCGCAACGCCGGCATCGAGTCGTTGGCGCCGCGGGTGGCGGGCACGGTGGCCGCGGTGGATGTGAACGACAACCAGATCGTGCGCGCCGGGCAAATATGAAAACCCGGGCGGCTGCGCCGCCTGTGGGAATCCCGCCGACAACGCGGGATTCCCACATTCCCGCGCCGCGAAGGCTACGACGGGTTGATCTTCACCAAGAAGGGGACGCATTAATCGAGCTAAGGATGGGGGCATTTTAAACGAGCGTTGAAATTTCCTTTCTTTTGGACGAGTACATTCCATTGACAGCGTGCATATCTGGCGGTACCATCCGCAGAATGACGGGTTTTGACCGCCGTGTTTCTATGGTTGTGTTCGGGGTATTTTGTGGCCTTGGCTTCCTTGCGAAGGCCCAATCGCCATCCCCCCCCCGGTCGCGCCAATAATAGCCTCCCTGGGCACTGGGCCGGCTGCCGGCTTTGAGGCGCGCGGCAGCGCGGTACTGGACACGCCGGCAGGAAACATTGGCGGGAGTTTTCATATTACAGTCTGGGGTTCGCGCCATTGCCGGCTTGAGATTGATCTGCCCATCGGCAGGTTCGAACGCGTGGTCAACGGCACGCAGACTTCCTTTTTCGGCCCGCTCGAGATCGCGCGCCTTTTGCCGCCCGGCGGCCTGGCGGAGAATTGCGACCTACTGCCCCAAGGCCTGTCGCTCGCGGACGTCAGCGCAGGCGCCGCCAATGCGGCGGACGAAGGGATGATCCAGGCGGGCGCTGGAGCATCGGAGGTTCGGCGGCTGATCGTGACGAGGGTGGCCGACGCCAAGCTCGGCGCCGCCGCGGCCGCGCGCATCGCAAAGGCCACGCAGCTGACGCTCGACCTCGACTCTGCCTCAGGGCAGCCCGCGCGGGCGGCGTTCACCGCGGCCACCGGAGAGAACATCGAGGTCCGCTATTCCGAATACAAGCTTGCGGGCGGCGTGCCATTCCCGGCCCACGTCGAGAAGCGGGTTTCTGGCCAGTTGCGCCTCACGGTGGAGCTCGAACAGTTGAGCGCTCGCGCGGATTTTTCCGAACGAGACTTCCCGATTGCCGCGAGGCCGACCCGGGCGAAAAGGCAATCTGGGGGTGGGGGATGAAAAAACGAATGCTTGCCACGAAGATTGTCATCGCCTCTGTTGCGGCTGTGACCGCGCTATTGGTGCCGTGCATTGCCCACGCCCAAGGGGTAATCACTGTTCGACCCGTGCTCGCCTCGTCCCAGGACTTCGGCTTCGACCAGGTTGACAACGCATCGCTGGCTGTGCACTTCGAGATTCCGATTGCGGCGCGTCAGGGGCGGGGAATCTCGCTTTCGGCGAGCCTGAACTACGACAGTCAGATCTGGAATCTGACCGATCCCTGGGGCTTCGCGCGGGGCTCGTGGTATCCGGCGCTGGGATCCAATGGCTGGACCAGCCCGGTGCTGGGCTCGGTGGTCGAGGGCGGCGGGAGCGCCGGAAGCTGTGGCTACCCGGTTTACGACGACAACGGTGACTACATGGGGGACGACGGCTCGGTATACCTTTATTTCTACCAGTATGCATTCGTTGATTCTCATGGCTTGTCACATCCGTTCCCGGGCGCGTGGTACGCAGGCTTCGACGACCCCGCCACCGATTGCCCTGCGCCGGATCCGGGATACCTCGAATCCGCGCAGGATGGGTCGCGCTATTCGTTGAACGTGGACGACAGCGGAGTGCCTACCGTGACCTCGCTCGACGGCACCTCGTTCGGAAACTGGGGCGCGATCACGGATCGCAACGGGAACCAGATTTCTGCGCATTATCAATACTGCTACGCTCCGAACAATCCCGCCCCGGTCTGCACCGAGAACTCGCAGACCATCTGGAGCTATTTCGACAGCCTCGATCCGGTGACACCATTCCTGACCGTCAACAGCAGCACCGCATCGCCCACACCGCCGACGACCTACAGCTATCTCGGTGCGGGCGGGCACACGCTGACCATCACCGAGAACTTCGCCACCCACCTCGAGTCCAGTAGCTTCGGCTGCTCAGACGAGTACGAATGGTCGAGCGGCAACCAGCCGATGCCGAGCGAGCTGGACCTGCCCGACGGCACCAAGTACACGTTCGCCTATGGCGCGAACGGCCAGCTCACCAGCGTCGGGCTGCCAACGGGCGGAACGATCAACTACGGCTGGAGCTATTCCTGCCCCTACGGCAAAGCGTTCCTGCAAGAAGGCCTGAACCGCACGGATTCGGTCACCGGGGGCAGCGGCTGGAATTGGTCCAGCAATGCCAGCAACGCCAGCGTGGCGGATCCGGACGGGCACACAACTCAATATTGGTTCGACGGCGGCGGGCTGGTGAGCACGATCTCGAACGCCGCCAGCACGGATTACCTCTGCTACAACGGTGCCACGCTGAGCGGCGGGGCCTGCACCTCGGCGCCGAGCGGCGCGATCACCGAGATCCGCCGGTACACCACGCTTGCCGACACCAGCCAAACCCGCCTGAGCGATGTGTTTCTGACCGGGCCGCGCCCGACCGAGCAGGACGAATACGATTGGGGCGCTGGCGGTGCCCCGGGCGCCCTGCTGCAGAAAACGCTCACGACCTACGCACTCTACGGGCTTCCTGCCAGCATCAGCAGCGAGGACGGAGGCAGCAACACCCTCGCCAAAACCTCGTTCGCCTACGATGAATATCCAGTGGACAGCAGCGGCGCGACCCAGCTTGCCGCGCCCGCGGGTGCGCGTGGAAACCTGACCTCGGTCACGGAATGGGTCAGCCCGACCCAGAGCCTCGCGAAGCATTTCACCTATTACGACACCGGGCAGCCGCACACGGCGACGGACGTCAATGGCGCGGTTGCTACCTATACCTACGGCGCGTGCAACCAGAGCTACCCGACGCTGGTTCAGGAGCCGTTGTCGAGCCTGACTGTCACCATGGGATGGGACTGCCGCGGCGGCGTGATAACCTCGTACACGGACGAAAACGGCAACGCGGCGACGACTTCCTACGGAGATCCCGGTGGCCTCTGGCGGCCGACGAGCAGCGCGGACGCCGGGGGAAACCAGACCGTTTTCAGCTACACGAACGCCGCGGGGGGCGTTCCGGCGCAGACCGAGGCGGTGCTCAGCTTCAACTCCGGGAGCTCGGTCCAAGACCAGTTGACCTCATTTGACGGGCTCGGCCGACCGTACCTGTCGCAGACCCGGCAAGGCCCCGGCGATTCATTGTTCGACTCGGTTCAAACTCTTTATGACGCAGAGGGCCGAGCAAGCCAGGTCAGCGCGCCGTACGTTGCCGCCGCGAACGCCGCCGCGCCTGCGGGCACCGCCTTCAACTTCACGAGCTTCGATTCCGCCGGGCGCACCTTGTCGGTGACCGATACCGGCGCCGGTACGACGGGGTACGATTATCGCGGCAACGACGTGCTGATCACGCAGGGCCCGGCGCCAGCGGGCGAGAATGCCAAGAAGCGCCAAGTCGAAACCGACGGCCTGGGGCGGATCGCGTCGGTCTGTGAGGTCGTGACAGACACCACCAGCGGCGCGATGCCCGGCAGCGGCACCTGTGCCCAGCAACGCTCGTTAAAGGGCTATTGGACGATCTACACCTACGCGCACACCAGCGCGGGCAGCGTGACCAGCATCAGCCAGAACGCGCAGGCCGCAAGCAGCAACTGGGAGGTGCGGGCGCTGGTGTACGACGGCCTCGACCGATTGGTTTCCGAAACCATGCCGGAATCCGGGATCAGCAACTTTACCTTCGACGCCGAATCGAACCACTGCGGCATCGCCAATGCTGGCGACATGGTGATGAAGCAGGACGCGATGGGTAACATCTCGTGCTACGCACACGACGCGGCCCACCGGCTCACGGCGGTGACCTATCCGTCGGGGCCGTACGCGTCGCCGGCCACGCCGGAGAAGCATTTCGTGTACGATGCCGCGAGCGTGGGTGGATCGGCGATGGCGAACATCAAGGGCGAGCTCGCCGAGGCCTATACCGGTCCATCATCGGGCAAGATCACTGACCTCGGATTCAGTCTGGATGCGTTGGGGAATCTGGCCGACGTCTACGAGTCCACGCCGCACTCGGGCGGCTGGTATCACCTCACCGCTGGCTATTGGCCGAACGGTATGCTGCGGAGCGTTTCGGGCCTCGGCCTGCCGAGCCTCAGCTACGGCGCGGACGGCGAGGGGCGAACGGGCGCGGTTTCGGCGTCGAGCGGGCAAAACCCGGTGACGGCGGTGAGCTATGGCCTTTATGGCCCGACCTCGGTTGCCCTGGGCTCGGGCGATAGCGACGGCTTCAACTTCGATCCGGCAACCGGGCGCATGACCCAGTACCAGTACGTCGTGAATGGGCAGTCCGACTCGGGGACGCTCGCCTGGAACGCAAACGGCAGCCTGGGATCCCTGGCGGTTGCCGATGGCATTACCGGCACCTCAGACACGCAGAGCTGCAGCTACGGGCACGACGACTTGGCTCGGCTTCACAGCGCCAACTGCGGCGCGATTTGGAGCCAGACGTTCTGGAACGACGCATTCGGGAATTTGAGCAAGTCGGCAGGCTCGGGCACAGCCTTTTCTGCATCGTTCAACCTGCGGAACCAGATTCAGCAGGTGGGCAGCTTCACGCCCGCGTATGATGGCGATGGAAATCTGAAAGATGATCCGATCACTGCGGCCATCGGCGCATACGCCTGGGCCGCCGACGGGACGCCGACAGCGATCGCGGGAGCCACAGTCATCACCGATGCACTGGGGCGGGTGGTGGAGACGCAGACGAGCGGTGCCAGCAAGGAGTTCGTCTACGGGCCCACTGGCGTCCGGATGGCGCAGATGAGCGGGCCCGCGTTGGTCTCGGCGGGCGTGCCGCTGCCGAGCGGCGGCAAGGCGATCTACACCTCGAGTGGTCTTGCCGCTTACCAGCACGTGGATTGGCTGGGCAGCAGCCGGCTGAGCTCGAGCCCCGCGCGCGGCCTGATCGCGTCGCAGGCGTACGCGCCGTACGGCGAGCCCTACGCGATCGCGGGGAGCGGCGACTTGAGCTTCACCGGCCAGCCGCAGAGCGCGGCAAGCGGTCCGGCGGGGCTGTATGATTTCCTGCTGCGCGAGCAGAGCCCGACGCAGTCGCGCTGGCTGTCGCCTGATCCGGGCGGGGCAGGCGTGGCCGACAGCGGCAACCCGCAAAGCTTGAATCGCTACAGCTACGTCAACAACCTGCCGCTGAACAGCACGGATTTCGACGGCCTGGTCGGCCCCTGCCCGCCCGGCACCGCCCCGGCCACCCCGGCGCAGGCGAAGGCGTATATCGCGGTGGCGGAGAGCTATGCGAACAAGAACACGACAATCACCCACGCAAACGGAAAGCATTTTTCGTATCCCGGTGGTCCGCTTGCGCAAGTGGACTGCTCTGGGCTGGTAATGCTGGCTTTGGCGAACCAGCCCTACTCGCGCGGAAACTTTACGCCGCCGCACATCGGCAACCTGACCTCTGGTGTCGCGGCGGGGGATCGCCGGTTCACCCGAGGCACGGGTGCAATCGGCGATATCGCATTGTTCCCCGGCCACATGGCCATCGTCACCAGCCCCTACACTCCGGCGACAGGGGGCACGATGTTCGGGAGCCAGGACCACCCCGGACCCGCGGAAGCGCCATTCGGCACTGGCACGCGTAGAGGCTGGACCAGCACCCCGGTATACCTGCGCCCCTGCCTGAAGCCGAATCAGTTCGCCACAGCCAGCAGCGGCGGCGGGGGTGGCGGAGGCGGGGAAGGCGGTGGCGGAGGCGGTTTCGGCGGCATCAACTGGGGCGCCTGGAATGCGCGCTTCACGTCTTGGCTTGACTCGATCACAACCACGTTCGAGGAACAGGTGACGCATGTGATCCATTACCAGATGCCGAAGCCGGCCGCGCAATGAGATGCACCAGCGCAGATCTTCTCGCGCTCGCGGCTGCGTTGGGTCTGAGTGCGGCCGGCGCTACCTGGTGGGCACAGAGCCGCCAGATCACGCCGGGTGCCGCCGCCACTTCCGATTGCCTCGCATTCCAGGACGGGCAATTGGTTCGGATACGGTGCGGCTCGAACACCAGCACGTTGCTGCACGTGACCGGCGGTGCCCTTTGGAATTTCGCCGTCTCTGGTGACGCGATCGCGTACCAACTGGACGCACTTCAACCGAGGGCACCTTCGGACACGAACATTGAGGTCGTGCGCCCGGGCCGGCATACAGAGATCCCCGCTACGCGCTGGCCGTATAACATGATTGCCACATGTGGCACGGTCATCGCCTGGCCCGGCCCAGCTTATAGCGCGCAGACCCCAGCGATCGATGTGTTAACTGGAGGACGGCTCAGCGAGGGTTTCGCGGAACAGAATGCATGCAGCAGGGATCGCACGCGAATGGCGGCCGAAGGTTCCGGCGGTGGCATCACCACGAACGGTGGGAGATCGGTCACGGTGTGGGCCAGCGGAAAGAGCCTTCCCAAGTCGAATCGGTTGGCCGTTAGCGACGATGGCCGGTGGATGGCTATGGCAGTCGCCACGTCAGGCGACCGTCCCGTGACATCGGTTTGTGTCTATCGTTTCAAGACGTCGACGCACGTTTTGGAGCCGACCTGCTTTTTCGACGATCCGGTTGGCTCGTACATCGCAAATGACAGAATCGCGGTGAGCGACGCGGGCACAGTGGCCTTTACCAACTGGGTGCCAGATGCCGTGTGCGACTACAGCGGGACGCAGATTACGCGGGTGCGGGACAGGAGTATTGACCGCCCAGGGCTTGATGGTTGCCTTGCAGTTTGGGTTCTGACGGTGGCGAGCAACAGGCCTCGGATCGTGGCGATGGGCACCGGGCCGGAATGGGTCGAATACGCCGACGCCCAGCACCTGATTGCGCTCTATGGTACCGAGCCGACTGGGAGCCACCCGAAATGACCGCCGGCGACGCGCTGGGGCGGGTGGTGGAGACGCAGACGAGCGGCGCCAGCAAGGAGTTCGTCTACGGGCCCACTGGCGCCCGGATGGCGCAGATGAGCGGGCCCACGTTGGTCTCGGCGGGCGTGCCGCTGCCGAGCGGCAGCAAGGCGATCTACACCTCGAGTGGTCTTGCCGCTTACTAGCACGTGGATTGACTGGGCAGCAGCCGGCTGAGCTCGAGCCCCGCGCGCGGCCTGATCGCGTCGCAGGCGTACGCGCCGTACGGCGAGCCCTACGCGATCGCGGGGAGCGGCGACTTGAGCTTCACCGGCCAGCGCAGAGCGCGGCAAGCGGTCCGGCGGGGCTGTATGATTTCCCGCTGCGCGAGCAGAGCCCGACGCAGTCGCGCTGGCTGTCGCCTGATCCGGGCGGGGCAGGCGTGGCCGACAGCGACAACCTGCAAAGCTTGAATCGCTACAGCTACGTCAACAACCTGCCGCTGAACAGCACGGATTTCGACGGCCTGGTCGGCCCCTGCCCGCCCGGCACCGCCCCGGCCACCCCGGCGCAGGCCAAGGCGTATAGCGGTGAGCGGTTGCTGAACCGCAGGTTGGCTTAGTTCGGCGCGGGAGAGGTAGGGGGCTGGCGGGCGAGCCAGCGGTCGGGAAGCCAGGCATCGAGTTGCTCGATCGAGGCGCCGGGCAGATTCATGAGCAGTTGGGTGAAGTAGCGCTGGGGGTCGATGCGGTGGCGGAAACAGGTGCTGGTGAAGCTGGAGAGGATGGCGGCGGTTCTGCCGCCCCGCGGGTTGCCGACGAACAGCGAGTTTTTGCGGTGGAGCACGACGCGTTTCATCTCGCGCTCGCTGGCGTTGTTGTCGATGGGGACGGCGCCATCGGTGGCAAAGCATGTGAGCGCGGGCCACTGGCGGAGGGCGTAACCGACGGCTTCGGCCATGGGATGCTTGGGCAGCAGTTCGGCTTTCCAGTCGAGCAAGCGCGCATGCAGCGCCTCCAACCGCGGAACCGACTCGCGGCGGCGCAGTTCGAGCCGGGCGGCGGGGTCGAGGTCGCGCCCGCGCCGCTCAATCGCATAGAGCACGCGGTAGTGCGCCGCGGCTTCGGCGGCGAGCGCCGGCGCCGAAGCTTCCGCGTCCACGAACTTGCGCCGGGCGTGGGCTTGGCAGCCCGCCCGCCGGATCTGATTCGACACCACCACGCCGTCAAAGCCGCCGTAGGCGTCGGCCAGCAGCGTTCCCTTGTATTCGCCGAGAAAGTTCGCTGGTCCGTCGCGGGCCCGCGTCAGCGCGAAATCGAAAATATTATAGGGATGCTCCCCGTCGCCCACGTACACCCATAACCGCGCGCGTTTGGTCTGGCCGGGATGCTGCATGGGCATGATGGTGTCGTCGGTCGCAATCAACGGTGAAGCCTTTACCGCGGCCGCCATGCGCGCGTACAGCGGCTCCAATAGATGCATCGTGGCGCCGGCGCGCGCAAGCCTTAACCAGACGGGGTATGAGGCTTATTCGATCAGCGCTTCGGGCGATTGGATCACGTGGCACAAATCAGCAGCGCCCGGTGCGAGCGGATTGACGGGGGCGGAGTGGACTTGTGTCGAAGGCTGGAGCGGGGTTCCATCTCGTGTCTGCACCCCGACCGCGGAGGGGCTCCAGATCCGCTCCGCCATCTCCGATGAAGGCACGGTAGCTTACCAGGATTATCGCGGCGGCGACTGCGGCGGCGACGAGTGCGTCGGTCTCTTTGTTCTCCGACGTGGCGGCACGCCAAGCCTGTTTGTTAACGATGGGTCGAATCCCCAGTGGGTGCCTTACGCCGACGCCCAGCGCCTGATTGCGCTTTACGGCCCCAAGCCGGCGGGAAGAAATCCACGGCAGTAGCTGCCGACGCGCTGACTTCGGCGGGCGTGCCGCTGCCGAAACCGGTCCTTGCGATCTTCGGTAATCGTGTCGCGATGGGCTTGCCCCGGATCTTGATCGGCTCGAAATGAGCCGGCGGGCGGTCTTCAAAGGGCGCCGCGACGCCGCCGCGGTCCATGCGCGCCCAGATTTCGGCCTCGCTCTCGGCGCGGGGCGGCATGGGCCGATGCTCTGAAGCTCGCGTGAGCCGACGCTGGCGGGCTTGGCGCTTCAACCGTTAATGCGCGGCGGCGGCGCCCGGCCGCTTGCCGTAGCGGGGGCGGCGCATGAGCCAGAGGAACGGGATGCCGGCGAGGAAAATCCAGCCGAAGGCGCGGAACACGTCGAGGTAGCTGGCGAGGAGGGCTTGGCGGAGGACGGTGGAGTAGAGCAGGCCGAGGGCGGCGTGGACGGCGTCGGCGGGGCTGAGGCCGTGACGGGTGAGCAGGGCCTGGGCCTGCGCCAGCAGCGCGCGGTAGGCGGGCGAGGCGGTGGTGACATGGGCGGTCAGGATATTTTGATGGAATTGGGCGCGGCGCGCCTGCAGCGTGGTGGCGAAGGCGATGCCGAAGCTGCCGCCGATGTTGCGGGTGAGGCTGTAGATGCTGGTGGCGTAGCCCATCTCGTGCAAGGGGATCGGGTCCACGGTGGTGGTGGTGAGCGGGACGAAGAGGAAGCCCATGCCGCAGCCTTGCAGGACGCCGATCCAAATGACGTAATGCACGGGAACATCGAGCGTCATGCGCGAGAAGCCGAAGAGCGCAAGTCCGGCGACGGCCATGCCGGCGGTCATCATCTTGCGGGCATCGAAGCGGCGGCCGAGGAGATAGCCGGCCAGCGGCATGAAGATCATGGTGCCGACGCCGCGGGGCGAGGTGAGCTCGCCGGCGGTCATGGCGTTGTATCCCAATAGGATCTGAAGGAACAGCGGCAGGATCACCAGGCCGCCATAGAGGACCACGCCGAGCAGGCCGACCAAGCCGACGCCGGCGGCATAGGTGCGGTAGGCGAGCAAGCGGAGATGGACGATCGGTTCCCTCGCCCCAAGCTCGCGCAGGATGAAGGCCACGAAGCCGACCGCGGCGACGGCGGCGAGAATGACGATGAAGTGCGAGCTGAACCAGTCGGCTTCCTGGCCTTTGTCGAGCATGATCTGCAGCGAGGCAATCCAGAGGGCGAGCAGGCCGAGGCCCCAGAAATCGACGTTGCGCACGCGCTTGCCGATGTACGGCGGATCGAAGATGAACAGGTGGATGAGCACCAGGCTCATGATGCCGATGGGGAGATTGATGAAGAAGACCCAGCGCCAGGAGTAGCTGTCGGTGATCCAGCCGCCGACGATGGGGCCCAGGATGGGCATGACCACGATG
>DATNED010000051.1:0-9970 GCA_035553115.1 Terriglobales bacterium | reverse complement strand
GCGGAAACAGACGCGGCGCGAACTCGGACGCGGAGGGCTGCGGCCGGCGGCCGCGGAGGCGGCCATGCGGAGCGATCCGCGCTGGCTGCGCCTCGACGTGCGCGAGGCGCTGCAGCCGAGGCACGGCTTGTGACCATGCGCAATGATCGCCATCCGGATGCGAACCAGCTCGCGGCCTGCATCGAGGGCCGCCTGGAGCCGCGCGCCGCGCGCGCGCTCCGACGCCACCTGGGCCGCTGCGCAGCCTGCCGCGAATGGGCCGGATGCACCGGCGCGCTGTGCCTCCGAAGCGGCCTGGCGGAAGTCCCGACCGCGGCCCATCGAACCGGGCTGGCGATTTGGATGGGCGCGCCGCTGGCGCTGGCGGCCAGCGCCGTGGTGGCGGTCGTGGTGCTGTGGCATGCGCCCGTGATCGTGCAGGCGCCGCCGGCAAAGGCGCCCCTGCCGGCATCGCAAGTCGCCGCTGTGGCGTCGCGCACAGTGCCGGTGGCAGTGCCGGTTATTCTCGCGCCGCGCACCGCAGTGGCAAAACGTCGCGCGCGCAGGAGTCTGCCCGCGCAATCGCGTGCCGCCAGCCCCCTCGTATATGCCGGCGGAACCCCCGCCCTTCCTGCGCCGCAGCCCGCCGAAGAAGTTGCGGTGGCGCCCGCGCTCGATTTCACTCCGCTCGCAACCGGTTTCGCGGATCAGCCCGCGCAGCGCGGCGCGCAAGCGGAGTTGGCGGCGTGGGGAGGAGCCACGCCCTTCCAGCCCATCCGGAGCGAGGCGGCGAACGCCGTGCTTCTGGCGCCTTCCCAGGCGGCACCCTCGCGGGGCGGACTCGCGCCCGCTTCGGGCATGGTATTGGGGTGGGCGATCTCACGCGGCGGGCAGGTGCTGCGCTCGATCGGATCGGGCCTGTGGGCCACCGTGCCCCTGGTCCCAGGCGTGCGCTTCCGCGCGCTGGCGAGCGCCGGACGGGCGATTTGGGCGGGCGGGCGCAGCGATCAGGTCTATGTCTCCCCGGATCAGGGTGCGCATTGGACCCAGGTGATGCTGCCCGATGTGGGCTCCGCGCCGCAGGATTTGGCGTCCATCAGCGCCAGCGATGAAGCGCATGTCGTGATCGCCGACGGCGCCGGCCAGGAATGGCGAACCAGCGACGGTGGCGCGTCGTGGGTGGTTACGCGGAAGTAGCGCGCAGAGGCTCTCGCAGGAACGAAATCAGCAGCGACCAGGCGAGGCGGGCCGAACGGGCGTGGTAGGACGGGCGCGCGTCGCAAAAAAAGCCGTGGTCAGCGGCCGAGAACGTGCACTCGACGAAATCCTTGCCTTGCGCGCGCAGCAGATCGGCGAATTCGGCGCGCTGGGAGGGCGGAATGTGCTCGTCCTTGTCCCCCCAGACCAGCAGCAGCGGAGCGGAGATCGCGGCGATGCGCTCGCGCAGGCTCGGCAGCCTGCCGCCGTAGAATGACGCGGCTGCGCGCAGTTCGAGCGCGGCTGCGGCGCGAATGGCCACGCGGCCGCCCATGCAGAAGCCGACGGCGACCATTTCGGAGACGTTGTGTTCGGCCAGCCAGGCCGCGCAGGCGCGGAGGTCCTGATCCTGCCCCTCGTCCCTCATCGCGTTGAGATGCGGCATCGCGGTGCGGAAATCGGAGTAGTCGCCCACAAATTCGGGCGCGGTGCGGTGGTACAGTTCCGGCGCGATGCAGCGGTAGCCTTCCCCGGCCAGGCGGTCGGCGACATCCTGAATGTGGGCATTGACGCCGAAGGCTTCCTGCAGAATGATCGCGCCGCATGCGCCCGTTCCGCAGGTGTAGGTGCGCATGCGCGAGCCATCCCCGACTTCGAGTTCGGTCCAGTTCCCTGCCGCCATGCGATGATGATAGCGAAATGAACGGATTCGAGCATGGCGTCGAGCTCACCGCCGGCGTCGCCTTGGTGCTGTTCCTGCTGCGCGACGCCTTCGAGACCATGATCCTGCCGCGGCGGCTCAATGGGCGCTTCCGCTTCACGCGCACGTATTTCCGTGGATTCTGGCCCTTGTGGGCGCAAACCGTGGATCGGACCCTGGGCGGGCGGCGGCGGGAATCGGCGCTGAGCCTGTTCGGTCCGCTCTCGATGCTGGGGCTGTTCGTGCTCTGGGCCGTGGGGCTGATTCTGGGCTTCGCGTTGGTGTACTACGGGCTGGGCTCGCCGCTGCACACCAGCGAGGCGCTGAACGGCTTCGGCATGGATTTCTATCTCAGCGGCGTGATGTTCCTCACGCTCGGGCTCGGCAACGCCGTGCCCCATAGCGATTGGGCGCGGCTGCTCGCCGTGTGCGAGGGCGGACTGGGGTTCGGCTTCGTGGCGGTGATCATCAGCTACCTGCCGGTGCTCTACAGCGGCTTCTCCAACCGCGAGGCCAACATCTCCATGCTCGATGCGCGCGCCGGCTCGCCCCCCTCCGCAAGCGAGCTGCTGCGGCGTCACGCCGGCAACCTGGAGCAGCTCGAGGCCTACCTCGCCGAATGGGAACGCTGGTCGGCGCAGTTGCTCGAGAGCCACATCTCCTATCCGGTGCTGGGGTATTTCCGCTCCCAGCACACCAATCAATCCTGGCTGGCGGCCCTGACCAGCATTCTGGATGCCTGCTCGCTCTTGCTGGCAGGATGCGAAGAAGGCTGCACCCGGCAGGCGCAGCTGACCTTTGCCATGGCCCGGCACGCGGTGGTGGATTTGGCCCAGATCTTCATCCGCAAGCTGCCGGGCAATGCTCATGATCGCCTGCCTGCGGCGGAGTTGAAGAAGCTGCACGCGCTGCTTGCGGATGCCGGGCTGCGGCTCGGGTTCGAAGGCCGCGGCGCCGAACGCCTGGCGGAATTGCGCGCCCTCTACGAGCCCCACGTGCACGCCATCGCCCATTATTTGCGCTTGACGCCTCCGCGCTGGATCGGCGACCCCAACACGCCCGACAACTGGCAGCGCAGCCCTTGGGAACGCACCGTCTCCACCGCCGGACGCTGGGAGCGCAAGCCCGTGGACCGGCACTTCTGAAAGTTCCCAGCCGCGGGGGATGACCCGAAGAGGTCATAATGGGGTCATGAAGGAAGTCGGCATCGCGGAATTCAAGGCGCACCTGAGCAAGTACCTGCGCCAGGCCAAGCTGGGCCAGGTCATCACCATCACCGACCGCGGCGCGCCGGTCGCTCAGTTGGGGCAGGCGCCTGCGCGCAACGGCCTGCGGCCGCAGCCGGCAAAGAGCAAGCTGCGCGATTTCGAGCAGCTCCCGCCGCTCGAACTCGGCGGGATTGATATCGTTGATCTCCTGCTCGAGACCAGGCAGAACCAACGATGACCGGCTGCTATTTTGATTCTTCGGTGGTGCTGCGTTATGTGCTGAACCAGCCGGAACAACTGCGCTTGAATCGGCTGGAATGCGAGGCGCTCACCAGCGAGATCACCGCCGTTGAATGCAGGCGCGTCCTCGACCGCCTCCGCTTGCAGGGCGCGTCGGACGCCGACGCCCTGCTGCTGCGTCACGAAAGCCTGGCGCGGTTCCTGGCAGGCGTGCTGATGCAGCCGCTGGGCCGCGCAGTGCTGCTGCGCGCCGCCGAGCCGTTGGAGGTGCCGCTGGGCACGTTGGACGCAATCCACCTTGCCACCGCGCTGCGCTGGCATGAAGAGCGTGAGCGGGCGCTCACCTTCGCCACCCACGACCGCACGCTGGCGCGCGCCGCCCGGCTCTACGGACTGGAGGTCCTGGGCCTCTAGCCTCGCACCGAACCGGGCTCACTCCGAACGCAGCGCGCGCATGGGGTCGGTGCGGGCCGCGTGCCGCGCCGGCCAAAGCCCCGCCAGCGCGGCCACCGCCAGCAGCAACAGCGCCGCGCCCAGCAGCGTCGCGGGGTCGTTGGGCTTCACGCCATAGAGTTTGGTCGCGACCAGGCGGGCGGCCAGCAGCGCGGCCACCGCTCCGGCGGCGATGCCGCCCAAGGTGACCGCCAAAGTCTCCCGCAGCACCGCACCCAGCACCTGCCCGCGGCGCGCGCCCAGCGCCATGCGGATGCCGATCTCGGCGCTGCGCCGCGCCACCGCATATGCCATCGTGCCCTTGATGCCGATGGCGGCGAGCAGCAGGCCGAGCAGACCGAAGAAGCTTGAGAGCTGCGCGAACATCTGCTGGCGCGCCAGGCGTCCTCCGGCGACCTCGGTCTCGAGCTTGGGGTCGGACATCGCCAGCGCCGGATCAATCCGCTGCAGCGCTTGGCGGATGCCCGGCAGCACCGCGTCCGCAGTGGTGCGGAAGCGCACCTGGAAGGTCAAGGTTCCAAGCTTGGTGTCGGCTTGCGTGTAGGGCCAGAAAAGCGTGGGGGGCATGGGGCCGCGCAGCGAGCCGTAGCGCGCATCCTGGGCAACGCCGATCACCGTGTACAGCCGACCGCCTGGCTCCAAGCCGGGGCCGAGTTGGCGTCCCAAGGGCATGCCGGTGCCGAACAATTGCCGTGCCAGGCTTTGATTGATGATCACGACGTTGTTGCTCGAGCGCAGATCGGCATCATTGAAGTCGCGCCCCGCAAGCAGGCGCATGCCGAAGGCGGCGAGGAAGCCTGGGCCGGCGGAATTCTCTAGCGTATGGGTGTTGGCCGCATCGAGGGTCACACCCGGCACGTGCAAGCTGCCGGAGCCGATCCAGCCGTCCAGCAGCCGCAGGCGGCTTTCGGTGACCGCGCTCACGCCGGGGACCGCCCCGATCGCTTGGTGGACGCGCTCATACAACCCGCTCAGCCCCGCGCCGCGGTACCCTGCCTCGGCGCCGTCGAGGCCAAAAACCAGCAGGTGATTCGGGTTGAAGCCCAACGGAGCGACCTCAAACATGCGCAAGGTACGCAGAAAAAGCCCCGCGCCCACCAGCAGCACCAGCGAGAGCGCCACCTGGACCACAGCCAGCATCTTGTCTCCGCGCAGCCGCACCCGCACCGCGCCGGCTCGGCCTGGCTGCAGCGGCGCGCACACGCCCTGCCGGGTGCTTCGCAATGCCGGCGCCAAGCCAAAGAGCAGGCCGGTGAGCAGCGAGACCCCCAGCGCGAAAGCGACCACCCAGCCGTCCACGCCCGCCGCCACCGGCAGTGGTCCGCCGGCACCGCCGAGCAGCGTCAAGAGCAGGCGGACGCCGAGGGGCGCGATCGCGGCGCCAAAGGCGCCCCCAAGGCCGGCCAGCAGCACGCTTTCGGTGAGCAGTTGCCGGATCAGGCGCCAGCGCCGAGCCCCCAGCGCCAGGCGGACGCCGATCTCCTGCCGCCGCGCGCTGGCCCGCGCCAGCAGCAGCGCCGCCACATTCACGCAGGCCAGCAGCAGCAGCAATCCCGCGACCGACATCATGACCCAGAGGTCCTGCCCGTGATCGCTGGCGAATTGGTTGATGCCTTGCGCTCCGCTCATCACCCCAAGCTGCGGCAGGGAATCGCCCTTGGGTTCGCGATGCAGGGCCGCCACAGCACTCTGCTCGAACTGCGGCCCCAGCTGCGCCTGCGCCTGCGCCAGACTGACCCCCGGCCGCCGCCGGCCCATGACCTGCAGCCACCAATAGCTGGTGGCGGTGAAGATCGAGCCCGCCGGCGGGGTGAAGCCCCAAGGCGCAAGGCTGGCGGGGTTGGTGGGCGAGAGCGAAATCCAGGCGTCCACCGCAGCACCTTGGACCACGCCCTGGAACTGCGGCGGGGCGATGCCCACCACGGTCGCGGCACTGCCGTTGATTGTGACCGCTTTGCCGATCAGCTCGGGGTTGGCGGCGAAATGCGCACTCCAATAATCAAAGCTGAGCACCACGACAGGCGAAGCGCCGGCCACCTCGTCGTGCGCGCCGACCAGCCGCCCGCGATACGCGGCAAGGCCCAGCCCGGGGAAAAAGCCCCCGGTCACCAAGCTGGCGCGCGCCAGCGAGGTGCGACCATCCACCTCGAGTGCCGTGCTGGGGGTGCCGACGCCCAGCGGCGAGAAGGCGAAGATGTTCTGCATCGCGATGCCGCTGTGGTCGCGCAGTTGCAGGTAGGTGGCATAGGCGAGCGAAAAGCTGCCGTCGTCGGAGGTGGGAGGCGAGCCGGTGCCGCTCTGGTCGAGGCCGCGGGGCCATCGCTGCGCGTGCCAATAAAGCAGCGCCAACTCATCGGGAGCGCGCACTGGCAGCTTCTGCAGCAGGGCGGCGTCGAGCAAGCTGAAGATGGCGGTGTTGGCGCCGATTCCGAGCGCGAGCGAAAGCACCACCACCGCGGTGAACCCGGGCGCGCGCCGCAGCGCGCGCGCGCCCAGGATGAGGTCGCGTCGCAAATCCTCCAACCAGCCGAAGCGGCGCTCGTCGCCCCAGGCCTCCTCGATCTGGTCGGCGCCGCCGAGCTTGAGGCGTGCCGCGCGGCGCGCCTCCGCCTCGCCCATGCCCTGAGCGCGGTACCTCTGCGCCAGCGCCTCGAGGTGCGCCTCGAGCTCCTCGCGCAGTCGCCTCCGGCTAGGCATGCTCGCCTCCCGCCAGCACCCGCGCCATCAGCGCCGTCATCTGCTCCCACTCCCGCGCGGAGGCGGCCAGCTGGCGCCGGCCCTTGGCGGTGAGCGAGTAGTAGCGGGCGCGCCGGTTGTTCTCGCTCGCTCCCCAGCACGAGCGGATCCAGCCGCGCTGCTCGATCCGAAGCAGCGCCGGGTAGAGCGTGCCCTGGTTCATCGCCAGCAGTTGGCCGCTCACCTGCTCCAGCCGCCGCGCAATGCCGTAGCCGTGCAGCGGCCCCAGCGTCTCCAGCGTCTTCAGCACCATCAAGTCGAGGGTTCCGCGCAGCAGCTCGGCCTTGTTCTCGCCCATGCCCGGCTCCTTTAGGATTCCAACAGGAGACTACCGCACCCTCCTGTAGGAAGTCAACAGCGGAGCGCGCGAGGGGAACTTCGGCTGGCGGCAGGGCCAGGCCCGCGAAATTCGGAACGGCAGGCCCCCCGTATCGCCCCGCCCCGTTCCGCCCTAGCTGATCGCCCGCAGGAACTGGGCCGCGACCGCGGGCGCATCGAATGCGGCCGCGCGGCGGCGTCCGGCGCGGCCCTGGTCGCGGCGCACGGTGGCATCCGCGAGCAGCAGCTCGAGCAAGCGCGCCAACTCGGCGGCGTCGCCGGGCAGGAAGAGGCAGCCGCAGGCGGGCTCGGGAACCACCTCGGGCACGGCGGTCGCGCGCGCCGCCACGATCGGCAAGCCCGCCGCCATCGCCTCGAGCAGCACGATGCCGAAGCCTTCCTGGCGGCTGGGCAGGCAGAAGAGATCGGCGTTGCGGTATTCGCCCGCCAATTCGGCCCGGCTGATGTGCCCCAGAAATCGCACCCGGTCCTGAACGCCCAGCGTCCGCGCCTGGTGCCGCAGTCGGGCCAGCTCGGGGCCTTCGCCCACCACCCGGATTTCGACGTCTGCGTGCAGCCGCGCGGCCGCCTGCAACAGGGTGGAGACATCCTTGCGGGGATAGAGATGGGCGACGCAGAGCACGCGCGGACGCGTGCGCACCGCTAGCGGCGCCGCCGCCAGCAGAGCGTTCCAGGCAGCCAGATCGAGCAACTCCGGAACCACGCGGATGCGCTCCTGCGGCACCCGGTAGCAGCGCTCGATCGCGGCGGCGGCGTAGCGGCTGGTGGCGATCACGCGGTCGGCGCGGCGCGCGCGCACCCCTTCCCAGCGCGCCTGAAGGCCGAGGCTGAGGCGCGACCAGCCGCGCTCGTGGCAGCTTTCCTCGGCGAGGACGCCTTTGATCGAGGCAATCGAGCTCCCGCCACCCAGGAACAAGCCGTCCAGATCGAAGCCGACCACGGTCGCGCCGGTTCGCAGGCGGCGCAAATGCAGATTGAACCAGAGCCGGCGCCAGGTTCCCAGCGCCCGCCGCGGCGCGATCAGCGTAACCTCATGCCCCAGCTTGAGCAAGGCCTGGCGCAGCACGGAAATGCCGACATAGGTGCCGCTGCCCTGGCGCACGCTGGCGGGTGTGGCGGAAACGAACAGCAGACGGCGAGGGGCGGAGGCCGACATGGTCCAGTTGCTAGTCTACAATGGCGGTATGGCACCGGCATCCAAGCCGCGCAAGGCGCGCGCGCCCGTGATCGTGAACGTTCACGAGGCCAAGGCCCAGCTGTCGCACCTGCTTGAACGCGTGGCTGCAGGCGAAACCATCACCATCGCCAAGCGCAATTGCCCGGTGGCGCAATTGGCCCCCCTGCCGCTATCCCGGCCGCTGGGGATGGATCGAGGCAAAGTCTGGATCAGCGATGATTTCGACGCCCGCGATCCGGAGCTCGAGGCGATGTTCTGCGATTGAATTGCCTGCTCGACGTCTTTCTGTGGGCAGCAAGCTGCCCGGAGAAGCTTTCCGAACCAGCCCTGGCAGCGTTCACACCCGAGAACACGCGTTGGCTGAGCCTGGCGAGCGCTTGGGAGATGGCGATCAAAGGCGACAAGCTGAAGCTGCCGTCGGCCGCGATCGAATACCTCGAAGATCGCACCGCAAGGCTGCGCATCGGCTTGCTGCCGATTCGCATGCGCCAATGGCGGCAGGGCCCGAGTTGCCCCGCAGGTCGGGGCAGGATCGCAGGCCCAGGCCGAGGGGTTGGCTCTGATCAGCGCCGATCGGGATCTGGCGCGCTATCCGGTTTTGGTCATCGGGTAGCGCCGGCGGGCTTGAGCGCCACCGCCGGTTGACCGGCGGCGGCGAGCTTCTGGTTGAAGGCTGCAAGCGCCCCGGATTTGACCCCTTCGAATTTGGCCAGCACGGCGTCGAGTTCTTTCGAGAGATCCGCGAACACCGCGTAGGTCTGGTCCGTGGGGCGCGCATCGTAGCTGCCCTCGATCACCCCCATCAGGTGCCCGATGCGGTTGTTGAGCTTGATGGGGAAGTTCAGCGGGTCCTCGCTGGCGTGGCTCTTGGGCTGGTAGATGGTCTCCTCGATGTCGGTGAGCTGCGCCGTGAGCGCGTTGCCATCGGACGCAAGCGCGCTGTCGGCGCTGACGCGCTGCGCCACCTGGTCGCGGAGCGCGCGCACGTCAATCACCGCCTGGTTGGCGCGGCTCTCGGCCGCGACGACCTTCTGGTCGAGATCGAACTCGGCTTGCAAATCGGCCTGCGTCGCCGCGGAGTGCGGATTCGGCACCACCCGGAACGCCACCGTCTGGGTTGCGCCATCGGCGGTGACGCGAGCCGAATAGGCTCCGGGGACGGCCTCGGGTCCGCTCGAGATGTTTGCGCCCCAGAGCACCATGCCGGGGAAGCTGGTTGCGCCAGGGTAACGCAGGTTCCAGGTGAATTGGTTGAGGCCGGCCGAGGCCGTGGGCGCCACCGGTCCGCCGCGCCCGCGGCCGCCGCCGGCAGGTGCGGCATTCGCGCCACCGCGTCCGCCGCGGGCAGGCGGGCCGCTGAAATCAGCCACCTTCGTTCCCTTGGCGTCTAGGATCTCGACCGTGACCTTCCGCGCCGCGTTCGGCAGCAGGTAGTCGAGTGTCAGGCCGCGGCTGCCGCGCGCCGCCTCCTGCGGGGTGAAGACGTGCAGGCTGGCGCTGGCGGCGACGGCCGGGGTGAGCTGGCGCAGCAGGTCCATGTTCTGCAGCGACCAGAAGCCGCGGCCCATGGTGGAGATCACGATATCGTGCGGCGCGACCGCGATGTCGGAAACCTGCTGATCGGGCATGTTGAGCGACAGCGGCTGCCAATCGTCGCCGTCGTTTAACGATACGTAGAAGCCATGCTCGGTGCCCGCGTAGAGCAGGCCCGGGCGCACCGTGTCCGCCCGCACCGCATGGACGAAATCCCCCGCCGGAAGCCCGTGCACGATCGTGCTCCACGTCGCGCCCCAATCGCGGGTGCGGAAGATGTACGGCTTGCGGTCATCCTGCAAGTAGCGCTTCACCGCGACGTAGGCGGTGCCGGCGGCGAGCGGCGAGGCCTCGATCAGGCTGACGCGCCCCAAATGCGGCATCTCCGGCGGGGTGACGTTCTTCCAG
>DATNED010000050.1:0-6166 GCA_035553115.1 Terriglobales bacterium | reverse complement strand
GGCCAGTTCCTCACCACCGGCATCTATGGCCTGCCGCCCGATCGCCTCGCGACCTGGGTCGAGAACGTGAACGCGGTCACCGCCGACCAGGCCCAGGCCGCCGCGCAAGAAGTCATCCATCCCAACCGCGAGATCGTTGTCATCGTCGGCGACGTCAACAAGATCGAGGCCTCGCTCGCCAACCTGGCGCCGGGCACGATCATGCCCATCTTCAACGCCAAGGGCGACCAAGTCGGCTCCTATCCCTCCGAAGGCCCCGCCAAATCCGGCAGCCGCCGGATCCGCCCCATGATCACGCCTGCTAATCGCCGGTGACGGCGTACACCACCGCATTGGTGAAGCTCGCGGTGGTCGCGAACTGGGCGCCCGCAGGGACGAGGTCGCGCGGCAGCACGCCCGCGCGCAGCGCGGCCTCGACCGCCGCCTCGATCGCGGCAGCCGCATCCTCGAGCCCGAAGCTGTGGCGCAGCATCATCGCCGCCGAAAGAATCGCCCCCGCCGGATTCGCCCAACCTTTGCCGGCAATATCCGGCGCCGAGCCGTGCACCGGCTCATACAGCCCCACCGGGCCTCCCAGCGACGCCGAGGGCAGCAGCCCCAGGGATCCGGCCAGCACGCCCGCCTCATCGCTCAGGATGTCCCCGAACAAGTTTTCGGTCGCGATCACGTCGAAGCTCGCCGGCCGCAGCATCAACTGCATTGCGGCGTTGTCCACATAAAGATGATCGAGCGCGACATCGGGGAACTCCCTCCCCACCCGCACAAACACTTCGCGCCAAAGCTGGCTGGTCTCGAGCACGTTGGCCTTGTCCACATTGGTCAGCTTGCGCCGCCGCTGCCGCGCCAGCTTGAAGCCGAAACGCGCCAGCCGCTCGATCTCCTCGACCGAGTAGCGCAGGGTGTTGAATGCCGCGGTGCGCCCCGGGGCGAACCCGCGCGGCTCGCCGAAGTAGAGGCCGCCGGTGAGCTCGCGCAGCACGATCAGGTCGCACTTCGCCACCACTTCTTCCCGCAGCGGCGTCGCGCCGGCGCCGGCATGCCGCCGCACCGGGCGCAGGTTTGCCCAGCACCCCAGTTGCTTGCGCAGCTCCAGCAATCCGGTTTCGGGCTTGCGCTCTGGCGGCTCGGCGTCGAACTCGGGCGCTCCCACCGCTCCCAAGAGCACCGCCTTGCCCGAAGCCACCGCGGCGCGCGTGGCCGGCGGCAGCGGCGTGCCCATTACCCGCACCGCCACCCCGCCGATCACATGCGTGCTCGCCGCCACTTCGAAGCCGAAGCGCGCGCCGGCCGCTGCCAGCACTTCGCAGGCGGCATCCAGCACTTCGCGGCCGATGCCGTCGCCCGGCAGCAAGACCACACTGAGTCTCTCCATGGCCTCTGGAGTTTACACGGCCCAGAGCGACTCGGTCGAATCCCCTGGGCAGGCCGCGGGCGCGAAGGCGGGTGCGGCGCCGCTCCGGCGCGCGATCGCCCGCAGCTCCCGCTCGGTCACGGCCTTGCGCTCGTCCACCGCCGCCAGGAAATCCACATACGCCCGCTGCAACTGCTCCCGGTCCAGCGCGAACCCCAGTTCCGTCAGCCGCGCCTGCAGCGCGTGCCGCCCGCTGTGCTTGCCCAGCACCAGCTCGTGCCCGGCGCGCCCCACCGTGCGCGGGGTCATGATCTCGTAGGTCATCGGCGACTTCAGCATGCCGTCTTGGTGGATGCCGGCCTCGTGCGCGAAGGCGTTCGCGCCCACGATCGCCTTGTTGGGCTGCACCGTCACGCCGGTGATTTCGGTCAGCAACTGGCTCGTTGGATGCAACTGCTCCAGCGCCAGCCCGGTCGCATAGGGAAGGCTGTCGCGCCGGACGTGGAGCGCCATCGCCACTTCCTCAAGGGCTGCGTTGCCCGCGCGCTCCCCGATGCCGTTGATGGTGCACTCGACCTGACGGGCCCCCGCTCCCACCGCCGCCAGCGAGTTCGCCACCGCCAGTCCCAGATCGTTATGGCAATGTACGCTCCAGGTCACGCCATCGGCGGCCCGCGTGCCGCGCACGTGCGCGCGCAGGTAGCCGATTAAATTGGCGTACTCGCTGGGCACGCTGTAGCCCACGGTGTCGGGAATATTGAGCGTCGTCGCGCCGGCTGCGACCGCCGCCTCCAGCACCGACGCCAGAAACTCGCGGTCGCTGCGGGTCGCGTCCTCGGCCGAAAATTCCACGTCGGCCACCAGGCTGCGCGCCAGCGCCACGGCCTTGAAGGTGTCCGCCAGCACCTCCGCCCGCGTCTTGCGCAGCTTGTGTTTCAGGTGGATCTCGCTGGTCGCCACGAACACATGCAGCCTCGGCTTGGACGCCGCCGCCAGCGCCAGGGCCGCTCGCCGCACGTCGGCCTCGAGTGCCCGCGCCAGCGCCGCCACCTGCACCGTGCGGCAGGCCCGCGCCACGGCTTCCACCCCGGCAAAATCGCCTTCGCTGGCCATGGGGAAGCCGGCCTCGATCACATCCACGCCCAGCGCCTCGAGTTGCCGCGCCAAGCGCAGCTTCTCCGCAGGGGTCATGCTGAATCCGGGTGCCTGCTCGCCGTCGCGCAGCGTGGTGTCGAAAACTCGTACCGTTTCGGCCATGACTCAGCTTGGACGGCCCCGGACGACCGCGTCCAATTCATAATTTTTAATACTTCATAAATATTGCTTATATTTGAGCCCGGAAGCACAATGAAGCCACGATGTTCCGCGACTGGCTTCGAGACCTCCGCTTGGCGGCGCGCTCGCTCGCCCGCGCTCCGGGCTTCACCCTCGCTGCGGTGGCCGCGCTGGCGCTGGGCCTCGGCGCCGCCACCGCGCTGTTCGCTGTCGTGAACGCCGTGCTGCTGCACCCGCTGCCGCTGCCGCAGGCACGCCAGCTCGTGGAAATCGGCGAGTTTGCGCCCGGCGCGCCGAGCCCGATGGGCGCGAACGGCGGCTCTGGAGAACTCGGACTCTCGGCCTCGCTGGCGCAGATCTACTCCGAGCGCAACCGCAGCTTCTCCGCGCTCGGCATATGGAGCGTCTTCAGCGACGTCATTTCCGGCGGCGGCCGGCCGCCCGAACGCGCCCGTACCTTTGCAGTGACCTCCGGTGTGCTTCGTGCGTTCGCGGTGCCTCCTCTCGCGGGCCGCTGGCTCACTCCCGGCGACGAGCAGCCCCACGCGCAGCCCGCGGCCATGCTAGGGTACGGTTTTTGGCGGCGCCGCTTCGGCGGCGACCGCGCCGTCGTGGGTCAAATGCTCATGGTCAACGGCGCTCCGCGGCTCGTCGTCGGCATTATGCCGCGTGGATTCTCGATACCAGGCGGCCTCGAGCCCGAGCTGATTCTCCCGCTCCAACTCGATCCGGCAACCCTCACGCTTGGCGATTTCGAATTCAGCGGCGTCGCCCGCCTTCGCCCCGGCGTCTCTCGCGCCGCCGCCACGAACGATTTGCAGCGCCTGCTTCCGGTGTGGCTCCGCTCCTATCCCGGCACTCCCGAAGCCAAACCGCGAGCCCTGGCCCGGTGGCGCATTGCGCCCTTGGTCCGCCCTCTCAGCCAGGTGGTCATCGGCGGCGCCCGCGGCAAGCTTTGGGCGGCGATGGGCGCGTCGGCGCTGCTGTTGCTGCTGGCTTGCGCGAACGTGCTCAATCTTTTCTTCGTCCGCGCCGAGGCGCGCCGCCAGGACTTCGCCATCCGCGTCGCGCTGGGCGCCACTTCCGCCCGCGCCGCGCGCGGGATCGTGTTGGAGGGCCTGCTGGTCGCGCTTGCGGCCGGTGCCTGCGCGCTGGCGCTGGCGCGGGCGGGCATCGCGCTGCTTCAACGCCTTGCGCCTGCCGGCGTACCGCGCTTGCACGAGGCCCGCATCGGCGGCGCCGCGTGGGCCTTCGCTGCTGCTGCCGCCCTGCTTGCCGGCCTAGCGGTTTCTGCGCTGCCGGCGTTGCGAGTCGCAGGCGAGCGCCTTGGCACCGATCGCGCGGCGACCGCGGGACGCGAGAGCCAGCGGGCACGCTCGGGGCTGGTGGTTGCCCAAGTCGCGCTGGCGCTGGTGTTGGTGCTGGGCGCGGGCTTGCTGGTGCGGAGCGTCGCGGCGCTGCGCTCGGTCGCTCCCGGCTTCAGCGATCCGGCCTCGCTGCAGACATTTCGCGTGACCATGCCCGTGAGCGAGCCGATATCCCTGCCGGGGCTGATCGACCGCATCGTGGCAATCCCAGGGGTCGAGTCCGCCGCCTTCGCCAGCGGCCTGCCCATGCAGGGCTACGGCGGCGATTGGCGTCAAGCGTTCCCGCAGTCGCGCCCCGAGCTGGCCGGCGCGAATGCTCCCGAACGTTTTTTTGTGACCGTTTCGCCCGGCTTCTTCCACGCCGCCGGAACGCCTCTGATTGCCGGCCGCGAGCTGACCTGGGAAGATATCGCGCAGCGCCGCCCATTTGCCCTGGTCTCGACCAACCTGGCCCGGCAGTGGTGGGGGAGCCCGCAAGCAGCCTTGGGCCAGCAGCTGCGCGCCAGCGATGATCCCGACTGGGACCAAGTCATCGGCGTGGTCGCGGATGTTCACTTCAACGGCGTGGACCAGCCCGCGCCCGCGGCTATTTATGAACCGCCGGTGGGCCTCCACGCTGCGACCTTCATTGTGCGCAGCCCGCGGGCGGGCACGGCGGCGCTGCTGGCGCAATTGCGGCGCGCGGTCGCCTCGGCCGATGCGAGCTTGCCGATCTACTCGAATTCGACCATGGAGGCGATCTATGCCAATTCGATCTCGCTGCCGTCGTTCCTCATGCTCGTCATGGCGCTGACCGCAGGGCTGGCGCTGGCGCTGGGCGTGGTCGGGGTTTACGCCGTGGTGGCCTGCGCGGTGGCCGAGCGCCGGCGCGAAATCGCCATCCGCATGGCGCTCGGGGCCAGCGCCCAGCAGGTCCGGCGCTTTTTTGTCGGCGGCGCTCTGCGTCTTGGACTGGCCGGCGCCGGCCTGGGCCTGGGGGCGGCGGCACTGCTGGCGCGCGCATTCGCTTCGCTCCTATTCGGCGTATCGCCTTTTGACCTCGGCACCTACGCGCTCGCCGCCGCAGCGCTGCTGCTCGCGGTGGCGGCGGCCAGCTATTTCCCCGCCTGCCGCGCCTCGGCCATAGCGCCGGTCGAGGCCTTGAGCTCCGAGTGAATCTCGCCGATCTCGAAACGCTGCTGACCGTGGCACGCGAGCGCAGCTTCTCCCGCGCAGCCGAAAAGCTGCGCCGCACTCAGCCCGCCATCTCGCTTGCGGTGCAGCGGCTGGAATCCGCTTGCGGCGAAACCCTCCTCGACCGCTCCAGCAAACAGGCCCGCCTCACCGCGGCCGGCGAGCTCGTCGCCAACCGCGCGGAACAGATCCTGCAGCAGCAGGACCGGCTGGAACATGAGCTGCTAGAGCTGCGCGGCATGCAACGCGGCAAGGTCACGGTGGGCGCCAACGAAAGCACCGCCTTTTTCCTCCTGCCGGTGGTCGAAGCCTTCGCCCGCCAGCATCCCGACATCAAACTCGAGGTCCGGCGCAGCCTTTCGCGCAATCTCCCCGCCGAGGTTTTGGCAGGCAATCTCGACTTCGGCGTGGTCGCCTACGACCCCGGGCTGCGCGACCTCGCCTCGAACGTCGTCTACCACGACCGCCTGGCGTTCATCGTTTATCCCTCCCATCCGCTGGCCGACGCTCGGCGGCCTATAGATCTCAAGCGCCTCGGCCGCGAGCGCTTCATCGCCCACAACGTCGTCTCTCCCTACCGCGACTTCACGGTGAGCACCTTCCGGCATTATCAGGTGCCGCTCAACATCGCCGTCGAGATGCCCACCATCGAGAGCATTAAGCACTTGGTCGCGCGCGGCCTGGGCGTGGCTTTCGTGCCGCGCATCTCCGCCCAGCGCGAGCTCGAGGCGGGCGCGCTGCGCGAAGTCGCCATCCGTCAATTGAGAGTCGAGCGCCCGCTCCGTCTGCTCTCGCCCCGCCGCCGCCACCTCTCCCACGCCGCCCGCGCCTTCGCCGCCCTCGCCGTCGGCAATGCCACGGTCTGAAGCGCGCGCGCGGGGCCGCGCCGCGATGCCGCGGTGCGGGGTGTGCTTGCTTCACTGCCGCTATAATTGAAAAAGGTCGCGTTTGTCCCTTTCGACCGTATCCCGGCTATGATCCAGCTCTCCGGCGCCGCCAA
>DATNED010000049.1:0-4301 GCA_035553115.1 Terriglobales bacterium | reverse complement strand
CCGGCCACGTCTTCGAGATCGCGGGGGCGGGCGGCGAAGAGCTTGTGCAGGATCAGGTCTTCGGGGGCGGCGAAGCGCACGGGCTGGCCATCGAGATCGAGCACCCGCGCCCGCGCCAGCGCGGTCTGCTCGTAGGGGCTGGAGGAAAACATCAGATCCAGGCGCAAGCCGCCGCCCGGCTGTTCGCAGGGCAGCACCCAAGTGCGATGTACGAAGCCAGCGGGATCCGCCACCAGCGGGTGCCAGCTCAGCTCGGCGACCAGCGCCAAAATCTCCTTGAGGCGTGAAGGACCGACGCCCAAGGTGATGTCCAGGTCGCGCGTCATGCGCGGCTCGCCGTAAACGAGCACGGCCTGGCCGCCAATCACCATGTAGGTCACTCCGCTGCGATCGAGCGTGGCGGCCAGCTCAGCGAGTGGGTTTGGCCCGTCCATGCATCTCCCGCAGCCAAGCGATCTTCTCCTCCAGCCCTTCGAGCGGATCGGCCGGGGGCCAGCGCCCGAGGGCGCGCGCCTGCGCCACCAGCTCGGCGAAGATGCGGAAATTGCGCGCCACATCCACCGGCTCGGCCTGCGGGCCTTGCCGCTCCCAGGTGCGCCAATGGGCGGGGTCGCGGATCACTTAGATGTCCAGGTTCTTCACGTCGAGCGCGTTGCGCTCGATGAACTCGCGCCGCGGGCCCACCTCTTCGCCCATCAGGGTCGAGAAGATCACCTCGCACGCGGGCAGATCCTCGAGCTTCACCGAGAGCAGCGTGCGCTTGGCCGGGTCCATGGTCGTCTCCCACAGCTGGTCGGCGCGCATCTCTCCCAGCCCCTTGTAGCGCTGCACGCTGAACAGGCGCTTGCCCTCGTCCAGGATGTACTCGAGCAGCGCCCGCCCGTCGGCCTTTTCGACCGGCGCGGCGTCGTCGCCGTCGGTCAGCAGGAAGGGGGGATGGTTGAATTCGGCGATCTGCTTGCCCGTCTTCACCGCCTGTTTGAACTCCGGCAGCAGCGCCAGCTCGGCGTTGACCACATGCTCGAGCTGGTTGGTGGCGCGGTAGCGCAGCGCCCAAAGGCTGTGCTCCTCGTCGAGCGCGGCTTCGGCCGAGGCCACGCCCGGCGCTTTGGCGAACTTCGCCGCCAGCGCGCGCAGCTTCTCCGGCGACTCGAAGTCGTTCTTGCGCTCGAGGCCGGCCTCGATCACCAGCTGCGTCAGCGCCGGGTTCCGCAGCTTGCGGTCGGCTTTGTCGAAGTGGGTGTAGAACTCGCTCAGCTGCACCAGGAAGCGGCTCAGCGCCGCGCCCTTGAGCTCGGCCCCGCCCTCGCCGTAGCGCAGCGAGCGGTCTTCGGTGATGCGTCGCATCATCACGCTCACGAACTCGGAATCGTCCTTGATGTACTGCTCGCTCTTGCCCTTCTTGATGCGGTACAGCGGCGGCTGCGCGATGAAAATATTGCCGCGGTCAATCAGGACCTTCATGTGGCGGAAGAAAAACGTCAGCAGCAGCGTGCGGATGTGGCTGCCGTCCACGTCGGCGTCGGTCATCAGGATGACCTTCGCGTAGCGCAGCTTGGAGTAGTCCACGTCCTCGGCCGAGTGGCCGATGCCGGTGCCGAGCGCGGTGATGAGCGCGCGGATCTCCTCGTGCCCCAGCATCTTGTCGTACCGCGCCTTCTCGACGTTCAGGATTTTGCCCTTCAGCGGCAGGATCGCCTGGTAGCGCCGGTCGCGCCCCTGCTTGGCGGTGCCGCCGGCGCTCTCTCCCTCGACGATGAAGATCTCGCAGCGCGCCGGATCGCGCTCGCTGCAGTCGGCGAGCTTGCCCGGCAGGCCGCCGCCGTCCAGCGCCCCCTTGCGCCGGGTGAGGTCGCGCGCCTTGCGCGCCGCCTCCCGCGCCCGCGCCGCCTCGATCGCCTTGTTGATGATGCGCTTGGCCACCGCCGGATTGTGGTCCAGGTACTCGCCCAGCTTCTCGTTGATCAGCGCCTCCACCTGGCCCTTGATGTCGCTGTTGAGCTTGCCCTTGGTCTGCCCCTCGAACTGCGGCTGCGGCAGCTTCACGCTCACCACCGCCACCAGACCCTCGCGCACGTCGTCGCCCGAGAGGTTCTCTTTCAAGTCTTTGAAGAGATTCATCTGCTGGCCCACGCTGTTGATGGTGCGGGTCAGCGCCGAACGGAAGCCGGAAAGGTGCGAACCGCCGTCCACCGTGTTGATGTTGTTGGCGAAGCTGAACAGCGTTTCCGAGTAGCTGTCGTTGTACTGGATGGCGACTTCCATCTGCAGCATTCCGCCCGGCGCCTCGCGCGTGCCTTCCATCGAAATCGGCTTGTCGTGCAGCGTCTGCTTGCCGCGGTTCAGGTGCTTGACGAATTCGGTGATGCCGCCCGAGTACTGGAATTCGGCCGATTTCTCGCTGCGCTCGTCGGCCAGGGTGATGAGCAGGCCGCGGTTGAGGAAGCTCAGCTCGCGCAGCCGGTTCGCCAGCGTGTCGAAGTTGTATTCGGTGACGGTGAAGATCGTGGTGTCGGGCTTGAACGTCACCTTGGTGCCGCGCTTCTTGGTCGTGCCGCGCTTCTCGATCGGGCCCAGAATCTCGCCGCGCGCGAACGACTGCATCCAGGTGTGGCCGTCGCGCCAGATTTCGAGCTCGAGCGCCTCCGAAAGCGCGTTCACGCAGCTCACGCCCACCCCGTGCAGGCCGCCCGAGACTTTGTAGGTCGAGGAGTCGAACTTGCCGCCGGCGTGCAGCTTGGTCATCACGATCTCGGCCGCGCCGCGTTGCTCTCCGTCCACCTCCATCTCGCCCACCGGGATGCCGCGTCCGTTGTCCACTACGGTGATCGAGTTGTCGGTGTGGATGGTGACTTCGATCTTGGTGGCGAATCCCGCCAACGCTTCGTCCACCGAGTTGTCCACCACTTCGTAGACCAGGTGGTGGAGGCCCATCTCTCCGGTCGAGCCGATGTACATCGCCGGGCGCTTGCGCACCGCCTCCATCCCCCCCAAAACCTTGATCGAGGATGCGGAGTATTCAGCTTCTTCCGGCTCGGGAGCGGGGGCGATTTTGGTGCTCACAGGGATGCCTACAGAATACCATGCCGCGGGCGCGAATGCCAGCCCTAAATCCAACAAATCAAAGGACTAGCGGGCTCCATTCGGCCCAGTGGCGGCAGCGTCCGAGTTGCCCCGCAGGTCGGGGAGCGACTCTCGAGAAGGGGCGAGACGGGGTGGATGGCTAGGACGCAGGAAGGGTGCGGACCGCAGCGTGGCTGGATGCCTGTGCGCAGCACGGATGAGGATTCGCGCCCGACCGAGGACAACGCCAGACGCCCCGGATCGCCCCGCCCCGCTCCAGCTCAAATGCGCATCGGCATGATCACGTAGCGGTACTGCGAGCCGTTGCTCGTGCGCGGGCGGAGCTGGCCCGCCGAGACCTCGTCTTTGATCTCGAGCAGCACCTCCTCCTCGGCCACGGCTTCGAGGAAATCCTGCAGGTACCTGGCGTTGAAGCCGATGACCAGCGGCGTGCCGCTGAACTCGGTCTCGAGTTCTTCCTCCGATTCGCCCAAGTCGCTCGAGGAGGCGGCGAGCGCGACCTTGTTGCTCTCGATCTTGACCCGGATGGCGTGGCTGCGCTCGTCGGCGAATTGGTCCACGCGCTTGATCGAGGCGGTGAACTCTTCCCGGTTCAACGGCAGCGACTGCAGCTGCGACTTGGGCAGCACCGCCTCGTAATTCGGGAACTGGCCCGTGAGCTTGCGCGCGCTCAGCAGGCGCGTGGCGCCCTCGACGCCGGAGCCGTCGGGCAGGCGGAAGAACAAATGGGTCTCGTCCTGCGCGAACTCGAGGCTCGAGCCCTCGGGCGCGCCGTCCAGAAGGTGCATCAGCTCGGCCATGGCCTTGCGCGGCACCAGCGCTTTCACCTCCGCAGCCACGCCCTCGAGCGGCAGCGGGTCTTGCACGACGTGGGCGAGGCGGTGGCTGTCGGTCGTGACCAGCGCCAGCGAGTTGGGCTTGAGCACCATGAGGGCGCCGTTGAGGGTATAGCGGGTCTCCTCGGCGGCGATGGCGAAAATGGTCTTGGCGATCATCGCCCGCAGCGGCTCGGTCGGAATCTTCATCGCCCCGCTGGGCGGAAAGGTCGCGAGCTCGGGAAAGTTCTCCCGCGACATCCCCACCATGCGCGTGTTCGAGCGCCCGCACCGCACCTGCACCCAGTGGTTCTCCAGCCGCTTGATGCTGATGTCGGCGTCGGCCAGCAGGCGCACGTAGTCGAGCAGCTTGCGCGCCGGCAGCGCGCAGGCCCCGCTCTT
>DATNED010000048.1:0-18113 GCA_035553115.1 Terriglobales bacterium | reverse complement strand
AGGATTCGCGCCCGACCGAGGACAACGCCAGACGGCCCGTATCGCCCCGCCCCGCTCCAGGTTGGGGGCTAGCGGCCTCCCGTCGCCGCGGGCGCCCCGCCACGGCCCCGCCCGCGGCCACCAGGACCGCGCCGACTTGGTTCGGGCGGAGGCGGAATTGTGGCCGATACCGGCCGGGGGGTAACATCGGCATCCTCCTCGCCGAGCGCCCACTCCACCGCGTTGAACCACATGCGGCGAATGGCAGGGTTGTCCCAGGTGCCTGCATCGTGGCCGATCGAGGAGTAAAACACCCGGCCCTTGCCGTACATTTTGGCCCAGGCAATGGCGTAGGGGGCATCGTCGGGGTGCACGCCCCGCGCTGACATATCGAGCCCCTGCGGGTCCATGCGCATGATCACCCGGCTGTCTTTCGGCGAGAAATCCATAATTTGGTAGAACTCGTCATGCAAGGTGAAGACTCGGGGAAAGAACTGCATCCCTGGAAAACTCGGATCTTCCACCACCACCGGAGCGGTCGTGTCGCCCCAGGGATGGCCGTCAAAGCGGCCGCCAAGCAGGGCTCCGAACTCCTGCCACGACGTGAAGGCGGTTGTGGCCATGTGCGCGGCGACAAAGCCGCCTCCGTTTTTCACGAACTGCAAAAGTTCGGCCTTCTGCCCGGCATCAATCGGCACCTCGCGGTGGCCGAGGAAGAAGATCGCACTCACGTTGGCCAAGCTGGGGCCGCCGCTGGCACGCTGGCCGGTGGTCATATTGGGCTGGTAAGAAATGATGTTGGAGTCGGTGCGGATGTAGGAATAGTAGGCGCCGGTTTCGTAACCCATTTCTTCTATCACCGCAGCGGCGTGGGAGACCATGTCATGCTGCGCAATGCCGTTGCGCGTATCGGCCCAGATCAGCAGCGTCTTCATGTTTCGCGGCGAGGAAGCTGCGCCGAAGCCACGCCCGCCCATGGGATCGCCCTGCAGGTAGGGATAGCCTTCGGGCGCCACGCGCGTTGTGGCGCCGCGAGCGGGCTGCTGCGCGACCACCAGCACGGACGTAGACAGCGAGAGCACGGCAGCGGCGCAAATCGCACCAAACCTCATAAGGTTCCTTTCCGTGCCCAACCGGGCACGCATGCAGCGGCTGGTCCGGGCAAGGCGACGGGGCGCGCCGTTGCCGAACGCTCGGGATGAGGTGCAATTTCAGGATCCCCGTTCAGCCCCAGCCCCCAGAGAATCGCCTCAAAGTACATGCGCTGAATGTCCGGCAGATCCCAGGTCGTGCGCGCATGCCCCATCGCCGAATAAAAGATACGCCCCCTGCCGAAGCGCTTCGCCCAGGCGAGCGGAAAGTCGCCGCCATGGTTTTGGATGCTGGGAAGATTTAGGTTCAGGCGGCTCGTATCGAGGCGCAGCAGCACGTCCAGGTCGCGGCGCGAGAAATCCACGATCTGGTACATCTCGTCCGTCAGCAGGAACGCAGGCGGGAAAAAACTTGTGGCCGGAAAGTGCCGGTCCTCGACGATGACGGGAGCCTCGACCACACCCCAGGGGTGGTTGGCGAACCGTCCCCCCAGCATGGCGCCGAATTCCGGCCAGGACATGAAGGCGGTGGCGGCGGCATGAACGGCGATGAAGGCCTTGCCCTCGTCGTGGATGAAAGACATCAGGTCGGCGCGCTGCTCTGCCGTTAGGTCGATTTCCCGCACGCCAAAGAAAAAGATCGCGTCGAAGTCGCGGAGATCGTGGCCATAAACGCCCTGGCCGTCGCTGCCGAAGAGTCCGTGCTTGGTGATCGGTTGCGAGTCGGTGCGAATATAAGTGTCGTAGATTTTGGAGTTATAGCCGAGTGCCTCGATCACGGAAAAGGCGTGGGATACGGAGTCGTGCTGGAAGCCATTGCGCACGTCCCCCCAGGCGAGGATGTTCTTCCGTCCAGGGCGGCGCGGATCGGCCATGCCGCCCATTTGCGCGTAATTGCGCGAACCGGGCGCATACGACCGCGGCGCCTGCGGTGCCTGGGCGCGGGCGCCCAGCAGCTGGCCAGCGGATGCCGCCGCTCCCGCACCCAGCAGCTCGATTGCTTTGCGCCGGCTGAGCATCCCGGCGCCTAGTGCGGACCGAAATGTGCGGCCAGGTACTGCGCGACGCTGGTGACCTGCGCGTCGGTGAGCTGGGCGCCGCGGCCAATCATATTCTCGATGGTCCCCTGCCAAGCCTGCTGGTTCATGTGCTGGCTGGTCACGGTGGTCAGGGCATGGCACTGGCTGCAGGCCTGGGCGACCAGGTCACGCCCCGGCCCCGGCGGCAAGCTCACGGCTGTGACCGCACCGGCAGGAGCGGGAGCCTGAGCAGCCGGTTGCGCCGCCTCCGGCGCCGGCTCGGCCACGGCATCGTTGCCGTGCGCGCCCAGCGCGAACACAATGATGCGGTTGGGAGCGTTGGCTACTTCGCGATGCACGCCGCCCAAGCTTCCCGGCCCGCCGGTGACGATGGCAACGTACTGCTTGCCGTCCGCGCCCCGATACGTCATGGGCGTGGCCAAGCCGTATCCGTATAGCGGCGCCTGCCACAACTGTTGGCCAGTTTTGGCGTCGAAGGCGCGGAAGTCACCATCGGGCGTAGCGCCGATGAAAACCAGCCCCGAGGCGGTGACCATGCTGCCGCCGATATTGGGGGTGCCGGTGGCCTTTACCCCGAGTTTGGTCAGCTCCGGATACTCTCCCAGCGGCACCTGCCAAGCGATCTGGCCACTGTGGACGTCCACGGCGCTAAGCGTGCCCCACGGCGGCTGCTGGCAGGGGTAACCGTTGTTGTCCACGAAGCGTTGGCCGACGTCGGGGTTGCGGTAGGGCATCGCCTCGCGCGGCGCGCCTCCATCGCCAACGCCCTGATCCATGTTTCCGCCCGAGCCGCGGCCACCTTCCCGGTTCCGACCACCGCCGCGCGCGCCGCGGCCGAAACTGCGCTTGGGCATCTTGTCCGACGGGAACATCTGACCCTTGTTCCCCAGATCGCTCGCATTGATGAACAGATACCCCAATGCGGGATCCAAACTCATTCCGCCCCAGTTGGGCCCCCCGATGGAAGAGGGAAACTTCACCGTCGGCTCCATCATGAACGGCGTGTAAGGTCCGTAATTCTTGTACCCGGCGAATTGCTGGCGGCAGTACGCTTCCGACTCAGGCGTGACCCTGGTGACGTCGGCCACGGTGGCGCTCTGAATCGCGAGCGGCGGCGGCAGAACCGGAAACGGCTGCGTCGGCGAGGAGTGCTCGCCCGGCACATCGCTACTCTGCACCGGCTTTTCTTCCGCACCAAAGACGGGTTTGCCGGAATTACGATTGAGGATGAACAGCAGGGCCTGTTTTGAAATGGTCGCAACCGCAGGCACATTGCCGGGTCCGGCGCCTGGGATCAGGACGGGCGGGCCGGCCATGTCCGTGTCCGTCGTGTCGTGATGCACCGTCTGGTAATACCAGCGTAGCTTCCCGGTAGCCGCGTCGAGCACCACGAGGGAGTTGGCGTAGAGGTTGTCGCCCGGGCGGTCGGCGCCATAGTAGCTGTCGGCAGGGTTGGCAGTGTTGACGAACACCAGGCCGCGCTGCCGGTCCACCGTGATGCCATCCCAGGCCGCAGGGCCGGAACGGTTCACGGTTCCCCCTGGGCCCCAGGAGTCGCCGCCTGGCGTGCCCGGCTGTGCGGTGAGATAGAATCGCCAAGCCAGCGTGCCGGTAATGGCATCGAAGGCCGAGACTGTGCCCGGCAAGCCGTGGCTGGGACCTTCCTGCAGGTCGGGCGCGAGGATGATCAGGTCCTTGTAGATCGCCGGCGGCGAGGTAAAGCCGTAGCTCCCGGAATTGCTTGCCGGCGCAAGGCTGGCGCGCACCACCACGCTGCCGCCGTTCCCAAAACTGCTCACGGGCGTACCGCTCTTGGCGTCGAGCTCGATCAGGCGGCCGTCGCCGGAGGTGGCCAGCACGATGCGCGGCGCGTGCGTGGCGTCGCCCGGCCAGTAGGATACGCCACGGTTGACCCGCACCCGGGTCTCGTGGGGATCGTATTGCCAATTCATCTCGCCGGAGTCGGCGTTGAGCGCCAGCACCTGCTCGGCGGGCGTGGTGACGTACATTACGCTGTTGACCACCAGCGGCGTGGCCTGATAGGAGCGTCCGCTGGAGCCAACATCGTAAACCCAGGCAACACCCAGCTCATGGATGTTGGCGGGGGTGATCTGGGTGAGCAGCGAGTAGCGCTCGCTCCCGGGTCCGTTCCCGTTCTCCGGCCAGTCGCCGGGCACAGCGCGCTGCGCCACCAGCATCAACGTCATCAACGCCCCGCCCGCCAGGGCTGCCTTCGCGGTACGCGATTTCATCGGCTTAGAACGTGTACTTTATCGCAAACTGCATGATGCGCGGACTCGCGGCCGACGTAATGACCCCGACGTTGGAGCCGCCGAAGTCGGTGCTGGGCGCATTGAAGTTGACATTGTTGAGGGCATTGAACATTTCCCATCGCAGCTGGAAAACCTTGCCTTCGCCCACCTGCAGGTTGCGGGTCAGCGCCGAGTCCAGATTCCAGTATCCCGGATTCTCGATCGTACCCACGCCCGCATTGCCGAAGGTGCCGAGCGCGGGGACCGTGTAGGCGTTAGGGCTGGCGTACTGGATGCGCGGATCCTGCAGCGTCCCCACGTTGCTCATCGGCTCCAGAATGGCCTGACCAGGCACGATTTCGGCCCGGCTCCCCTGGCCACCAATCGAGAGCGCGGGATTGGTCACCGGGCCCCCCAGGCCGCTGGTGCTGTACTGGCCCCAGCGCGCGGAAAAATTGAGCGACAGCGTCCAGTGGTTGGCCAGCGTCCCGCCAACACCGTGCAACCGCCATGGGGAAGCGCCGACCATGGAGGCGTTGAGCACGTTGCGGATGTCGGAGGCGCAATCGCCACGGTCCAGCCGGCGATTGGCGGGGTTGTCGTAGGTCGGCCCGGTGAACTCGTTTCCCTGGGCCGTGGGCGGGTCCGTAATGCAGTGCGACCAGGTGTAGTTGCCCATGAAGGTCAGCCCTCCCGCGAGCCGATGCTGCTCGCTGAGCAAAAAGCCTTCGTAACTGGCCGTCCCGCCGTCATCCACCGATCCGATGGTTGAGTAATAGTTGCTCCAAGGATTCGTGGGATAATTCATCACCAGGAACCGGTGCGCGTTCGTGTTCTTGGTGCACTTCGTGTATGCCGCCACGGAAGCTGCGCAGGAAGCATCGTCCACGGGGTCGAGCTCGGTTCCAGTCCAGAGGTGGGCGGTTTCGTTGCCCAGATAGTTGATTGAAACCGCGTCGTTCAAACCAAATTGGTGCTGCACGCTTATGCCCCACTGCGACACCACGGGCGGCTTCACGTCCAGCGGCATGCTGACATACACGCCTTCGTGCGGGAACGGCATGGTTGACCCGACCGCGGCCAGCGTAGGCCAGGGATTGGCCCCGTTATTTCCGGAATTCGGATCGGCCCAGGGATCGGAAAAGCCGCCCGGATTGGCGAGATTGAAGCTGAGCGACGCACCCCAGGGCGGATTATTGGAAAAGCGCGTGTAGGTGAACATGTAGGGTCGGTCGTAGAAGGTGCCAAAATCAGCCCGCACCGAGGTGGTGCCGCGACCGGATGGATCCCAAATGACGCCGAGGCGGGGTTCGAAATCCGCCATGTGGTTTTCCGAGTAATTGTTGCCGGGGAAGCCGGAATCGCCTGGGAAAATCAGCCCTGCGGGGGCGTTGACGAACTTGCTGGTGCGCACATCGTTGACGAAATTCGACATGTTGAAATCGTCGATGTAGTCGTTCTTACGCCAATTCATCTGCTGTAGGAACGGCTCCCAACGCACGCCGTAGCTTACGGTGAGGCCGGGATTGACCTTCCAGGCATCCTGGGCGTAGACGCCCAGCAGGTTTTCGCGATCATTCTCCCAGTCCGGGTTGCCCTGGAGAAAGCTGTCGAGGTCCCCGGTCAGGAAGTCGCCCAACCCGGTCCCGGTGAAGAGTCCATTGAACGTGAACGCGCCGTTGGTGGGGCGATTGTTGACCGTGTTCATGATGGCGTGGATCCAGCTGGTGCCAAACTGCAGCTGGTGATTGCCCCGCACCAAGGTAAAGTCGTCGGCGATCTGCGGCGCGGTGGAGTTGAAGTGACCGGGGTTGGTGCCGCCGGCGCCGAGGGAGAAGCCGCCACCAGTCCCGTTGACGCTCAGCCCCATGAAAGCGGGGATCGGGCTGTAGACGTTGACGCCGAGGTCGGCCGCATCCGGATACGGCGGAATGATGCGATCGGCGTACGTGCGTCCCAGCGAGAGCGTGAACACATTGACGGCGTTGGGGCTGAGCGCATAGTTGTCTCCGAAGGCGAACTCCTGTCCCTGGTCGTTCTGCGCCACTTGATTTGCCGCGAGGATGTTGCTCGCGGCGCTGCTGGCGATCGGCAGCACGTAACGGGCGACGTAGTAACGGAAGAACATGCTCTGCCGCGCGCTGTGGGTATAGTCCACACGGCCGATGATGTCGTTGTCGTGGCTGTTCTGGCTGATGCCGTAGTCAATCGTGCCGCAGGGGTCGGTCGAAACCGGCACGTTCTTGAGGAACTTGAGCGCGGCGGCGCTGTAATCCGCGGTGGGAAGCGTGACCGTCGTTCCGTTGACCACAAACGGGGCCTTGAGTTCGCTGTAGATATTCTTGCCCTGGCAGGTGGGCGAGACAAACGCCGACCAATCCCCGTTGAGCATTGCCTGGGTGGGCACGGTGGAGCTGACACTGGGGGGATTGGAGCGAGTGATCGTGCCCTGGTAGCCGGTGAAGAAAAACAGCTTGTTCTTCACGATCGGGCCGCCCAGGGTGCCGCCGAACTGGTTGCGCTTCAGGCTGTCGCGGGGCAGGCTGCTTCCGCCCGCGACACCCGTGGGAACGGTGGCGTTGCTGAAGAAGTTATTGGCGTTGAAGGCGCCATTGCGGACGAACTCGAACAGGTCGCCATGGAACTGGTTACTCCCGCTCTTGGTGACCACGTTGACTGCGGCTGAGGCGTGCGCACCGTACTGGGCCGGCAGCGCGCTGGTCTGGACCTTGAACTCCTGCAGGGCATCCGGGAACGGCAGCGGCAGGTTCTCGCTGTTGAAGGGATCGTTGGCCGAGGCGCCGTCCATGACGTACGCGATGCCGTCTGTCATGCCGCCGGCAACGGAGATGTTCTGGGTGGGGTAATTCTTGTTGGAGTTGAGGTCGCCGCCGGCGCCCGGGGTCGTCCCGCCCGCGAGCAGAATCAGATTGGTGACCTGCCTGCCGTTGAGCGGCAGCTCCACAATGTCGCTCTGGGAGACGACCTCCCCCACGCCGGTCGCATGGGTCTCGACCATGGCGGTATTGGCCGCGACGCTGACCTCCTGGGTTTGCGTCCCGACCTGCAAGGTCACATTCAGGGTAGGGTTGCTTGCTACTTCGAGCACAATGCCGGTCTGCCGGTACGTTCTGAAGCCAGGATTGGAGACTTGCAACGTGTAGGGACCAATGGGAAGGTTGGTCAGCGTGTAGGCGCCGTTGGCCCCCGACTGCGTCGCGCGGGTGAATTGGGTTGCGGTTTGGGTCGCGATCACCGCGGCACCCGGGATGGTCGCGCCGGAGGCGTCCTTGACCACGCCGGAAACTTGCACGGTTGCAACCGACTGCGCGGCTAGGCCCAGCCCACCGCACAGAGCCATCAGAATCAGCGCACACACCGACCGCAGGAATACCAAGCGCATGGACAGCTCCTTTTATGCCACCGAGGCGGAGTCTATCATCCGCACTGGGCCGTCTGGCGGTTGTAACCGTGCTGACACCGTAAAGGGAGCGCGGTGGTAGGGAGCGTCTCAGCGGACGGCGACGGCGCTGCGGCGCTCCGGGGCGGAGCGGCGGGGACTCCGCGGCATCAGGCCCATGGGGCGCAGCGCGGCGGCGAAGCGGCGATCCTGCCGCGCTACCTCCAGGCGCGGGTCCACGTTCACCCACAGGAGCTCCATGCAGCGGTCCTGGACGGCCTTGGCCAGCCATTCGAACCCGGCATCGAGCTGGCCCAAGGCAAAATGCAGCGAGGCGAATTCCATGGGGGAGACGTAGCGCGTGGCGGCCATCTCGCGCAGCTTGCGCATGATCTCCAGGCACCGCCCTTTGCCGTCGCTGTGCGCGTAGAGGTGGGCGAGCGCGCCGTGCATCCGCGGCATGGAAGGCGCAAGGTGAATCGCCCGCTGACACGCGGCGATGGCCTCTTCGAACTCCTGGCGCAATTCCTGGATCAACGCCAAGGTCCAGAAAGCCGCCGAGAAATGCGGATTGAGCTCAATGGTGTGATCGCATTGCGCCAGCGCCAGATCATATTCGCGCCGATAGACATGGACCAGCGCCAAGTCGCGGGCGATGATGGCGGAAATGGGATCGAGCGACTGCGCGATGCGCAGCTCCTCCAAGGCCTCCTGCAGGCGGCTCATGGGCACCAGAAAGCTCATGGCGTACCAGTGATGCGCGGTGGAATACGACGAATCAAGCAGGATCGCCTGGCGGAACTGGCGCTCGGCGCCCGCCCAGTCCCAGTCCTGGCTGGCCTTGACGTGGGCCAGCGAAGTGAGCGCCTCGACCGAGTCCGGGGCCATGAGCACGGCGGTGGAAGCGTTGTCGGCGGTCTTGGTCCAGACCTCGGCGGGGGCCAGGACGCCGTAATGACCCAGCAGCGAGTAGGCGTCGGCCAGGCCGCTGTGGGCAAGCGCGAATTGCGGCTCTTCAAGCTTGGCACGCTCAAAAAACTCGGCCGCCTTGCGGAGGCTCTCCTCGGTGCGCTGGTTTAGATGGTAACGGCCCTGTAGGTACAGGTTGCGGGCCGCCAGGTTCTCCACCGGACGGCCGCGCCGCCGCTGGTTCGGGCCCGCCAACTCGGCATGCACCTTCGCCGCCAGCAACCCCGCCACTTGCTGCTGCACTGTGAAGGCGTCGTGGGCGCTTCCGTCCACGCTCTCCGACCACAAATAGCACCCGTTGACCGCATCTACCACCTGCAGGATCACGCGTAATTGCTCGCCCGCCTGACTCACGCTGCCGCCCACCAACAGCGCCGCTCCGGCTTCCTGCGAGCCGGACGCGGCATCTATGGTGCGGATGTCGTCCAGCTTGGCCAGCGCGCACACCACTTCTTGGCGTAGACTCTTGCAGAAATACTCGAGGTCGCCGGCGCGGCTGTGGTCGGCAAAAGCCTGCACCGCCACGGTGTTGCGCGTGGCCAACGCCACCGCAAGCGCCATCCGGGCGGGGCCGGGTGCGCGCGGGGTGAACAACGGCAGGTAGCCGCCCTTGGGCAGCTCGATGAGCAGCTCCGAGCTTCCACCTTCATCGCTGTAGTAACGCTCGAGCAGTGCGCGCAGGCGGCGCGCCTGCACACGAACAATGGGATCCGTGCGGGGGTCGAAGCTTGTGGGCTTGTCGAAGACCTCGACTCCGACCACATATTCCTTGATCCGGTCGCGGCGTTCCGCCAGCGTCTCGGCCACCACAAACTCGAGAAAGCGCCGCAGGCGGCCGGTGCCGCGGAAAGTCGCGCTGTTGGCGATGCGCGCCAGTTGCTGCTGCACCGCCGGTTGGCTTTGTACTCCCGCAACCGCGCGGTTGGAGACGCTGCCGACCATGCTTCAGTGTACCGCCGGATGGGGCCCGGGCTACGCCAGCTGGCGGCAGTGGGATTCGCGCGTCAGCGCCAGCAGCACCACCGACGCCAGCGACCAGATCAGCATCACCGCGAAGGCGTCGCGGTACGCCGTGGCGCCATAAACGCGTACGCCGTGCGCCATGGCGCCGCTCCAGCGGCGGTCCAGGAGCAGCCCAATGCCGGGCTGCAGGACCATGGGCCCGATGATGTTGCCCATGTTCATCACCCCGGTGATGGTGCCCAAATGTTTTTCCGGCACCGACTCCTTGCCGAAGGCGAACCCCAGAATGCAGCAGGAGCCGGCAAATCCGGCAATCGCCGCCAGCGCCACGAAGGTGCCCGCACTGAGGCCCGGCACCAGCACCATCGCCGCCCAGGTCAGGACTGCGACCACCGCGCTGCCGACGTAGAGTGGCTTGCGTCCGCCGATCAGGTCCGAGCAATGGCCCATGATGGGGCTCGCCACCGCGAAGGCCAGCAGCATGGCCATATCGACGTCGGCGGCGCCGGTTGGCGTCATGTCGTACCGGGCTTCGAGATAAGGCGGGCCCCACAACCCGGCGAACGTCAGCACCGGGCCGAGCAGACCGCCTTGGGCGAAGAAGATGAGCCAGGTGTTGCGGTAGCGGAACAACTGCCCGACGCCACGAATTTGCTCCCCCAGGCTGGAAGCACGGCTGCTGCGCAGACTCTCGGGCGCATAGCTCGCACGGCCGATCTCGCCGGGATCGTTGCGAACCCACCAGGCCACCAGGCCGGCGATGATGAGCGCAATCACGCCGCTCGCGACGATGACCGGGCGCCAGCCGAAGCGCTGCACCAACAGCCGCAGCGGCGTCTGCGCCACCAGCGCGCCCACGTTGCCGATTAGCAGGCTCAAGCCCGTCAGCAGGGCGAAGCGGCGCGCAGGGAACCAATGCGTGATCAGCTTCAGCGTTGAGATCCAGGCCACCGCGGTGGCCCCGCCGATGATCGCTCGCGCGATGCAGGCCAAGCCAAAATGGCCGGTTCCGCCGAACAGAAAACTGCCGCAGGCGGTGGAGAGCGTGCCCACCAGCAGCAGTTTGCGCGCGCCCCAGGAGTCCACCAGGATCCCAATCGGGATCTGCATCGCCACGTAGGCGTAGAAGTAGGTCGCCGAAAGGGTGCCGAGGCCGGTCGCACCCACGTTGAAAGCGCGCATCAGCTCCTGCGTCATCACCGCCGGAGAGACGCGCACGAAATAAGCGACAAAATAAAAGATGACCGGGGCGCTCCACACCAACCAGGCGCGCCGGGATGGGAGCAAGCTCCCTGCGCGCGGGCTGCCTGGGGCGGGCGTCTTACTCGCCCGGACGGTAAATGTCATTGATGTTCCAGTAGCCGGGCGTGGGCGTGGGAACGTTTTCCATTGCCACCTGAATGACGGTGGACACGGTGGCGGAAAGCGCCTCCTGCAGGGCAGCGCCGAGCTGGGACGCGCGCTCGATCGTCACCCCTCGCGCCCCATAGGCCCGCGCGATCGCAGCATAATCCACGGCATACGTGGCGCCATCCCGCACGAACCGGCATCCGAACTCGCTGCCATAGTGCATCGCTTCCAGCCCAGCAATCGTGCCGAACGCGGTATTGTCCATCACCACCCAGACGACGCTCACGCCGGCTTCCATCGCGGTCGCCACCACGGAAGGGTTGGCGCCGAAGCCGCCGTCGCCAACCAGACAAAGCGCCGCGCGGTTCGGCTGCGCCAGCTTGACGCCCACAACGGCCGCCGGGCCGAAGCCCATGGTCGCCAGGCCGCTGGGGGTAATGAACGTTCCCGGCACCGAGAATGGAAACTGCTGACCAACGCCGTTCTTATTCCAGCCGACGTCGGTCACGATAAAACCATCCGGCGGCAGGGCCCGGCGAACCTCGGCAAGTATGCGCTCGGGGCGGAGCGGGAACTGGTCCGAGGTCCACTGGCTGGACCATTGCGACGCCCACGCTGCGCGGGCCACGGCCAGTTTCTCGCGCAAGCCGGAGCGCAAGGGTCGGGGTAGGCCGCGGGCCGCGGCCGCGATCGCTTCCAGCGCCTGGCGCGCGTCGGCGACCGCCCCCAACTCGACCGGAAAGTTGCGACCGATCTCGCTCGGATCAATATCAATCTGCAGGAGGCGGGTGCCCGACATGTCAAAGCTGTAGCGGGGATCCCAACTGCTGGAGCTGGCTTCGGCAAAGCGAGTGCCGATGGCCAGGATGACATCCGCGGCGCGGCAGCACTCGTTCGCGACCGGCGTGCCCCAGAATCCGGTCATGCCGAGCAGCAGCGGGTGATCGGTTGCCAGGCAAGTGGTGCCCATCAGACTGTGGGCCACAGGCACCTCCAACGCTTCGGCGACCGCCCGCAAGGCGCCGGTTGCCTGGGCGGAGATGACGCCCCCGCCGACGTAGAGCACAGGGCGCTGGGCGGCGGCCAGGATTTCGGCGATGCGGCCGGCGGTCGATGGCGCCAGCCGGGGCGGTTCGACCCGGGGCGGCATTTGTCGGAAGGCGGTGGCGGGGAGGTCGGCCGAGAACACATCCATCGGTACGTCCACCAGCACCGGCCCCGGCCGGCCGCTTTGCGCCAGGTGGAATGCGCGTTCCATGACGCGCGGCAGGTCCGCGGCCCGGTCCACACGGTACACGCGCTTGCAGAAGGGCCGGTAAATCTGGCACTGGTCGGCGTCCTGATGCAGATTCACCTCCTGATGGGGATGGCGGCCATGGTAATAGGAGGGCACGTCGCCCGCGATGACGACCATCGGTATCGAGTCTAGGGCCGCATTGGCGACCCCGGTGGCGGCGCAGGTCAGCCCCGGGCCCAGATGCACCAGCAGCACGCCGGGCTTGCCGTTCGCGCGGGCATAGCCATCGGCGGCATGAGCGGCTACCTGCTCATGCCGGGTGGAGATGTAGCGGATGTTGCTGCCGCGCAGCGCATCCAGCATCGCAATGATGGAATGGCCGCACAGGCCAAAGACCACTTCGACCCCCATGCGCTCGAGATAGGCCACCAGCGCGTACGCCGCCACGCGCTCTCCCTCTGGAGTGGCCTCGCGTGGCGATTTGACCGGCAGCCTGGGGGCCGGCGCCGGGGGGGCCAGGGTGGATGCGGGAGTGCGTTCGATAGCCATGGCGCTCAAAGGATCTCGCTGTTATGAAACTCGCCGAACAGCTCCGCGTCCGGCGGGCGATCCTCGGGTATTGGACGGCTCACCCAGGTCACGTTCATGTAATGCTTCAGCGCGATGTTTTCGTTGCTGATGTTGCCGCCCCAGATGCCGCATCCCATGCTTGAGGTCATGGGCATGCCATTGGTAAACGTGCCGGCGTTGGATTTCGACTGCGGCTGGCGCACCATCATGCGACTCACGGGCGCCGCCAACGCGAGGCGGTGGATATGCTCGTCGCTGAACGAATAAATGCCGCAGGAATGACCCTTGCCGCCGGTCTCGAAAATCTGCCCCACCATGGTCAGCGCCTCCTCAAAACCGTGAAAACGGAACATGGCGAGCACGGTGCCCAGCTTTTCGGTGGAGAACAGGTTTTGGCGGCCGATGCCGCTGGTCTCGGCGATCAGGAAGGACTTGCCCGCGGGCAGCTCAAAACCCGCCAGCTTGGCCACGGTGGCAGCGGAGCGTGCGATGGTGGCGGCGGTGCGATGGCCGTCCGCATCCCAGTACACGGCGCGCACCTGCTCGGTCTCGCGCGCGCTGAGGCGGTAACCGCCTTCCTGGATGAGCCCCGCGAGCAGGGCATCGTAAATGCGGCTGTCGGCCAGCAGGTTGCCGTCGGCCGAGCACCCTGAGCCATGGTCGTTGGTCTTGCTGATACGGATGAGGCGGGCCGCATCGGCCACATCGGCGGTTTCATCCACGACGATCGTCGCATTGCCTGCGCCCACGCCGTAGGCGGGTTTGCCGGAACTGTACGCCGCGCGCACCATGTTCTGGCCGCCGGTGGCGATCGTGAGGTCGCAGGCCGCCATCAGCGCTTGCGACAGCGGCACGCTGGGCCGCTCCGTCACCTGGAACACGTCCGGGTTCACCCCTTCCCGCTCCAGCGCGCGGCGCATCAGCCGGATCACTTCGCCGGTGGTCTTGCGGCTGGCTGGGTGGGGACAGAAAATCGCCGCATCCTTGCACTTCAGTGCATATAAGGCATTGCCCACCGGAGTCACCACGGGACTGGTGACCGGGATCAGCACCGCCAGCACGCCGGCTGGCTTGCCGAACTTCACGATGCCTTTCTCCGGAATCTCCTCGATGACGCCCATGCTTTTTTGGCGGAGCACGTCGCGCAGGATGCCCAGCGCCTTGAGGCGGCGGGAGGGCACGGATTCGCCCATGCCGGTCTCGGCGACGGTCATGTCGGCGAGTCGCTGCGCGGTGGTTTCGTTGGAGGTGACCCAGGCGACCGCCTGGCAGAGGCGGTTGACGGCACGCTCGTCCAGGGGGGCGATGTCGCGCATCGCCTGGCGCGCACGCCGCAGGAGCTCGTCGGCAGTTTCCCGCTCGGCGTCGGTGAGGCTTCGGATGGGCTTGGGATTGGCGGCCATGAGGGGGTCGTGTTTAATCCGCCGGGGTCGCTCGCCAAATGGCCGGATCCAGGGTGCGGGGCGGCTCGCCGTCATAGGTGACCGGGACGCGAATGCGCATCGGCTTTTCGCGCGCGTACTCCTCCGCCACCTCGGCGGTCAGGCCGGCCACGCGCGCAACCAGGAACAACAGAATGCCGGCGGTGGGGGAAAAGCCCAAATCGAACAGAACCGCCGCCAGCGCTCCATCAATATTCATCGGCAGCGGTTTGACCTGGGCCCCGACCGCAGCCTCGAGCGCGCGCATGAATTCAATGCCGATACCAGCGACGCCGTGCTCGCCCGCCAGCGAAAAAAGGACCTCGACCCGGGGATCGCGGGTGTGGACGCGATGGCCCAGCCCGGGGAGTCGTTGCCCCTGCTGGCGCGCGGTGGTGACGGCGGCCGCGGCGGCAGCCTGCGGCGTCGTCTTGCCGCTGCGGATGGCGGGTGCGGCAGCAGCAATCAGCGCCATCGCCTGGGCGCCGGCGCCCCCGTGCTCGTGGCCGATTGTCAGCAGGCCAGCGGCCACGGCCGCCGAAGGCGACTGCCGGTTGCCAGAGGCGGCCAAGCGCGCCGCGGCACAACTCGGCGCCCCCGAGCCATGGTCCGCGCACCCAATTAACACCGCGTCCAATAGCACCCGTTCGCCGGTAGTGGGCAGCCTCCCCTGGTGGAGCAGGTAGACTACTTCGGTGAAGCTCACCTGCCGCATCAGCGCGCCAATGTCGTAGCCGCGATAGCGGATGCTGGTAGCGTCGGCCTGCACCAAGCCGCTCCGCCAAGCCTCGATGACCGGGGCGGGCAACTTGTCCTGATTTGAGTCCATGCGCTCGGTTCATTATGAACGCGCGCGGGCCCAGCGGTGCGTGTAACCGTTCCCCACCGTTACCTGACGCCGGTGCGCCACCGCTCGCGGGGGTCGTGCTGCAAACGCCACCCCGCGCAGTCCCAATGCGGACGGCAATTCGGAACGGGTGAAAGCACCAGAAGAGGTCTCAAAAATGTGGCACCGGCCTTTTCCGACTGTCTCGCATGGGGCTTGGATGCCAGGAAAAGCCCCCCGGGAAGCAACGCCGGCGCGGCCCCGGCGCAGTGTACAGTAAAGCCTTACGCGCATCCGCCCGGGTGGCGAAACTGGTAGACGCACGGGACTTAAAATCCCGAGCGCCGCAAGGCGCGTGCCGGTTCGAGTCCGGCCCCGGGCACTTCCGTCATGCCTCCCGCGCCCGCACCGGCCCTCAGCACCCCTTGCATCGGCGTCTGCGATGCGCCCCAGGGCATCTGCCTCGGCTGCCTCCGCACCCTCGCCGAAATCGCCGCCTGGCCCCGGCTCAGCGAAGCCGAACGCCTGCGCATCATTCGCGAGGTCCTGCCGCTGCGCGTCCGCGGCGGCGGCCCGCCCGAGGCATGATCATTTTCAGACGAATGTCACCGGCAATGCACTTTTCGGGTGGATACTAAGGGATGAAGGTTTCTTGCGCGTTTGTCACTTTTCTGACGCTGGGGCTTTGCGCAGGCTTGGCCGCTGCCCAGCAGCGGCCGCGCACCGACCAGGCCCAGCGTGGCCAGCAGCCCGCTCGCCCGCTTCCAGCCCGACCCACCGCCCCGCCCAAGACCCCGCCCGTCGGGCACGGCTACATCCCGCCCGCCGGCCCTCCCGCCCACCGCGGCAAGCCCACGCCGCCGTCGCAGACGCTCGCCGACAAGCCCGGCCATCCCAACGCTCCCCACGTGGACCCCGGCGTCAATCGTTGGGTCGGCCACAACCCGCCCAAAAACGATCCGCGCTTCCATCTCGACCGCCCCTGGGAGCACGGCAGATTCAATGCCGGCTTCGGCCCGCGCTACGTCTGGCGCCTCGGCGGCGGCGGCCCCGGCCGCTTCTGGTTCGACAACAACTATTTCAGCGTCGCGCCCTTCGATCTCGCCTATTGCAGCGATTGGCAATGGAACTCCGACGACGTGCTCATCTATGCTGATCCCGACCACGACGGCTGGTACCTGGCCTACAACGTTCGCCTCGGCACCTACGTCCACGTCCTGTTCCTCGGCGCCAGCTAGCGGCCGAATCCCGTGGCATCGCGACCGCCCTCAGTAGCGGATGCCGGTCGCGTCCCACACCCGCACAATCGGATACCGCCCGCGCGTCGGCGGCTCATACGGCGAGCGCTCAAACCACCAGCGCAGCCGCGCCTGCGGATCGGCCGCTAGCGCCGGGTCGGCGGCCAGCGCCGCCTGGAACTGCTGCATCAGTTCTGGGGAATCAGCCGCCAGCCGCCGCGCCATCGGCTCCGACAAATACGGGTTCGGCATGCCCCGCCCGCCCGAGGCCAGCACCGGATCCATGAAGCCCCAGCGGATCAGCGAGTCCGGCGCCATCGGCTCGAGCAGCGCCAGAATCAGCCGCGCCCGCCGCTGCTTCATCGGCACCCAATAGGAGTTCGCCGGAATCGTGATTTTTTCCGTCACCGGCTTCGCGCGGAAATCCACCATCACGTGCCCCTCGAAGGCCTGGGCGGCGAATTTCACGTTGTCGAACCGATAGGTCTCGAAGTTCTGCGTCACCGGCGCGGCGATGCGGTGCATCTCGATGCCCTGGAATCGCAGCTCGTCCGCGATCTGGTTCCACCCCGCCGGGATCAGGTATCCCAGCGGCATTTGCGCCTCGGCCGTGGTCTGGATGCGGTCGTGGATCACCGTCGCAACGTCATCGGGCTGGGGCAGGTACTCCGGCACCATGCTGCCGCTGATCTCGCTGCGGTGCATCCCGCGCTGCAGCGAGCGGTACACGATGGGCCGGCTCGCATTCGCATCCACCGCTCCGGCCAGGTACACCGCCGCGGCGTTGCGGTCGCCCGCCCGCGCCATCATCGCCGCGTCGGCTGCGCGTACCGCCCGCCGCAGCCCTTGCGGGTCTTTGAGGATGGTCTCGATCGCGTCCTTCATGATGTCGTAGTCGGCCCAGGCGCGCGTGCGCGTGGACTTGAGGCTGTGGGTTTCCACCAGCAGGCACGGGCGGTTCTGCACCGCGGAATAAAGATGCGAATAGCGCGGGCTGAACACCTCCATGAAGAACTCGCGCTTGCCGTTCACCTCGCGCAGCGCGCCGTAGGGCGCGACCCCGTGGCCATCGTCGCTCATGCGCTGGTTCAGCCCGGGGACGAACGCTTGGTTCACCCAATCGCGCGCCGGCTCGGCGATGTCCTGGTTGCGCGCCATGTCCCAGGTCACGTCGTATTGCATGTCGGCGCCGTCGGTGACGTGGTTGTCGAACATGAAATCGGGCAGCCAGGCGTTGTAGAGCCGCAGCCAGGCGCGCATCTCCAGCGTGTCGGCCTTCATGTAATCGCGGTTGAGATTGAGCCCGCGCGGCGTCTCCCGCAGTCCGGTCTGTTCCGGCCCGTTCTGGTTGGCGCGGTTGAACGGGCTGACGTATTCGTGCCCGTCGAGGTTGAAGTTGGTGATGGCCACGAAAATCGCCTGATCCAGCCATGCCGCGTAGCGCTTGCTCACGGCGATGTCGCGCACCAGCATCAGGGTCGTGTCCTGCCCCTCGATCTCGCCCGAATGGATCCCGCTCTGGATGAAAATGATCGCCTTGTCGGTCTGGTGCGCCGCCGCCGGCGTGAAGGCGCCGTCCTTGGAGACGATCATCGCCACCATCGGCCGCCCCTCGGGCGAGGTGCCATAGGTCACCGTCCGCACCCAGGGCGAGGCGGCGGCCATCTTGCGCGCCAGCGCCACCGCTTCGGCGTAGGGCCCGACCCGCTGCCAGTGGGTCTTCTCGCTGGTGGTGAGCAGCCCGGGCGGCGAGGCCTGGGTGCTCGCCGTCAGCGAG
>DATNED010000047.1:0-5882 GCA_035553115.1 Terriglobales bacterium | reverse complement strand
GTTGTCCATGCCGTCGAGCGTGATGGACATCGAGGCATTGGGCAGGTTGTCAAAGGTGATGTTGCGCCCGCCCGCCGATTGCGAGCCCGCCATGAGCGCGGTGAAATTCAGCGTGTCGAGGCTGCTGTAGGGCAGGTCCTGGATGTCCTTGTTGGTGATGGTGGTGCCGATCTCGTTGGTCGAGGTCTGCAGTTGGGCGGGCGCGCCGGTGACCTCGACCGTCTGCGAGGTGGCGCCGATCTTCAAGCCCACCGCCAAATCCGTGATGCGGCCGGAGTCCACTTCGACCGCGGCGAACACCGCGTTCTGGAATCCCTCATGAGCCGCAGTGACGGTGTAGTTGCCCGCGGTCAGGTTGGAGAACGCAAAGGCACCGTCGGCGCCCGCGGTGGTGCTCTTTTCAATTCCCGTCCCCAGATCCTTGATGGTGATCTTGGCGGCCGGAATCACCGCGCCCGAGGGATCGCGGACCACGCCGTGGAGGCCTGTGGCGGTGAGCTGGGCGAAACCCATGCCGGCGAGACTCATGCACGCAAAGATGACCAGAACGACTGAGTGAAGCAGACCCGCAAGCGAGCGTCGCATGGACAGACACCTCCGTGGTATGACGGACACGATATGGTATACAACATACACTCCGCGGATGCAAGGTCTTTTCTGGCCGCCTCGGCCCTCGGAGCTACGCCGCCGGTCGCAGGTGGGCCTTGAAGAACTCGTCCACCGGCACCACCTGCGACCCCGTAGCCACGGCTGTTGCGCTCTGCGACCCTGCGCAAGTTCATGGCCGCCTACGAGCTTTTGGGCATGCAGCGCGACCTCACCGCCGAGCAGGCTGCGCGAGCAGAGCGAACGCCACTTTGCATCCGACTCAACGCCCGGGCTTTAGCTGCGCGCCGAAGAACTCGTCCACCCGCCGCCAGGCATCGTTGAGCACGAAGCCGCGGTCGAAGTAGTGGAATTCGCCCGGGTACATCATGAATTGAATCAAATCCCCCTTGCCCGCCTTCAGCGCCGCATCGAGCAGCAGCGTGGTCTCCCAGAACGGCACATTCACGTCCGCCGTGCCGGCCAGCACCAGCAGCGGCCGCTGCAGCGCGCCCATGTGGGTGCTGGTCGCCCGGCTGGCATAGAGCTCGGGGTTTTCGCTGGGCGTGCCCATGCGCTCGGCCATCCAGCCGGAGTGATAGGGGTCCTGGTAGTACATGGCCGGATCCACCAGCCCGGCCATGTCCACCGCGCAGGCGAAGAGCGTGGGCTCGCGCGTGATCGCCGTCAGCGTGAAGTAGCCGCCGTAGCTCAGCCCCCACACCCCGATCCGCGCAGGGTCCACGTAGGGCAGGGTCTTGAGGTAGCTCGCGGCGAGTCTCGCGTCTTTGGCGTCCTGCCCGCCCACGTCGTGCCACACCGCCTGCCGCCAGGCGCTGCCGTAGCCGATCGAGCCGCGGTAGTCGGGCGCGATCACCACGTAGCCCTCCTGCAATAGATATTGATGAAAGGCGTAGTAGACGGCTTCGTTGCGGTCGGTGTGCCAGCCGTCGTAGTTCTGGTTCACCCCGTCGGGATGAATCCACACAATCGCCGCGTGCTTTTTGCCGCGGTCGAGGCGGGGCGGAACGAAAAGCCATGCCGGAACCGATTGCCCGTCGGCCGCGGGATAGTGGATCAGCGTGGGAGCGACGAAGTCGGGCCGCATGGTCGAGGGCATCGAGTGCGTGAGCCGCAGCGGCGCGCCGCCTGCGGCTGCGGTCGTGTAAATATCCCCCGAATTCTGCGCGTCCGCGTGCTGGTAGGCGATGCGGGTGTCATCGGGCGACCACACCGGGCCAATGTTGGTGCCCTCGCCGTGCGTGAGCCAGGTCATGCTCGCTTGGGCCGGATCGCCATTCAGCGCCACAATGCCGATCTGGCGGTCGCCTGGGCGCTCAAGCGTATTGGCGTCGAAGGCGATGCGGGTGCTGTCGTGCGACCACGCCGCGCGCCAGGCTGCACCCCGAAAATGCGTCACCGCGACCGCCGCGCTGCCGTCGGCGGGCATGACGTAGAGCTGATCCCAACCCGAGGCATCGGAGCCGAAGAAGATCCATTTGCGGTCGGGCGAGACTTGGGGAGCGGCGTCGCGGCCATTCATGCTGAAGAATTTCGCCTCGCGGTCGGTGTAAACCGCGCGCGGGGCTCCGCCGCCGGCGTCGAGCAGGTAGATGGTCCGCGTTTTCGCATCGTCGGAAACCTGGCTCGCGACCAGCGTGGTCCCGCTCACCCAGCGCGCCCCGCCCACGCCGCCGGGGGGTTCTTGAATCGCCACCTCGGGCCCTCCCGCCACCGGCACCGCATACAGCTTGCCCGCTGTCCGCTCGCTGATGCGGAACTCGACCTTGTTGCCGATCTCGGGAAAGCTGGTGTCATGGGAGACCGTCTCGCCGCCGCGACTGACCAAGCGCAGCTTGCCGTCCGGCGAGAGCTGCCCGCCGCCCCGCCCGCCGAACCCGCGCCCGCCGCCCCGCCCGCTCTCGGGCACGAGCTCGGGCGCCGCCGGCTGCTCGGCGCTCACCTGATAGCGCCTAGTCACCCCGGCATCATCCCAGTTGAAGGTCACATTTTGACCATCCGCCGTCCATTGCCACCCCGACGGGTACTTGATGGCGACGATCTGCTGAATCGTCAATTTCTGGCCGGCCATGGGCAGCGAAAGCGCCGCCAGCCCCAGCGCCGTAAGAATATTCCGCATGAAGCCGAGTTTAGCTGAGCTACATTGAAATGGAATGAGCAAGAAGCTTCTGCTCTTCGCGGCCTGCGCCGCGCTCGCCGCGCACTCGCCAGCGCAAAGCCGGGTGGTGGACACCTTGCCCGACCGCCCGCTGTGCTCCAGCGGCCGCGTGATGGTGCCGCAACTCGCGCTCCCGAACCACAGTCGCCTCATCGTCCGCACCAATCCCACCGACGCCCACGAGTGCGACGCCGTGATCCTGTCGGAGCTGAACGCGGTGGTCTACACCTTCAGCGACCATAGCATCTCGCTCAACGCCGCCACCGGTCCGGGCGTCACCAGTGACGGCGCGCCGGCGGCAGTGCTGACCGGCTACTCTGGCGGGAACCACTGCTGCACCTCAGCCGCGATCGTCGCGCTGGGGTCGAAGCCCGGCCTGGTTTGGCAATTCGATGTATGGGCGGGCATGTACCCAGACAAGCCGCCCGCAGACCTGATCCCGATCGAAGATGAGTCGTTCTTCCGCGACACCGCCCGCAACCGCGTCGCCATCCTCGTGGCCGACAATTTTTCCCGCGATGCGGGCCTTCCGTTCACGTACGGCGCCTATGTACTCACCGCTTTCGAGATCGCAGGCGGCGGATTTGCCGATGTCAGCCGCGGCCTCATCCCCTATCGGGCCAACGCCGACCAAGCCCGCGGCCGGCTCGCTCCCGCGGCGCTGGCGATGTTCCTGAGCTTCGACCCCAGCCGGGACGCCTGCTACGACCGCTACCCGCCTGAGGGCTGCCCTGCGGCCATGCCGGACCGCAGCGATCAGTATTGGAGCGCGAAGCAAACCATTCTCTCCGTCCTACTCGATGATCTGCACAGCGGCGACCTCGACCAGGTGCAGAAGGACCTCGCCGCCTTCTGGCCTGCCGCCGATCGCGCCCGCATGCAAGGGCTGCTGTTGCACGACTACTGCTATCAGAACCCCCGCGCTTGGTTCCACCTTTCCGCTCCCCCGGAATGCGCTGGGGTGCCATGAAGGAACCGTACGACCGATCTGCGCTCTGTCTCTCGGGCGGCGGCATCCGCTCGGCGACGTTCTGTTTGGGCGTGCTGCAAGGCCTGGCCGGGCAGGGTGTGCTGGGCGCATTCGATTTGCTCTCGACCGTCTCGGGCGGCGGCTACATCGGAAGCTGGCTCACCGCCTGGATCCATCGCCGCGGCCTGGCTGAAGTCGCAGCATACCTGCGCCCGGACGCCCCGCCGCCAGCGCCGGGCACACCCAACGCGATCGAGCATCTGCGCGCCTACAGCAGCTATCTTTCGCCGCGCCGGGGCGCATTTTCCGCCGACACCTGGACGCTGGCCGCGACCGTCACCCGCAACGTCGTCCTCAACTGGCTGGTGTTCATCCCCTTGCTGTTGGCGGCGCTCATGCTGCCGCGGCTGGCGTATTCGCTCAGCCTTGCGGTGATCGGCTCCGGCCTGTGGATCGCGGCGCTGGCCGGCGGGCTGTACGCGGTCGGCCTCTGGCGGCTGCTGCGTTTGCTTCCCGTCCTGGGGGGCGTGAATGCCTGCGGCGCCGCATTCGCGCTCCAGGTGCTGCTTCCGCTCGCCCTGGCCGCCGCTTGCGCGGCTTGCTACGAACCGATCCTATCCGGTGGCGCACAGTTCGGCTACTGGATGACCGTGCTGGCGGCTGGGAGCGCAGGCATCCTGCCCGCCCTGTTCTCGGGCGCAGTGCGCCGCCATGGGCTCTTGCTGCTGCTGGCGCTCGTGCTGTTCGCTTTGGGGACCGGCAGCAGCGTTTGGCTGCTGGAGTCCCAAATCCTTCCCGCACTGGCGTGGCCGGCTTATTTCACGCTGGCGGTGCCGTTCCTGCTGCTCGGCTTCTGCCTTACCGGCACCCTTTTCACCGGCTTTTTCAGCCATCCCTTGCACACACTGGACCGGGAATGGATGGCTCGCGCCGGCGCCGTGCTGCTGCGTTTCGCCGTGGTCTGGATGGCGGCGTTTGGGTTGGTGCTGCTGGTGCCGGCCTGGCTGGTCGCGTTCACCCGTTGGGGTGTTGCCGCGGCGGCGGGCGTCGCTGGCGTGAGCGGCTGGCTGAGCGCCTGGGCCGGGTTTCGCGGCTTCGCCGCCTCGTTCTCGGCCTCGGGCAGTTCCAACCGCAGGCACACGTGGCTGCTGCAGGCGGTCGCGCTGGTCTTTACGCTGCTGCTGGCCGCCGGACTGGCGCTGGCGACCGATGCCGGACTGTGCGCCACCGGGTGGACCACGGCTTCGGCCAGCGCGCACAGCACCGTCCTGCTGAAGACGCCCGCCTGGCTGGCGCTGGCTTGCTGCCTGGGGCTGGCGGGCTTCGGCCTGCTGATGTCCCGCTTCATCAACATCAACAAATTCTCGCTCGCAGGCATGTACCGCGACCGACTGATCCGCGCCTACCTGGGCGCTTCCAATGCCCAACCCGATCTCAACTGCTTCACCGGCCTCTCCCCGACCGACGACCTACCGCTGCACGAAATCTCGGCCGCCCAGCGCCCGGCGCCGGTGATCAACTGCACGCTCAACTTGGTCAGCGGCGAGCGCCTGGCATGGCAGGAACGCAAGGCCGAGCTCTTCACCGCGACCCCGGAATCATGCGGCACGCCCGGGCTGGGCTACCGCCCTTCGGCCCAGTACGGCGGGCGCGGCGGCATCACGCTCGGAACGGCGGTGGGGATTTCGGGGGCAGCCGTCAGCCCAGAAATGGGGTATCACTCCTCGCCGCTGGCGGGCTTCATCATGACGCTGTTCAACGTCCGGCTGGGCGCATGGCTCGGCAATCCGGGACCGGCGGGCGACCGGTACCGCGCCTGGACCCACGCGGGGCCCCACATCGCCGCTGCCTGGATGCTGCGGGAAGCGCTCGGTGTGGCCGACGACCGCAGTCCGTACGTTTACCTCTCCGACGGCGGACACTTCGAGAACTTGGGCCTGTATTCGATGATCGAGCGCGGCTGCCGCCTCATCCTCGCGGTGGATTCGGGCTGTGACCCCGGCTTCAGCTTCGAGGATTTGGGGAACGCGCTGCGCAAGATCCGCATTGATCTCGGCGTACCCATCACCTTCGCCCCGGGCGACGAAGTCGAGACCATGCTGGCGCGCCAGCAGCGCTGCGCGGTGGCGACCATCGGGTACTCCGAGC
>DATNED010000046.1:0-11442 GCA_035553115.1 Terriglobales bacterium | reverse complement strand
TTCTGAAAGAAGGCGGGGGCTTGGATGCCGTTGGGGAAGCGCTTCATCGTGTAGGGACGGTCGCGGAGGTACGGGACCAGGAATCCAGCGACGTCGTGGGCATAATCGAGCAGATCGCGCTTGGCAATTGCGTCATCCGGGAAATAGATTTTGTCGAGATGGGTGAGGTTGACCGGGTGATCGTTGACGATGACGAGGGCTTGTTGAACGCTGGCGGGCAGCGGAAGCGGGCCGCAACGAACTGGACCACGCGCTGCCTCCGATCGCCGCGGCGGCCGAGGCGTCCGCGGCGAGAGCTTAGGCACCGGCGACCTCGCGAACGCACTCGCGCGGCGGCTTGTCGGTGCGCAGTCCGAGAAAGACCGGCGCGCGGAGCCGGCCGGCGGCGGTCCATTCGGCGAACTTGATTTCGGCGACAAGCTCGGGAGCTACGGCGTGGAACCGGCCCGGAACCGTCGCCGACGGCCGCGGAACGCGGCGAAGGCGACGCAGAATGTCCGCCCGAGTGCGGGCGTCGAAGCCGGTGCCGACCCGGCCGATGTACTCGAACTGGCGCGAAGCGGGGTTGAAGACGGCGAGCAGAAGCGCACCGAATGTGCTCCGTTCACCCAGCGGATCGGTGTAGCCGACGATGACGGCCTCCTGGCGCTGTGCGGTCTTGAACTTGATCCAATCGCGGCTGCGGCCGGGCTGATATGCGGATTCGGCTCGCTTGGCGACGATGCCCTCGAGGCCGCGCTGGCGGGCGAGATCGAAGAGGCCGACGCCATCGCCGACGATGTGGTCGGAGTAGCGCCAGGGCTCGGACCACGGCAGCGCGGCGAGCTGGGACTTGCGCTCGGCCAGGGGCAGGCAGGTGAGATCTCGGCCACGCAGCGTCAACAGATCGAAGGCATAAAACACCACCGGCACCTGCATGGCGGCGCGGGCGATGGCGGTGCGGCCGCTGAGATTCATGCGCTGTTGCAAGCGATGAAAGCTGGAGCGGCCTTCGGCATCGAGGGCGACGATTTCGCCGTCGAGGACCGCGTCAATTGTCGCAGGGAAGCGCGTGAGCTCGGGGTATTGTGCGGAGACGTCGCGTCCGGTGCGGGAGGTGAGCGCGACCTTGCCGCGGCGCAGGCGGGCGAAGGCGCGGATGCCGTCCCATTTGACCTCGAAGAGCCAGTCGGGATCGGAAAAGAGCTTGGCGCCGAGGGTGGCGAGCATGGGCGCCGAGGGCGGTTCGGCCATCGAAGCTGGCTTGGTGATTAAGCGCAGCTTCGAGCGCGGAGGCGGCTCGGAAGGTTTGATGACCGATCCGGGATGCTGATCGGCGGAGTCGCCAAAGCGGCCGGCCTCGTCGTGCTTCTTGATGAGCAGCCACTGGTTGTCGCGCGGCTGCGGAGCGGGTTCGACCGTCTTTAATGGGCGCGCTGGGAGATGGGCAAGGGCGAACTCGCCGTGCAGCTTCTCGCCGTGGAGGCGGAATTTAAGGTGGCCCTGCTCCCATTGCCGCAGCGGCGGAGTATCGCCGACGGGTTCGTATTCGCCCATGTCCCAGACGATCACCTCCCCCGCGCCGTAGTTGCCTTCCGGGATTTTGCCTTCGAAGGTTAGGTACTCGAGCGGATGATCCTCGGTCGCCATGGCCAGACGGCGCACCTCCGGGTCGAGACTGGGACCCTTGGGCACGGCCCAGGACTTGAGAACGCCCGCGATTTCGAGGCGCAAATCGTAGTGAAGGTGCGAGGCATGGTGCTCCTGCACGCAGAAACGGCCAGCGTGGATGGGGGACGGCACCACCGCAAGCGACGCGCTGCGGTTGGGCTCAGGTTCGGGGGTGGTGCCGAAGCGGCGCTTGCGGCTGTACTCCTTCAATGTCGGAACGGCCTTGGAGCTGGTGCCCATGTGTTCTTAGGATGCATCCAAATCCGAAAGGGGGCCGGCATGGCAGGGGTGTGGTCGGGCTACATGACGTTCGGGCTGGTGACGCTGCCGGTGCGATTGTTCTCGGGGGCGCGCGGAGAGCGGATCAGTTTTCACATGCTGCACGGCAAGGACCACGCGCGGTTAAAGCAGCAGATGGTGTGCTCGCGCGACGGCGCGGTGGTCGTGCGCTCGGACACGGTGCGGGGGTACGAGTACGCGAAAGGCGAGTACGTGGTGATTCCCGAGGAAGCGATCAAAGCCGCCGCGCCGCGGACCGAGCGGCAACTCGAGATACTGGAGTTCTGTCGCGTCGAGGAAATCGACCCGATCTGGTTCGAGAGTTCTTATTACCTCATGCCGGAGGGGGCGGGCAAGAAGCCGTACGCGCTGCTGCTGCGCGCCATGCAGCAGCGCGGCACCTGGGCAGTGGCGCAACTCAGCATGCATAACCGCGAGTACTTGTGCGTGGTGAGGCCCACCGGGCTGGCGGGGCTGCCGGCCACCCACGGCGGTGCGGAGCGCGCAGGGCTGCTGCTGCACACGTTGTTCTATCTCGACGAGATGCGCGTGGCAGACGGCTTCGGGGCGGAGCGTGGCGAGCTCCAGGCGGCGGAACTGAAGCTTGCCGAGCAGTTGATTGACGGATTGACGAGGGCGTTTGACCCCACCCGATTCGAGGACCACTACCGCAAGAACTTGGAGGCGGTGGTGGCTGCGGCGCGGGAGGGCAAGCCCACGCCGGCGACTCCAAAAGCGCCGCGACTGGTGCCGGTGACGGATTTGATGGAATCGCTCAAGGCCAGTCTCGCCGCCACCTCGGCGCGGCGAGCACCCAAGCCGCAGGCTGGGCGCAAGCGGAAGGTGGCGTGAGCGGCGGCCCGCGCAGTGGCGACCCCGCGGGACGCCGCTAGATGCGGCCGGTCCCCAATGTGACCGGGGTGAGATTGGCTTGCTGCAATTGCCGGTTCAGCGCGGACAGCTGCGTGGTGCTGAGCTGCCTCCACTTGGCCAGCGCCGTCTGCACCATGGCTTGGGCCTTGGCAAAACCCGATTGCGCGTTCGCGATCGGTTCGCTCTGCGCCGCGCCTGCAAGTTGGCCGAGAATTCCGTTGAGACCGGTGAGGCTGGTCGGTGCCGGCGTGGCATCGCCCTCGCCGGAGGCATCGGGGTTGGGTGACTCGGCGGCAAAGCCCTCGATCCCATGCACCTGGTCGTTGAAGGTTGAGATCGCAGCCGCGAGACTGCCGCTAGCGTGCGACTGGGCGTCGGTGAGCTCGGTCCGCAGCTCCGCGGCTTGGCTGCGGGCACGCGCGACCTGGCCCTGAAGCGCCTGGATCTGCGCGGCCAGCGCCTGCTGCGCCTGGGTCGGAGCCGTGGGAGCGACTGCCCCCGGCGCCAGTGTGACGGTGAGCGGCTGATCGTACTGGTGCCCGTCCACGGTAAGGCGGACGGTATAGGAACCGGGAGCGGCGCCTTGGCCCGCAGCGCCGCCGCGGCCACCGCCGCCGCCGCGACCGCCGCGTCCGCCGCCCCTGTTCGCGCCCGGCTTGACCACGCGCAGATCCCAACTCCACTCATGCGAACCTGCGACGGCGCTCAAAATCGGTGGCGCCTGGGCAAAGACTGCCGCCACGGTCATGGTCTTCGGATCTTGCTGCTGCACGCGCTGCGCGCTGGTGTAGTGGCGGATGTCCGATCCGGTGCTGTCCAAGATATCGAGGGTCACCGGGTCGCTGTCGGCCTTCAGATAATAGTGAAGCACCGCACCCGAAGGCGGCGCAGCCGCGGAAATGACCAGCATCGGATCCAATTGCGCAGCTTCCTTGGCGGGATCGTTGCCGCCATAACTGCGACTGCTGCCGGCGGGAATCGCCGCCGGTTCGGGCTTGTAGAGCACCGCGGCGGCATCGTTCATGGATGCATTCACCTGCCGCAGCGGGCTGATATCGTCCATAGCCCAGAATGAGCGCCCGAAAGTGGCGATGACCAGGGACTTGCCGTGAAACGCGAAGCCGCGAATCTCGACCGGCGGCATGTTCAGCCGCAGCGATTGCCAGTGGTCGCCGTTGTCAAACGAGACGTAGGCGCCAAGGTTGGTGCCGCAGAACAGCAGGCCCTTGCGCACCGGGTCTTCGCTGAGCGACTCGAGGTATTCCGTGGGCGGGATGCCGTTGACGATGCTCGTCCAGCTCTTGCCGCCGTCGGTGGTGCGATAGATGTAGGGATGGTTGTCGTTCAAGCGGTGCCGCTCGACGGCGGCAAACGCCTCCTGCGGATCATACGCCGAGGCCTTGATCTTAATGACCTTGCTCCAGGGCGTCAGTTCGGGCGGGGTGACGTTCTGCCAGGTTTGGCCGTCGTCCCGGGTGAGCTGGATGTAGCCGTCATCCGTTCCGGTCCAAATCTCGTGCGGCAGAATCGGCGAAGGGCCGATGGCGTAGATCACGCCCCACCGCGGTCCGTTGGCGCGCTCGGCGTAGGTGGTGTCTTCAGCGGCGCCGCGATCGAGGTTCGAGGGAATTCCGGGATTTTCGCGGGTCAGGTCGGGACTGATTTTGCGCCAGGAATTGCCGCCGTTGTCGGTTTCGAACAGGAATTGGTTGGCGAAGAAGAACTCGTGCTTGTCGGCCATGGAGAAGGCGACCGGAAGCGTCCAGGTCTTGCGGAAGTTTTCGCCCGGATAGGCCACCAGCGGCGAGATGCTGTGTCGCTCCCCGGTGGAAGGAATGCACTTGTCCACCGTGCCCCCGAAGATCTCTTCGGTGGCCAGCGGATTCGCCGCCACGTCGCCGCTCTCTCCGCCGACGCAGCCGCTCTGCCAGCCGTTGCCGAAAGTCGCGCGCGAGCCGTTGGGCCCGGAGCTGGCGGCGGAGCCGCCGTTGTTGTTGCTGTCTTGCTGCGCGCCGTAGATCCAATACGGCGTGCGGTTGTCGGTGGTGACGTTGTAGAGCTCGGCGGTCGGCTGGTTGTTCCATGAGCTCCAGCTCTGGCCGCCATTGACGGTCGCAATCGTACCTTGATCACTGGCCAGGACCATATGGGTGTGGTCGCTGGGATTGATCCAGAGCTGATGGTAGTCGTCGCCGCCGGGCGCGCCGCGGAACGCATCGAAGCTGGTGCCGCCATCGGTGGACTTGTAGACGGTGGTGTTGATCGCGTAGAGCGTGTTTTCATCCTTGGGGTCTACCGTGACCGACTCGAAGTACCAGCCGCGATTCCAAATGCGGTTCTCGTTGTCCATCAGTTTCCAGGTCGCGCCGGCGTCATCGGAGCGGTACAGTCCGCCTGCTTTGGCGCTGGCATCCACCATGGCGTAGACGCGGTTCGGATCGGACGGGGAAACGGCGACACCGATGCGTCCGGGATCGGCGGGCAGGCCGCCGGCCAGATGCGTCCACGTGCTGCCGCCATCGCTCGATTTGTACAGCCCACTGCCGGCTCCATGCGAGGAGGGATAGACCGTCCAGGGCGGACGCCGGGTCGCCCAAAGGGCGGCGTAAATCACCTGCGCATTGCTGGCATCGAAGGAAAGATCAATCGCGCCGGTGCTGTCGTTGGTGAAGAGCACCTTTTGCCAGTTTTGCCCGCCATCGGTCGAGCGGTATACGCCGCGCTCGGGGGTGGCGGCGTAGACATTGCCGAGGGCCGCCACGAACACCCGGTTCGGATCGCTGGGATCGACGACAATGCGCCCGATTTGCTTGGTGGCCTCGAGGCCGATGCGGGCCCAGGTTTCGCCGCCGTCGGTGGACTTGAACATGCCCTCGCCCTCGGAGAACTGCGAGCGCGGATCGTTTTCGCCAGTGCCGACATAGATCACTTCGGGATTCGAGGGCGCAACCGCGATGGCGCCGATCGAGGCCACCGGCTCGTGATCAAAGATGGGCTGCCAGGTGGTGCCGTCGTTGATGGTCTTCCAGACGCCGCCGTCCGCCGCACCCATGTAATAGGTGTCCGGCTGGCGGGCGTTGCCGGAAACGGCCACGGTGCGCCCGGCGCGGAAGGGCCCGACCATCCGCCAATTCATGCCGGAATAGAGCGCGGGATTAATCGTTTGCGCGGCCAGTGCCAAGCTGGCGGCAGCCAGAATCCAACCAATGCGACGAAGCATGTCATGCCCTCCTGCAGGCCGCGAACATGATACAACATGGGCCGGCGCGCGGCCCCGACGGAGTTCAAGGCTGCGCTGGCGGCAGAGCCGTCTCAAGCCAGAGTGTACCAGTGGGGCCTGCGCGATGTCGCCGGTATACTGGGGTGTGAACGCGACCGTTTCCGCGTGTTTTCGTGAAAACCTGGTGGCGCTGATCACGCGCACCGCAACGGATTTGCCTCCCGACGTGCGCGAAGCGATGGTGCGGGCGACCGGGCGCGAGGCCGCCGGGAACCCGGCGAGCCAAGCCAGCCAGGCGCTGGCGATCATCGGCAGCAACATCGAGATGGCGGCCGGAGATGAAGGTCCGATCTGCCAAGACACCGGGATGCCTACGTTCTTCGTGCATGTGCCGGTGGGATTCAACCAGATTCTGCTGCGCCGCGACATCGTCGCCGCGGTTGAAGAGGCCACGCGGCGGGGCAAGCTGCGGCCGAACAGCGTGGACTCGCTCACCGGCAAGAACAGCGGCAACAACCTCGGGCCCGGGACGCCGGTGGTGCACTTCGAGCAGTGGGAGAACGAGGACGAAGTCGAGATCAAGCTGCTGTTGAAGGGCGGCGGCTGCGAGAACAAGAACGCGCAGTATTCCCTGCCCTGCACGCTCGAACATTTGGGCCGCGCTGGACGCGACCTCGAGGGCGTGCGCAAGTGCATCCTGCACGCAGTGTGGCAGGCGCAAGGACAGGGATGCGCGCCGGGTGCGCTGGGGGTGGCGATCGGCGGCGACCGGACGTCGGGGTACGAAGCGGCGAAGGAGCAATTGCTGCGGCCGCTCGATGACCGCAACCCGGACGAACGGCTGCAGGAGCTCGAGGCCTATGTGCTGGAGCGGGCGAACACGCTGGGAATCGGAACGATGGGTTTCGGCGGAGCGGTCTCGCTCATCGGCTGCAAGATCACGGCGCTGAACCGGCTGCCAGCCAGTTTTTTCGTCTCGGTGGCCTACGACTGCTGGGCCTACCGCCGGCGGGGGTTGGTGCTCGACGCGAAGACCGGAGCGGTGCGGCGGTGGCTGTATGGCGACCGGCCGCTGGAGCGCGTCAAGGCCGCAGCGGCGTCGGCACCCGCAGGGATTCGCTTGCGCGCACCGGTGAGCGAGGCCGAAGTGCGCCAGTTGAAGGTGGGCGACATGGTGCTGGTGAGCGGGACCATGGTCACCGGGCGGGACGCCGTGCACGCGCACCTGATGCACCACGCGCCGCCTCTGGATCTGAACGGGGCGGTGCTGTACCACTGCGGGCCGGTGGCGCGCAAGACAGAGGGCGGCGAATGGACGATCGGGGCGGCGGGGCCGACGACCAGCATCCGCGAAGAGCCCTACCAGGCCGACATCCTGCACAACTACGGAGTGCGGGTGGTGATCGGAAAAGGCGGCATGGGCGCCAAGACGCTGGCGGCGCTGAAAAACTGCGGCGCCGTGTATCTGAACGCGGTCGGCGGCGCGGCGCAGTACTACGGGCGCTGCATCAAGCGCGTGCGCGGGGTGCACCTGCTCGAGTTCGGAACGCCAGAGGCGATGTGGGAGCTTGAGGTCGAGGACTTTCCGGCGATTGTGACCATGGACAGCCACGGCCACAGCCTGCACCAGCAGGTGGAAGCCGAGTCGGGCCAGGCGCTGGCGGCGGTTGGATCGGCAGAACCCGCATAGGGCACAATAGACCAGGAATTCACGATGCGATGCCTCAATTGCGGCGCAGAGATGGCGCTCACCCAGGTGAGCATGAAGTCCGACCAAATTGCCTATGAGGTTTGCGAGAAATGCGCAAGTTTGTGGTTGGATCGAGGCGAGATGGACAAGGTCGCGTATCAGGTGAAGGGCAGCATCGAATTCTCCTCGCGGGAGCCGACCACGGAGGCGCACCCCAAGGATTGGAAGTGCCCGCGATGCGACAACGCGGATCTTTATCCGGTGCATTTTCTGGATTGCACCGATATCGTGTTGCATCGCTGCGGCAGCTGCGGCGGATTCTGGCTGGACGGAGGAGATCTGGACCGCATTAACCGTGAACTGGCAGCCGATGGCCCGGTGCAGGGCCACGGGTTTTCGGATTTTGTTTACAACACCCACCTGCCGCTTTGGGTCAAACGCGTGAAGGTCGAGGCGGGCGGGGAGGCTCGGATCGAGGCTGCTCCCATCGCGGGCGCGGAGAAGGGCGCAGAAACCAGCCACCGGTGCCCTGCGTGCGCAACGTTGCTGGATGAATACCGGGCCTTCGCCATCAAATTCGAAGGCTGCCCCGCGTGCAAGGGGCTATGGCTGTTCCAGGACGAGTTGCGCGAATTGAAAGGCAAGCTCGACCACGGGCGACTGCGCTGGCTGAACGATGAGATGGAGAGTTTGGATACGATCAGCGCCTCGGCGTCGAAGCGGATTTGCCCGATTTGCGCAGGCCAGCGGCTGGTTTCGGCCGTGTTCGGGAAGTCCAAGGTGGTGCTGGATTACTGCCGGCAATGCCACGGCACTTGGCTGGACCGGAACGAATTTGAGGCGATCAAGGAATACCTGCGGCACGAGAAGGAGGAGATGGGCGCCGGCCAAATTGGGCATCAAGGACTGGAAGCCATCCGGCGGCTGTGGAGCGGAGGCCGGGAGCCCAAGATCGAGGATCTGCTGGACGCGAAAGCAGCGGCGGCGGCCATGGTGAACGCCGGCATTCTTGAACACCCGGCGCTTGCGCGCCTTTGCTATGGCGTTCCGCGCATCTGAGGAATGCCGATCCCGTTTAGAATGTCCCTTCATGCCTTTTAGGGTTGCGGTCCTCAAAGAGACGCGCGCGGACGAGCGGCGGCGGGCCATGGTGCCGGCGGTGGGGCCGCAGCTTGAGAAATTGGGTGCTGAGATCGTCTATGATGCCGGGCCGGGCGAAGCCGCCGGGGCCGATGTCGTTCTCGGCGTGCAGCCGCCGACCCTCGAAGTGGCGCGGGCGCTGAAGCCGGGCGCGGTGCTGGTGTCGTTCCTTTATGCCGAGCAGTCGCCGGAGCTGGTGACCACGCTGAAGGAACGCGGCGTGATCGCCCTCGCAATGGAACGGGTTCCGCGGATTTCGAGGGCGCAAGCCATGGACGCGCTTTCGAGCCAGGCCGCGCTGGCGGGCTACTACGCCGCGGTGCTGGGGGCGACCAGACTGGAGCGGGTGCTGCCGCGGATGACGACGGCGGCAGGGGTGATCCGTCCGGCGACGGCGCTGGTGATGGGGCTGGGCGTCGCCGGTCTGCAAGCGATTGCCACGCTGCGACGCCTGGGCGCGGTGATCGAAGCCTACGATGTGCGCCCCGAGACCAAGGAAGAAGCGGAATCGCTGGGCGCGAAGTTTGTGAGCACCGGCGTGGACGCCCGCGGCGCGGGCGGCTATGCCCGCGAGCTCACGGCCGAGGAGAGGGCCAAGATCGCCGCGGTGGTGACGAGCCATATCCAGAGTGCGGACCTGGTGATCACCGCAGCCTCGGTGCCGGGGCGCAAGGCGCCGGTGCTGATCACCGCGGAACAAGTTGCCGGCATGAAGGCGGGTGCGGTGATCGTGGATCTGGGCGCGGAGAGCGGCGGCAACTGCGCGCTCAGCCGGCCGGGAGAGACCGTGCGCGCTCAGGGCAAGGGCGGCGAGGTCGCGATCGAAGCGCCGCTGAATTTGACTTCGCGGCTGGCCGAGCCGGCCAGCGAGCTGTACGCGAAGAATGTGGCCAACCTGCTCAAACTGGTGATCGCCGACGGGGCGGTGAAGCTGGACTGGACGGACGAGATTTTGTCTGGCGCCGCGGTGTTGAAAGGGTAGCCATGGAAACCGCGATGGCAGGGTTCATTGCGCTGTACATCGTGATGCTGGCGGCATTCACCGGCATCGAGATCATCGGGCGGGTGCCGGCGATTCTGCACACGCCACTGATGTCCGGCTCGAACTTCGTGCACGGCATCGTGGTGGTCGGGGCGCTGTACGCGCTGCTGAACGCCGCCAATCCGGCGCAACAGGTCATCGGCTTCGTGGGCGTGCTGCTGGGCGCGGGCAATGCCGCCGGCGGCTACGTGGTGACCAAGCGGATGCTGGAGATGTTCAAGTCGAGCGGCGGCGGAGGGCACCGGTGACGCCGAAGCTGATCATTGATGCCACCGATTTCGCTGCGGCGCTGCTGTTCATTCTGGGGCTGAAGCGGATGTCCTCGCCGGTGACGGCGCGCAATGGCATCGTGGTCGCGGGCTGGGGCGTGCTGGTGGCGACGCTGGCCAGCTTCCTTTATGTGTTCGGAGTGCGGCCCGAGGCGCAGCCCCACCTGGGCGTGAACTTGGCGCTGGGGATCGCCGCGCTCGCCATCGGCGTGATCTGGGCGTGGTGGAGCGGGTTGAGGGTGCCCATGACCGCCATGCCGCAGATGGTGGCGCTGTACAACGGCATGGGCGGCGGCGCGGCGGCCTGCATCGCGGCGGTCGAGCTGAGCGCGGGCCAGGCGCTGACGCCGGCTCGAATGGTTCCGGCGCTGGTCGGCGCGCTCATCGGCGCGGTGTCGCTTTCGGGTTCGCTGATCGCCTGGGCCAAGCTGGACGGCAAGATCAACAAGACCCTGCATTTGAAGGGGCAGCAGGCGATCAATAGCCTCGTGCTGGCGGCGACCGCCGCCGTCGGGCTCTACATTATTCTTGCCACCGGCGGGCGTTCAACCCCGGCGCTGAGCGCAGCCTTCTTCGTCGGCGCGCTGGTGTTCGGGGTGCTGATGACGCTGCCCATCGGCGGCGCCGACATGCCGGTGGTGATCTCGCTGTACAACGCCTTCACCGGGCTGGCGGTGGCCATTGAGGGATACGTACTGCAGAAGCCGGTGCTGGTGATCGCCGGCGTGGTGGTGGGGGCGGCCGGGTCGCTGCTGACGCTGCTCATGGCGAGGGCGATGAACCGCTCGGTTTCGAACGTGCTCTTCAGCCGCTTCGGCGCGATCGCCGGGGCCGGCGCCGAGGTGACGGGCACGATGAAGCCGGTCGAGGCGAGCGATGCCGCCATCAACATGCGGTACGCGAGCCGGGTGCTGATCATCCCGGGTTACGGCTTGGCGGTGGCGCAGGCGCAGTACAAGCTTTACGAGTTTGTCAAGTTGCTGCAGACGGCGGGGGTCGAGGTGAAGTTCGCGGTGCATCCGGTGGCCGGGCGCATGCCGGGCCATATGGACGTGCTGCTGGCCGAAGCGGGCGTTCCCTACGACTTGATGAAAGAGCTGGACGAGATCAACGACGAGTTCGCCTCGACCGACGTGGCGCTGGTGATCGGCGCCAACGACGTGGTCAACCCCGCGGCGCGGACCGACAAGACCTCGCCCATCTACGGCATGCCCATCCTCAATGCCGACAAAGCCCACCAAGTCTATGTAATCAAGCGGGGCCAGGGGAAGGGGTATTC
>DATNED010000045.1:0-10437 GCA_035553115.1 Terriglobales bacterium | reverse complement strand
AGCGTGACCTCGCCGGTCATCGCCAGACGCGGGCGCACCGGGCGGGAGGTGAGCAGCGAGGCGAGCGCCGTGGCCATGGTGATGCCGGCCGAGGGTCCGTCCTTGGGGATCGCGCCAGCCGGAACGTGGATATGGAGATCGTGCTCCTTGAAGAAGTCTGTGGGGATCCCCAAGTCGGCGGCGTGCGAACGCACCCAGGTCAGCGCGGTCTGCATGGATTCCTGCATGACCTGGCCCAGGTGGCCGGTCATGGTGAACCCCTTGCCGCCGGGCATTTGATTGGCTTCAATGAAGAGCACGTCGCCGCCGCTCGGCGTCCACGCCAATCCCACCGCGACGCCCGGACGGCGCGTGCGCTCGACCACCTCGGTCTCGGTGCGGACCTTGGGGCCGCCCAGGAACTCGCGCACCACCTCCGGGGTCACGGGAAGCTTTTCGCCTTCGGCCTGGACCACTTTGCCCTCGGCGATGCGGCGCGCATACTTGCGGATGATGCTCCCGATCTGGCGCTCGAGATTGCGCACGCCCGCTTCCCGCGTGTAGTGCCGGATCACCTGGCGCACGCCTTCTTCCTGGAAATCCAAACGTTCCGGGGCCACGCCATTTTCGGTGGCCTGCTTGGGGATGAGGTACTTGAAGGCGATGTGCAGCTTCTCTTCCTCCGTGTAGCCGCTCAGCTCGATCACCTCCATGCGATCGCGCAAGGGCTCCGGTATGGTGTCCAGCATGTTCGCCGTGGTGATGAACAGCACCTTCGAGAGGTCGAAGGGCACATCCAGGTAGTTGTCCCGGAAGCTGAAGTTCTGCTCCGGGTCGAGCACTTCGAGCAGCGCCGAGGTGGGATCGCCGCGGAAATCGCGGCCGATCTTGTCCACCTCGTCCAGCATGAAGACCGGATCGTTGGTGTCGGCGCGGCGCAGCCCTTGAATGATCTGCCCCGGCAGCGCGCCAATGTAGGTGCGGCGGTGGCCGCGGATCTCGGCCTCGTCATGGACGCCGCCCAGCGACAGGCGGAAGAACTTGCGTCCCAGCGAGCGCGCGATCGAGCGCCCGAGCGAGGTCTTGCCCACGCCGGGCGGGCCCACGAAGCAGAGGATGGGCCCCTTCATGGTGGGGTTCAGCCGGCGCACCGCCAGGTAATCGAGGATGCGGTCCTTGACCTTCTCCAAATCGTAGTGGTCTTCGTTGAGAATGCCGACCGCCTTGGCCAGATCAATTTCTTCGGCCGAGCTGCGCGACCACGGCAGCACCGCCAGCCACTCCACGTAGTTGCGGGTGACGCCATAGTCGGCGGCAGCCGGCGACATCTTGCCCAGCCGCTGCAGCTCCTTCATCGCCTCGGCCTTCACCGCCTCCGGCATGCCCGCGGCTTCGATCTTCTTGCGCAATTCCTCGGTGTCGCGCTGGTTCTCGTCGCCTTCGCCCAATTCCTTTTGGATCGCCTTGAGTTGCTCGCGCAGGTAGTACTCGCGCTGCGACTGCTGCACTTGATCCTGCACCTCGGTCTGGATCTTCGAGCGCAGGGTCTGCACTTCCAGCTCCCGCACCACGTGGCGGTTGAGCTGCTCCAGCCGCAAGCGCACGTCGGCGGTCTCAAGCAGCGCCTGGCGGTCCGCGGTCGCCATCGAAGGCAGGTTGGCGGCGACGAAATCGGTGAGGCGAGCAGGATCGTCAATGCTGGCAACGATGGTCTGCAACTCGTCGGAAAGGGTGGGCGACATCGCGACGATCTGCTGAAACACGCTGACCACGTTGCGCTGCAGCGCCTCGGTCTCCGAGCCGGCGACGGCAGGCTGGTCGGCGAGCAACTCGACGTTGGCCCGCATGAACGGCTCTGTCTCCTGCCATCCGAGCACGCGGGCGCGCGCCATGCCTTCAGTGAAGATGAACAAGCTTTGGTTGGGCAGACGGACGATTTTGTGAACAATGGCGATGCTGCCCACGGTGAACATGTCCGAGGGTTGGGGTGAGTCTTGGCGCGCGTCCTGCTGGGCAAGCACCAAGATCAGCTTGTCTTCCCCAAGCGCATTGACCAAGTTGACCGACGGCTGGCGGCCAACCGTCAAAGGCAACACGGCATGGGGGAAAAGGACCGTATCCCGGACCGGGAGCACTGGCATCACCGCGGGGAAGTCTGGGAGCTTTATCGTGGTGGAAGTCGCCATTGGAATAATCTGATTCTACCATAGGCATAAAAGTTGATAGTGCAACACGCAGCTTTGAAGCGCAAGCGACCCGAGGCAAGCGATTAGACGCTTGGAACAGATCGGCAGCACGGTCAACTAGGCATTCAGCGAGAAAAACGCGAAACGAGTGAAGTTGTCGTAGCGGTCGCCAATGCCGTGATCGGCGACGCGGGCGCCATATTCGGCCGCAGCGGTGGCGCCGGCAACGGCGGCATGCTCGCAAAGTCCAAGGCGCATGATGTGCTCGACGCTGCCGGCGGTGTCGAAGAAGGGCTGTTGCACCCAATCCCCGCGCTTGGAAAGGTAGCGCTGGCATTGCAGGAACGCGATGGGATGGGAGTAAACCCGGGACACTTGGCGCACGTCCGCCACTGCGGGCAAGACCACGAGGCAGAGCACAATGCGCAGCAAAGATTCCCGCTCCACGCGCACTTGGGGATGGGCCAGCAGAGCGCGATTGCCGGGGATTTCACCGGCGAGGGTATTTTCGATCGGCAGCAGGCCGCGATCGGCAGCGCCGGTGAGCACCGATTGCTGCACGGAAGCAAAGTCGCGGCAAAAAACCAATGCGGCGGAAGCATCGAGATCGCCTGCGGCCTGGGCGCTGAAGCACCCGCGCACGCCTTGAATGGCGATGCGCATGCTTAGTGATCGAGCGCAGCGGCAGCGGCTTTGCCCGCGGCGGACTCCGGATCGAAGGCAATGCAGCGCTGAAACTGCGCGCGGGCGGCAGCCGCATTGCCGGCCTGCTGATCCGACTGGCCGGCCGCAAGGGCGGCGGCTTGCCGATAGCGGGGCTGGGCGCCGGCGGCATTCTCGGCGCGATCAAAGTCGTCGGCAGCCTGCTGCCAATGCGAGTAGGTGCGCTCGATATTTCCCAGGTCGTACCAGGTCTTCCCCAGCGGGGCGCGGCCGAAGCCGGGCGCGCCTGCGGCGGCCTTGGCGATGATCTGCTGGAATTGGGCGCGGGCGGAATCGTGTTCGCCGGCGGCTTCCATGGCTTCTCCGGCCTCGACTGCGAACAGCACGTTGCGCGGATACTCGCTCTCCAGGCTTGCTAGGATCGGCGCAGCCGATCGGTTGAGGCCATCGCGACGGTCCACCACCGCCAGCAGGACGGCGGCGTCGGTGCGGGAGTTCACGCCGTGGGCAGCGACGTCGGCGATCTGCCGCCGACCGAGCTCCTTATCGCCGCGGTAGCCGATCAGGGTTGAAAACACTTTGACCGCCCAGGGCAAGCTGCCGGCGATGTAGTTCTGGGCGCCGACGATAAGCTCGGCGTCGGTGAAGTGGGGGTTGAGCTCGAGCGCTTTGGCGGCCGCCTTGCGCGCCGCCTTGGCATCGCCGAGCGCGGCCCAATACGATTTGGAGATCGTGAACTCGAGCGTGCCCAACTGCGCCCAGGCGACCGCCAAGTCGTACTGCGCCTGGGCATCGTCCGGATTTTTCTGGATAGCGGCTGCAGCCAGCGTGCGCGCCTGATCCAGGTCGTGCTCGATGCGCGCTACGGCGGCGGGGTCGGGGGGCAGCAGCTTCTGCTCCAGGAACGGATCGCCGTTCCCGTACAGCTCGCTCTCGAGCGCGCCGATGCGGTACATCTCGGCGTAGAGCTCGGCCAAGCCGAGGTGGTTCCAGGCGCCCGGCGAATCGGGTTGCTGCCGGGTGAGCGCGGTGAAATCGGCGATGGCTTGCGGGTACTCGAGATTGAAGTAATGGTCGAGCCCGCTGGCGAGCAGGCCACTCGCGGGCGCCTGTGCGGCTTGCGCGCCCAGGGCGACCGCAAGCAGGGCAACCGCGAGCAGAGGCAGCCTCATCGCTAGCGCACCGCGGCTTCGGCCTCCGGGACGCGCGCTTGCCGTTCGATGCGCATCGAATAGAACGAGCGCCACACGTAGGTCAGCGCCACCAGGAAAAAGACCGCGGCCAGAACGCGGCCCAGCGCCACGCCCTGCTGTGCGGTGAGCGACACGGCCAGCTCCACCGCCAGCAGCCCGAAAAGGGTGGTGAACTTGATGATCGGGTTCAGGGCGACCGAAGAGGTGTCCTTGAACGGATCGCCGACCGTATCGCCAACCACGGTGGCGGCATGCAGGGCGGTGCCCTTCTGCTTGAGCTCGGTCTCGACGATCTTCTTGGCGTTGTCCCAGGCGCCGCCGGCATTGGCCATGAAAATGGCTTGATAGAGGCCGAAGAAGGCGATCGAGGTGAGGTAGCCGATGAACAGGAACGGCTCGGCGAAGGCGAAGGCCAGCGTGGCGAAAAAGACGGCGATGAAGATGTTGATCATGCCCTTCTGCGCGTACTTGGTGCAGATCTCCACCACGTTCTTGCTGTCGGTGATCGAGGCCTTCGTCGCCCCCTCCAGCCGGATGTTGGCCTTGATGTACTCCACCGCGCGGTAGGCGCCGGTGGTCACCGCCTGGGTGGCCGCGCCGGTGAACCAGTAAATTACCGCGCCGCCGGCCAGAAGCCCCAGCAAGAACGGCGGGTACAGGATCGAAAGCTTGTCCAGATTGGTGGTCAGCCCGCTGGTCAGCGCCACGATGATCGAGAAGATCAGCGTCGTCACCCCCACCACCGCGGTGCCGATCAGCACCGGCTTCGCCGTGGCCTTGAAGGTGTTTCCGGCCCCGTCGTTCTCCTCCAAGTTCATCTTAGCGCGCTCGAAATCGGGGGTGAACCCGAAGTTCGACTGCAGCTCTTGCGCGATGCCGGGAATGTGCTCGATCAGCGAGAGTTCGTAGACGGACTGGGCGTTGTCGGTGACCGGGCCGTAGGAGTCCACCGCGATCGTCACCGGGCCCATGCCCAGGAACCCGAACGCCACCAGACCGAAGGCGAACACCGCCGGGGCGACCATCAGGTTGGGATCGGAGAGGCCCGCGGTCGAGACCCAATACCCGGCCGCCATCAGCGCCAGCATGACCATGCCCAGCCAGAAGGCGCTGAAATTGCCGGCCACAAAACCGGAGAGGATGTTGAGCGAGGCGCCGCCTTCCTCCGACGACGTCACCACCTCGCGCACGTGCCGCGATTCGGTCGAAGTGAAGACCTTCACCAGCTCGGGAATGATCGCCCCCGCCAGCGTGCCGCAGGTGATCACGGTCGAAAGCTCCCACCACAAGGACGGATCGCCGTTGATCACCGGGATGACGAAGTAGGAAACCAAATAGGTGGCGGCGATCGAAACGATCGAGGTGACCCAGACCAGCGAGGTGAGCGGCTTCTCGTAGTTGAACTTGTCCGCCGCCAGGTACTTGGCCTTGGCGATGGCCTCATTGATGAAGTAGCTGCCGCCGGCGGTGAGGATCATGACCACGCGCATGATGAAGATCCAGACCAGCAGCTGCACCTGCACCAGGGGGCTTTTGACCGCGAGGATGATGAAGGTGATGAGCGCGACGCCGGTGACACCGTAGGTTTCGAAGCCGTCGGCGGAGGGGCCCACCGAATCGCCGGCGTTGTCGCCGGTGCAGTCGGCGATTACGCCCGGGTTGCGGGCATCGTCTTCCTTGACGTTGAAGACGATCTTCATCAGGTCGGCGCCGATGTCGGCGATCTTGGTGAAGATGCCGCCGGCGACGCGCAGCACCGCGGCGCCCAGCGATTCGCCGATGGCGAAGCCGATGAAGCAGGGGCCGGCATAGTCGCCCGGAATGAACAGCAGGATGCAGAGCATGATCGTGAGCTCGATCGAGATCAGCACCATGCCGATGCTCATGCCCGCGCGCAGCGGGATGGCATAGCAGGGGAAGGGCTTTCCCTTGAGGCTGGCGAATGCAGTTCGGCTGTTGGCGAAGGTGTTGACCCGGATGCCGTACCAGGCCACCGAATAGCTGCCCAGGATGCCGAGCACGCTGAAGGCGAGGATGACCAGCACCTTCACCGCCGACATGTGATCGAAATAGCCGAAATAGATGACGATGATGACCGCGATCAAGGCTTCAAGCGCGAGCAGGAACTTGCCCTGGGTCTGCAGGTAGGTCTTGCACGTCTCCCAGATCAGCTCGCTCACTTCCCGCATCGAGGTGTGCACCGGCAGATCCCGCAGTCGCGAATAGGTGATGAAGCCGAACAGCAGGCCCAGAGCGCAGACGATCAGCCCCCACATCAGGATGACGCGCCCGCTGGTGCCAAGAAACGTCCCTTGGTTCAGATCGGGAAGAGTGAGTTGGGCCTCGCCCCCGGCCGGGGCTTGGGCCGCCACTTGGCCAGCGGCGGCGGCCGAGCTGTGCGCCAATGGCTGGGCGACGCCATGGGCGGCGAGTAGACCGCCGAGGGCCAAAACCGCCAGGGCGGAGAGCACAAGCTTAGCTGTGCGGGGCAGAGCAATCCGGGGCAATGACAATGTCGGGGTCCTCCAAAAGGGGGCGCGGGCAGTGCTGCCCAGGCGCACAAGACACCCATACGATACCCTAGCGGAGCTAATTTGCGCAAGCCGCCGGCCCGCTTGCCCGGCAGCAGGGTTGCGTATAGTGGGCACAGGTGCGAGCCGAGTGGAGCATCCCCAAGCATCGCGGCGCGGATACTGGAGCCTGATCGCGACCCAGTTCCAGGGCGCCTTCAGCGACAACGCGCTCAAGAACCTCATTTTCTACCTGGCCCTGGGCGCGGGCATGGCCGAGGGTCGGCTGGTGATGGTGGTCGGACTGCTGTTCAGCGCGCCGTTTCTGCTGTTTTCGATGTACGGCGGGTATTTGGCCGACCGCTGGAGCAAGCGCACGATCACGATTGCGACCAAGCTCCTGGAGCTGGCGGTGGCCCTGCTGGCCGCGGCCGGACTGATCGAAGGCAGCCTGGCGCTGCTGTTCGCGGCATTGTTCCTGATCAGCACGCAGGCGGCGCTGTTCAGCCCCTCCAAGTACGGCCTGCTGCCGGAACTGCTGCCCGAGTCCTTGCTCTCCTGGGGCAACGGGGTGCTCGAGATGTCCACGTTCGTGGCCATCATCGTGGGCACGGCCTCGGGGGCTTGGCTCGCCGACGCTTCGCGCGGCCGGCCGGCGGCCATTGGCGGCTTTTTGCTGGTGTGTTCGGTGCTGGGGCTGGGGTCGAGCTTGGGAATCTGCCGGGTGCAAGCCGCCAATCCGGCGCGCAAACCGCGGCTGAATTTCCTCGCCGAGGTGATCGAGCAGATCCGCGCGGTGTACCCGGACCGGGTGCTGTGGCTGGCGATCGTGGGCAACACCTGGTTTTGGTTCTACGCCGCGTTGGTGAACTTCAATATTCCGCTCTTCGCCAACGACGTGCTGGGCGCCGGCCACACGCAAGCTGCACTGCTGGTGGCCGTGCAAGCCGTCGGCATCGGGCTGGGGAGTCTGGCGGCAGGGTATTTGTCTGCGGGCAAAATCGAGCTGGGCCTGATCCCGTTCGGATGCTTCGGCGTGCTCGGGGCAGGAACCGTCCTGGGCGCGGCGCGTCTCGGCTACGCCGGCGTGATGGCGGATCTGGTGGTCCTGGGTTTCTTTGCCGGCTTCATCGCCGTGCCGATCAACGCCATCATGCAGCACCGGCCCCGCGCAGCGCAGCGCGGAACGGTGCTGGCGTTGCAGAGTTTTCTGAGCTTTTGCGGCATCGCGGCCGCTTCGGGCGTGTATACCCTGCTGCGCCACGGGCTCGACACGCGCGCAACGTTTCTGGCGCTGGCGGGGATCACGCTGCTGGGAACCGTTTGGGCGCTCTACCTGCTGCCGGTGGCCTTCTTGCGCTTTGTGCTGTGGATCGGGGCGCACAGCCTCTACCGCATGCGCGTGACCGGGCTGGAGCATCTGCCGCGCCGGGGCGGCGCGCTGCTGGTGGCCAACCACATCTCCTGGGTGGACGCGTTGCTGCTTTCCGCGGCGAGCACGCGGCGCATTCGCTTCCTGGCCTACCGCGATCTGTTCGACCGTCCGGTGGCGGGACGGCTGCTGCGGCTGGCACAGGCGATTCCGATTGCAGCGCGGCAGAACCTGAGGGAAATGGCCGAGTCGCTGCGGGCGGCGGCGGAGGCGATCCGCGGCGGGAGTTTGGTTTGCATCTTCGGCGAAGGCCAGATCACGCGCACCGGAAACCTGCTGCCGTTCCGCCGCGGCATGGAGCGCATCATGCGCGCCGCCGGCGCAGACGGCGAAGCCGACGCGCCCATCATTCCGGTTTGCATGGAGGGGCTCTGGGGGAGCGTGTTCAGCTTCAAGGGGCGGCGCTTTTTGTGGAAGCTGCCGCAGCGTTGGCCCTACCCGGTCCATATTCAGTTCGGCGCGCCGCTGGCAGCCAATGCCAGCGCCGCGGCGGTGCGCGAGGCGGTGCAGAAGCTGCAGAGCCAGGCGTGGGAAGAGCGTGCGCGGCGGCTGCCCCGGCTCGAGCGGAGCTGGCGCCAGCAGGCGCGGCGGCACCCCTGGCGCACGGCCATGCACGATCAGCGCAGCGGAGCGGTGCGCTCCGGCGCGGCGCTGGTCAAGACGGTTTTTCTGGCGCGGCGCCTGCGCCGGCACTGGGCCGGGCAAGCCACCGTCGGCATCCTGCTGCCGCCCTCGGTGGGCGCGGCGCTGGCGAATTTCGCCGCGCAGCTGGCGGGCAAGCAGACCGTGAACCTCAACTACACGCTGCCCGAGGCCCTGCTCGCCTCCTGCGCGCGGCAGGCAGGGCTGAAGACGGTGATCACCTCGCGCGCCTTCCTGCAGCAGCGTCCGATGGCGGTGCCCGGAGCCATGCTTTGCCTGGAAGACCTCGCGGCCGCGCCGCGGCTGGGGGAGAAGCTCGCAGCCGCAGCCGCGGCATGGCTGCTCCCGGCGGCCCGGCTCGAAGCCTGGGTGGGCCGCGAACAGGCGCGCGGCCGCGGCAACGAAGGCGTGGCCACGATCCTGTTTTCCAGCGGCTCGACCGGTGACCCAAAAGGGGTGATGCTGACCCACCGCAACATCGCCGCCAACATCGAGCAGGTGACCCAGGTGTTCGACCTCGAGCGCAGCGATGTGTTCCTGGGCTCGCTGCCGCTGTTCCATTCCTTCGGCTACACCATGACCTTGTGGCTGCCGGCGCTGCGCAGCCTGGAGGTGGTGTACCACCCCGATCCGCGCGAGGCCAAGACCATCGGCAAGCTGGTCGAGCGGCGGCGCGTGACGTTCGTGCTCGGGGTGCCCAAGCTGCTGCAGTTGTATTTGGCGCAATGCGCCTCCGAGCAGTTCGGCAGCGTGCGCCGGGTCTTGGTGGGCGCCGAAAAGCTGCCCGAGCGCGTGGCCGAGGCCTTCGAGCGCCACTTCGGCCTGCGGCCGATCGAGGGGTACGGCACCACCGAATGCGCTCCGGTCATCGCCGTCAACACCGTGGATGTGCGCGCAGCCGGCGTGCATCAGGTGGGGGCGAAGCGCGGCAGCGTGGGGCATCCGCTGCCCGGGATGGCGATCCGCATCCTGAGCCTGGAGACCGGCGAGGCGGTGGCGCCGGGCGCAAGCGGCGTGCTGTGGGTGAAGGGTCCCAACGTGATGCAGGGGTTCCTGGGCCGCGCGCAGGCGACGGCCGCGGTGCTGCAGGAGGGTTGGTACAACACCGGCGACATCGTGACCGAGGACGAAGACGGATTCCTTGCGATTGCCGGACGTCTCAGCCGTTTCGCCAAATGCGGGGGCGAGATGGTGCCGCTCGATCTGTTGGAAGAGCGCCTGCGCGGGCTCATCGAGGGCGGCGGCGAGGGGTTGGCGGTGGCGGCGGTGGCCAGCGACGAGGGCGAGCGACTGGTGGTGCTGCACTGCTTGGCCGAGGATCAGATCGAGGCGCTGCTGCGCGGATTGACCGCGAGCGATCTGCCCAACGGATGGAAGCCGAAGCCGCAGCATTTCTTCCGCGTCGAGGCCTTGCCGGTGCTGGGGACGGGGAAAGCCGACCTGCGCGCCATCGCGGCGTTGGCCCAGCAAGCCTTCGCAAACGGGGCGCGCGCACGCGCCAGCGACGCCGGCTAGAGTTCCGGCGGCTGCCGCAGGGGTGCGATGTCCAGCTTGCCGGTGATCGCCAGGAGCGCGCCGGTCGAGGGTTCGAGGGCGACGGCGCGGAGGCGGTAGGTGCCGGGCGCGGCCGTGAGCGTCGCGCCGACCGGCAGGCCTTCGCCGGGGCGGGAGATGGCCTTCAGGCTGTCGTCGGTCAGATCGAGACTGACATCGGCGCGCTCGCCGGTGACGAACCTGCCCTCGGGCGTGAATAAGGCGAACACCAGCGTGACGCGGTCCACGTGGCGGCCGCCGGCGCGCTTGAGCGCAAGCGCATTCGGATTGAGCCGGAT
>DATNED010000044.1:0-10579 GCA_035553115.1 Terriglobales bacterium | reverse complement strand
GTGGCGACATCATCGCTTTCCCTGTCCAGCTTGGGGTTTCCCGCGAGCGCAACTCAAGGCAATGCCGCAGAGCAGGCCCGGCTCAACCGCCGGGCGCGCATGCTGAAGATCCATCAGACGCTAGGGCTCATCACCACGGTTCCGCTCGCGGCCACGGTGGCAACCGGTTTCTTCGCTGGCGGGCGCGCTACCAGCTCCAATGTCCGGAACCTGCACGCGGCATTGGGAATTTCCTCCGCCGCCCTATACGGCCTCACCGCCTACTATGCCATCGCCGCACCTAGACTCGCTGGCCAACAAGACCACGGACCAATACGCCTGCACGAGATCATGGCTTGGATTCACGGTCCGGGCATGGTGTTGACCCCCATATTCGGGGCCATGGCGTACCAACAGCGCAGCCGAGGCGAGCGCGTGCATGGCGTTGCGCAACTCCACAGTGCTGTGGCCATTGCCACCGTTGCCGCGTACACGGTGGCGATATTGGCGGTCACCAAGCATTCCGGCCCACCCAAGCCGATCCGCACGGGTTTCCATTGGATGTTCCACCGCCATGCGGCAGCCGTAATTTCTCCAGGTCTCGCCCAATGACCTCGAACCTGCGCCTCACGTTCATGCTCCTAGTCTCGGCGTCTGCTGCCGCCGGACAGATGTCTTGGACTCTGGCGCGCTCGACCCTCACCTATCACGTCGTGCATCCGCTGCATCACGTTGAGGGCGTCAGCCACGAGGCGCGCGGTCGCGGCCTATGCCATGGCGGCACATGCGACTTCCTGGTCGCGGTGCCGGTCCAATCCTTCCGCTCCGGCGATACAGATCGCGATCTCCACATGCTGCAAGCAACGCGCGGCGCACAATTCCCGATGATCACGGTGCGGACCAGCGTTCCTGAAGCGTCGCTGCACCCAGGCGATCTGCGGGCCGATGTTCTGATCAGCTTCGCTGGAGAGCAAAAGGAATACGCTCAGATTGCGTTTCGAATCAACGCCGCGGGTAACGGCGATCTGGACTTGCACGCCACGATTCCCGCCAAGCTCAGCGATTTCAAGATCACCCCGCCGGAATTACTTATGATGCCGATTCACAACGAAATTCCCGTCGAGGTGGACCTGAACTGGAGGCGGGACCAGCAGCATTGATTGGCGCGGCCGCGCGACCGGTCACCGGCGACGTGGAACTGGGCGCGCTGGCGCCAAGGCTCGCGCTGCGGTGGAGCGGCGCGCCAGCATGATCCACTGCCCATCAGCCGACAATCGCCAAACCGGCTTCAAGTCGAACTTGCCCATCCAGGCCTCGGGTCCCGCCGCCGCCGCGTAACCGAAGAACCGCGCCGCCGCGTTTCGCCACCATGGCACAGCGGCACTCAAATCATGCTGGGGCCGGAATACCCGGCTAAATAGCAGCAACGCGTCCGGTTTGGCTTCGATTCCATCCAGCGACGCCTGCGTGAAATTCTGAATCTCGTGCACTGCCAGCGGACGGGTGACATATCCCAATTCCGGCCGGCTCAGCTCGTCGCTCGCCGGCCAAGCCGTCCACACCGGTCCCGGCGGCGGGGCAGCCTCGAGCGCCAGCGCCGCCGCCTGGTGCAGCCGCACAAACTGCGCATACGCCAAGTTGTCCTCGTAAGGAAACGGGTAGGTGGGATTCCAGAACCAGCTAGCCACGAGCACGGCTGCGCATGCCGCGACCATCACGCCCGATTGAGCGCCGCGAGACCTCGAGTGGCGCGAAAGCGCCAGGATCTGCTCGGTGCACCAGACGATCCACAGAGCCAGCGCCGGAAGCAAATACCGCGCCAGCACCGCCCCGCCCACGACCGCATGAGCCAGCACATACGCGGCGATCACGGCCATCCAGGCCGCCGGCATCCGCCCTTGTTTGCGCCGCCAGCAACTAACGGCTGCCAGCACGGTCAACGCACCGATGCCGTCGTAGAACGTCAACTGCCAAATGCGCCGCAGCAGCGCCAGCCCGATCCGTCCCGGCGAGAACGCGGCTTGGGCCACGTTGTAGGTCCAGTAATCCGGGCTGCCCAGCCAAAAGCCGGTGCCGCGGTGAAAGTACAGGAACCAGGCGGCCAGCGCGCCCAGGGGCAACAATAGACGCGCATTCCGCCGGGATGGCAGCAGCAGCAGCGCCAGCGGCACGATCACCGCGGTTTCTTTCATGAGGCAGGCTGCCGCGAGCAGCCCTGCCTCCGCCCAGGCCTTCTGTTCCGCGCCCAGTGCCAGCGCCCAAATCACCAGCGCCGCCACCGGCAGATCCAGCTGCGCCAGCGAAGCTTGCGCAAACACCAGCGGCGCCAGCATCACCAGGAGCGCCGCGATCCAGGATTGGCGGCCCAGTCGTGGCCGCGCCAACCGCTCGACCCCCAACGCCAGCGCGGTCGCCCACACCAGCATCGCCAGCCGCGTCACCCAGGGATGGAACCCCGCCAGCAGCCACGCGGCAGCCAAATAGACCGAGAGCAGCGGCGGATGCCCGTTGGCCTGGGTCGAGTGGGGAATCAGCCATCCGTGCCGGAAAAAATCCAGCCCGGCGAACACAAAATATCCGGCTTCGTCCCAGAAATACGGCAGCCCCAGCAGCGGTCCGTGCGCCGCCGCCAATGCGGCGTAAACGCCAACCGCGGCCGCGATCGCCCGCGCGCGCGCCGCTATTGCACCGCCCCCTGCGGCAGCGGCTGGAGCTGCACCTCGCCGAACGCCTTCTCGTATCCTTCCATGTGGTTCTGCAGGAGGTGCAGCACCGCCTTCGCCTGCTGCGGGCTGAGATAGATCCCCTGGAACATATGCAGCTCGACCTCTTCGGGCGAGCGCGGCTCGAGTGTGCCGAATTGCAGGAAAAAATCCCAGGTACTGGGACGCACCTGCACGGAATTGGCGTAGTTCTCGCGGTAATCGGCGCGGTGGCTCACCTTGATGCGCGGGGTTCCGGGGGGCGGGGTCATCGGGGTCACACTCCTAGGCGCTTCAACTCTTCCTGGTAGTACTTGCGGTAGAGGATGTCCCACTCGTCGGACCCCTCCAGAATGTTCTTTTTCTGCGAGGTGATCTTGGCCCGCACCGCCTCGTCCATCTTGGCCTCGGCGGTGAACAGCAGCTCCAGCAGGCGCCGCACTTCGAGCCGAACGTCGTTGCGCTCGTGGGCGAACGTCACCTCAGGCCGCGCCGCCAGGGCCGCGGTCACGACGTGCGAGAGCTGGTTGATCTTGTCGCGCGACACGCGCATCAGAGCACCGCCTTGTGCTTGCGCACCAGCTCGGCCTTGATCTTCTTGAACGCGTCGCCGTAATTCGCTCCCAGGCGCTGCATCTCGGCCGCGTTCGCGCTCAAGATCGTCCGCGCCTCGTCATTGATCCGGTCTTCCACGCCGAATTCCTGTTCCAGCGCCTGATGGATGACGGCGTTCAGCGCCTGCCCGTCGGGCGCGGAGATGTACTTTTCCGCCCGCAGCCGCTCGCCCAGCGCCCTCGACAAATAGGTCAGGTATTCCCGCGCAATCCGCATATCGCCGCTGCTAGTCTAGCATCAGCAGTTCGAGCACGGGCCGATCCGCGGCGAGGAAGTCGTAGCCGCCCAACTCCGCCGGCGCGACCCACGCCAACGCCTCGAATTCGCGGATTTCCAGCGTTCCTTCCCACTCCCCCACCTCGAAAAACACCACCTCGACTTCGTCCCCCTCGCCATAGCGATGGCGCACCCGAGCGCGGGCGCCCCCGATCTTCGCCACGATGCCCAATTCCTCGCGCAGCTCGCGCGCCAGCGCCGCGGGCTCCTCTTCTCCCGCCTCGAGCTTGCCGCCGGGAAACTCCCATTTCATTGCGTGCTTGCGCCCCCGCGCCCGCTGGCAGATCAAAATCCGCTGCTCGCGCCGGAGAATTCCCGCCACCACTCGCGTCACTTGGCGGTCTCAACCGTGTAGACCATGGTTTCGGTGCCGTGGATGCGATGAAACAATTCCCTTCCCTCGACGCTCACGACCGCCTCTTTCATCACCCACGTTCCTGCCGCCGGCTGCATGCTGAAGTGTCCGTGAAAATCAGAAAAGTGCGCCAGCAAGCCACCGCCGAAGTTCACGGGTCCGGTGCTGTGAAACTCGCCTCCAAGCACCTGGCCGCTGGCGGCATCCACCTGCAGGCGCCCCGCCATGCGGCTCAGAATGCGGGCCAGCCGCGTCAGCGGCCTCGCAGAGGCGGCGGGGGTGAAGCTCAATTCGATCCTGCCCGACTCGCCCGCCTCGCCGGTCCAATCGAAGCCAGCGGCAAAACGCGCCAGGGTCCATACCTCGCCGCTCAAATTCAATAGGCGCCCATCGCTGTCCGGCGCCGCTGCTTCGGCCGCCTCGACCCGCGCCTGCATCCGGCGCAGCCCGGCCGCCTGCTTTTTCTCGGCGCCCCGCGCAAGCGGCAAATCGTCCCGCGTGAGCTGCAGCTCGAGTGGCACACCATGATAGAAGCTGACCTCGTCCGTCTCGGTGCTGGTCGCCTCCGGCCGCCCCGTTTCGGCCCAGGTCTCCACCGCCCGCATGCGCACATTTTCCAAGGCCCCAGGCGCGCTCGACCACATCATCCGGCGCACTGCGGCGGTCGTCTCGGCCGCGCTCAATCGTCCCCGCGGCTGCGCATTGAGCCCTCCGAATCCCAGCAGCGCCACCGCCGCAAATGTCAACCTCCACATCCCCAATTCCCCTTGTGTGACACCTTCACGGCCTGTATTCTGTTTCCTGATCCCAGTCCCCAGGAGTTTCCATGCGCCGCCCTCGCGTTGTCCTTGCTGGTTCAATTTTACTCTCGGCCGCATTTCTGCTCGCCGCCGCCAAGCCTGGTCCACGCAAACCCGCGCCGCAGAAAAAGTCGCGCGCCAGCAAGACGGTCCCGACCTTCGGAAACGCTGACGCAATTACCATCGAGGAACTGAAGGATTACGATTACTTCCTCGCCAGCGACCAGCTCGAGGGCCGCAACCTTCCCTCGCGGGGCTACGACACCGCCGCCCTCTACGTCGCCAGCCACCTCAACGAATGGGGCCTTGAGCCGGGCGGTTCGACCGAGGGCACCAACGGCCCGCTCCAGCCGTACTTCATGCCCTTTGATCTGGTCTCGACCAACCCCAACCCGGCGGGCATGAAGCTCGCGATCAACATTCCCCAGCCGGCCAACACCGGTCGCGGCGGACGCGGCGGGTTCGGCGGGTTCGGCCGTGGCGCCCAACTCGCCCCCGGCAGCCACGAAATCGCTTATGGCCATGGCTGGATAGTCGAGGCAGCGCGCGGCCGCAACGCGCCCCCGCTGGCCGGAGGCAGCTTCACGAATGCGCCGATGGTATTCGCGGGCAACGGCTACGTCGTGGGCGAAGCCAACCCCTACCAGGGCATTGACGTCCGCGGCAAAGTCATCGTCGTCGGCGGCCTTCCTGCAGCCCTTGCCCAAGCCGCCGGCCGCGGCGGACGCGGTGGCGCCGCTGCGAACCCCCTCGGCCCCAACGACATGACCCCGGCCCAGTACGCCGCCAAGAACGGCGCGCTCGCGGTGGTCTCGATTCCCAGTTTCCAGCAGCTCAGCGCCATGGCCGCGCCGGATGCCGGCGATCTCCGGTTCGGCGTCAACGGCCCGAATTACTCGGTCAGCAAATTCCTGCCTGCGAACGACGCCACCGTTCCGCAAATCACCGCCGGCATGGATCTGGTCAACGCCCTCTTCCAAGGCGAGCGGGTCAGCGCTGCGCAGGCCTTCGAAGCCGCAGCCGCCAACCGCGCCCTGCCCAGCTTCGCCTTCAACCCCGAAAAGACGCTTTCCGCCAACGTCGCCATCAGCACCGTCCACAACCACGCCGAGAACGTCATCGGCGTGCTCGAGGGCAGCGACCCGGTGCTGAAGCACGAATACGTAATCATCAGCGCGCACCTGGATCACATCGGCCTCGCCACCACGCCCAAGTGCAAGGACGATTCGCCCGAGCTCGCCGCCGGCGATTCCACCGACGACGGCCTCACCATGGCGCCGGATCAAAAGGATTGCGACGGCATCAATAACGGCGCCGACGACGATGGCTCGGGCTCGACCGGGCTGCTGGGCATCGCCCACGCCTTCGCCCAAGGCGCCGCCAAGGGCATGCGCCCCAAGCGCACGGTGCTGTTCCTCTGGAACGCCGGTGAAGAGAAGGGCCTCTGGGGTTCGCAATACTTCAATGAGTTCCCGCCGATTGACCTCAGCAAAGTGGTGGTGGACCTGAACATTGACATGATCGGCCGCACCAAGAATCCCAACTCTGTGGACCCCGATCCCAGCCACTATCTGGTGGATCCGGGCTCGGTCCTGGTTGTGGGCCCCGACATCAGCAGCAACGATCTCGAGCACACCCTTGAAGGCGTCAACAGCAATTTCCAGAAACTCAAGCTCGACCACTTCTACGACGTCACGGCTCCGGACGCCACCCACGACAACCTCGGGCCGAACAAAGCCACCGGCCAGCGCATCTTCTACCGCAGCGACCATTACAACTTCGCCAAGATGGGGATCCCGATCGCCTTCTTCACCATCGGCCTGCACGTGGATTACCACCGCATCACCGACAGCCCGGAGAAGATTGATTTCAACGAAATCCAGCAGGTGGCCAAGACGGTCGCGGCGACCGGCTGGGTAATCGGCAACGAGCCCGAGGGCGCGACCCCGAAGCTCAACGCCAATCTTCCGGAGGCGCTCGTCCGCGACATGGCCACAGTAAAGGCGGACGGATGGGGCAAAATCACGCCCATTTTGCCCCCGCTTCCGGGCGAACCGTTCTAGCTAGAGCGCGGGAGTAAACGAACCCAGCACCACCGCCCGCCGCGCGCCAGTGACCGCCGGCAGGTTGGCGGGCACGCGCCATGCATGCGCCGCTCCCAGCAACGCAAAGGCCATGGCCTCGCGCGCCTGCGCCGGCACCCCGAACTCCTCCGGTCGGCGCCATAGGTGCCTCGGCAGCAGTCGGCGCAAAGCTTGCATCAGCGCGCGGTTCTTCGTACCTCCGCCTGCGGCGATAATCTCACACGCGGCGAACTCGGCTCCCGCCTGCCGCACCCCGTCGGCAACGGTCCGCGCCGTAAGCTCGACCAGCGTAGCCATCCAATCCGGGCCTTGCGCCCTGCCCGGCGGCAGCGCGCCAAACTGCTCCCGCCCCGCCGATTTCGGCGGCCTCCTGCGGTAGTAGGGGTGCCGCAGCCAGCGCGCCAGCAGGCTCGAATCCACTGACCCACGCAAGGCAATAACTCCATTGAGATCATAACGTTGCCGCCCATTGCTCAGCTTCTGCGCGAGCGCATCGAGCAACATGTTTCCCGGTCCGGTGTCCCAACCGCGAATTCCATCCCGCGACAGGAATGTCAGGTTCGCAATCCCGCCCAAGTTGAGCGCGATTCGATGCCGCCGGGGGTCGCCGAACAAATGCCAATCCGCCCAGGGCACCAGCGGCGCACCTTCCCCGCCGGCGGCAATATCAGCCGAGCGGAAATCGCTCACCAACGGCAGGCCAACCTGGGCGGAAATCATTGCCGCGTTCCCCAACTGCAAGGTCGCTTTCCGGCCTTGGTGGAACACCGTCTGCCCGTGGCAGGCGACGATATCCGCATTCACGCCGCGCGCAGCGCGCCCGAAAAATCGCCCCAGCGCGAAATCCAGCTGAGCCAGGTCCTCCGCCGACTGAACCTCGAGCGCCTTCCGGCGCAACTCCTGCGGATACGCCCGATGCCGGTGCTCGAGCAATTCCCATCGCCACCTGGATCCGGCACCGCGCTCGATCCGCACCACCGCCACATCGGCGCCATCCGCCGAAGTCCCCGCCATCACGCCGACCACGGTGCACTGCCTGGTGTTCACGGTTCGCTTTTGAGGCTATTCTTCATTTCCGCCAGCAAATTCATCGCCTCGAGGGGCGTGATCCGGTCCAGGTCCGCAGCCGCGACCCGGTCGGCGATCTGTTGCGCCAGCGGCGTATAGAGGGTCAACTGCAACTGCCCGCCACTGCCGTCGGCCTCGAGCAGGGTGCTGGTCCGCGCCTCGGCTTGTTCGTGCCGCTGCAGCACCTCGCGCGCGCGCTCGATCACCGTGCGCGGCAGCCCGGCCAGCCTGGCCACCTCGATTCCGTAGCTGCGGTTCGCCTCTCCCGCCACCACGCGGCGCAGGAACACGATCCCCTGCGGCGTCTCCTTCACCCCAACGTGCACGTTGCGGACGCCATCCAGGTGCCGCGCCAATTCCGTCAGCTCGTGGTAATGGGTGGCGAAGAGCGTGTAGGCGCCATTGTGTTGGTGGAGGTGCTCGACCATTGCCCACGCCAACGACAATCCATCGTAGGTCGCGGTGCCCCGTCCAATCTCGTCGAGCAGCACCAGGCTGCGCGCGGTCGCCTGGTTCAGGATCACCGCCGCCTCGGTCATCTCCACCATGAACGTGGACCGCCCGCGCGCCAAATTGTCGCTGGCCCCGATGCGGGTGAAAATACGATCGAAGACCGGCAGCCGGGCGGAGGTCGCCGGCACGAAGCTCCCCATTTGCGCCATGATCGCGCACAGCGCCGCCTGCCGCAGGTAGGTGCTCTTGCCGCCCATGTTGGGCCCGGTGATGAGCAGAATCCGCGGCCCTGCCGGGGCCAGATGCAGATCATTCGGCACGAATCGGTCCGCGGCCTCGCCGCCAAGGCCCGCCGCCGCCAAGCGCTCCACCACGGCGTGGCGGCCGCCCGCGACCTGCATCGCCTCGGCTCCCATCTCCGGCCGGCAGTAGCGGTGCTCGGCGGCCAGGTGGGCGAAGTTTGCCAAGAGATCCAGCTCCCCGATCGCCGCCGCGTCCCGCCGGATGGCCGCGGCCTCGGCAATCGCCTGCCGCCTTAATCCGGCGAACAATTCCAGTTCGATTGCCTGACCGCGCGCATCGGCTCCCAGAATCTTGCGCTCCAAATCCTTCAGCTCGGGCGTGGTAAAGCGCTCGGCGTTCACCAACGTCTGCTTGCGCTCGTAGTCGGCCGGAACCAGCTTCAGGTTGGGCTTCGAAACCTCGATGTAATAGCCAAAGATGCCGTTGAACCGCACCTTCAGCGACCCGATGCCGGTCCGCTCCCGTTCCCGCGCCTCGATCGCCGCGATTGCGCCCTTGGCATCGCGGCTGAGCGCGCGGCACTCGTCGAGCTCGGCATCCACTCCCGGCCGGATGAAGCCGCCGTCCGCGGTCGTGGCGGGCGGCGATTCCACGAGCCGCTCGCCGATCGCGCGGCGCAAGGCCTCGCATCCATTCAAGTCGGCGCGCAATTCGGCCAGCCGACCCGCCCCGCCCTCGAGTTCTTTTTCCAACTCCGGCACCCGGTCCAGCGAACCTGCCAGCGCGAGCAAGTCGCGCGGCGTGGCCGTCTCCAGCGCGGCGCGCCCGAGCAGGCGCTCCAAGTCCTGCACGCCGCCCGCGGTGGCCCGGAGTTTCTGCCGCCGCGGCCAGTCCGCCACAAGCCACGCCACCGCTTCGTGACGCCGGCGAATCTCCTCGAGCTCGGCGCTCGGCCGCAGCAACCATTGCCGCAGCAGGCGTTTTCCCATCGGCGTCACCGTAGCATCCAGCGCGGCGCGCAGGGTGGCCAGATCCGCCGAGGCGAAGAGCGGCTCGACGAGCTCGAGGTTCCGCACTGTCACCGCGTCGAGGACCAGCCCGTGTTGGCGCTCGTAATACCCCAGCCGATCCACATGCGCCAGTTGGCTGCGCTGGGTTTCCTTCACGTAATGCACGATCGCTCCGGCCGCCGCCGCCGCCCAGGGGCGCGCCGACAGCCCGAAGCCTTCGAGCGACAGCACCCCGAAGTGGCTTTCGAGCACGCCGCGCGCAAAGCCGGCCTCGAAGATCCAGGGCTCGAGCGGCGTCAGCGTCGCCGCCGCCACCTCCTCGGGGCGGGCCTGGCGGAAGAGCGAGGTTTCGGCCGCGAACAGCACCTCGCGGGGCCGCCATCGCGCCAGCTCCTCGCTCAGCCGGGTCTCGCCCTCAGCGCCGCTGAATTCGGTGGCGCGGAATTCGCCGGTGGAAACATCCAAAATCGCCAAGCCGGCCTGGCCTTCCCTGCCGCGCGCGACGGCCGCCAGAAAGCGATTGTCGCCCGCCTCCAAGTGGAACGCCGCCGTGCCCGGCGTCAACACCCGGGTCACCTCGCGCCGCACCAACGCCTTCGCCAGCTTCGGGTCTTCCATCTGATCGCAGAGCGCGACCTTGTGGCCCTGCGCAATCAGCTTGGCAATATATGCTTCAGCGGCGTGGTAGGGAACACCACACATGGGAATGGGTTCGCCGCGCTCCTTGTTGCGGGCGGTGAGGGTGATCTGGAGCGCCGCCGCCGCGGTCACCGCATCCTGGTAGAAGAGCTCGTAGAAATCACCCAGCCGGAACAGCAGCAGGGCTTCTGGATGCTGCCGCTTCGCCGCCTGGTATTGCCGCATCAACGGCGTCTGCGCTTCGCTGATCCCCTCCGGCATCGCCCTTCATTGTAGCTGTGTTACCCGTAAAACGCCGAGGGCCGCGGCTTCCGCCGCGGCCCTCGGGATGAGATTCACTGCGAAGCTGCTACCA
>DATNED010000043.1:0-11075 GCA_035553115.1 Terriglobales bacterium | reverse complement strand
GCGAGCCGCTTGCCGTCCAGTGCGGCCCTGAACACGAGGGCCGTGCCACAGTAGCTTCACCAAGTGATTGCGATCGGCCCGTCCGGCATCATGTCGTTGACCACGCCATGCTGCGCCAGGATCGCCGCCGGGTAGGCGCGCGCCACGTCGTTGTGGACCAGCCCGATCACCCGATCCTGCGGCTGCAGGAAGTTCACCCTCGCCGCCGGCACAAACTGCGGGTTGTCCACCGCTCGATAGGGGAGCCGCTGCTGCGCGCCCGCCGCCACGCACAGCAGGGCGGCGCCGGCGCAAGCCAACATCGGCGTGCGGATCCTCATGCACCCAGAGTACACGACCCGGCCCGCTGATCGAAGTTGGCCGGGCCAGCTTGGAGGCATTGAGGGGCAGCCTCTTCGTGCCGCTTCCCAAGACAGCGCAAAAACCCCTTGACATATTCCCATGTGGGCATATATTATGGCTGAGTATGGCACGAGCGGCGACAACTTCGGATGCGTTCAACGCCGTGGCCGAGCCGCAGCGGCGCGAGATTCTGGCGTTTCTGGCCGACCGGGAGCGGTCGGTCAGCGAGATCGTGGATGCGCTGGAAATGGAGCAGCCGGCGGTTTCGAAGCGGCTGCGCGTGCTGCGCGAAGTGGGGCTGGTGCGGATGCGGTGTGAGGGACGGCGGAAGCTGTACCAGACCAACGCGTTCGCCATCCGCCCGCTGCACGCCTGGACGAGCGAGTTCGAGCGCTTCTGGCGGCACACGCTGACGAAGGTGAAGGAGCGCGCGGAGGCCAAAACGAGCAACGAAGTCACCAACGAGAAGGAGAGACCGGAATGAGCATTGCCCAAGCATTAATGGCCGAATTAGACGAGCAGGCGCCGCTGACGCGGAAGTTCCTGGAGCGGCTGCCGGAGGAGCGCATGGGGTGGAAACCGCACCAGCGCTCGCTGACCGCCGGACAACTTGCGCTGCATCTGGCTCAAGTGCCGGGAGCGGTGGCGCAACTGGTGCGGGAGAACCCAGCGCAAATTCCCGGGATTGGCGGGCCGACGACGCAGCCGGCGACGGTGGACGAAATCCTCCGGGCGCATGACGCCGGCGTTGTCGCGGCGCGCCAGGAATTGGCGCAGCACAACGACGCTGCCATGAGCCAGGTTTGGCACTTGCAGGTGGACGGGCGCGACCTGCTGGCGATGCCGCGCGGGAAGTTCCTTCGCGACATCATGCTGAACCACTGGTATCAGCACCGTGGGCAGTTCAGCATCTATCTGCGAATGCTGAACATCCCGGTGCCCTCGACCTGGGGGCCGAGCGCGGACGAAGCGCCGGCCTTCATACAGAAACAGACCGCATAGGGATAAAGGAGAACGAGACATGAGCACTGCAATTTCTGCACCGAAGGCTGAGGATTTGATCCTGAGCATCACCGAAGAAATCCACGTGAACGCGAGCCTGGAGGCCACGTTCGAAGCGCTACTCGAGCAGTTGGGGCCCGGCATGTCGGACGGCAAGGGCGAGGACATGCACATGAAGATCGAAGCCTGGCCGGGGGGGCGTTGGTACCGCGACCTTGGGAACGGCAACGGCCATCATTGGGCGCACGTGCAAGCGATCAAGCGGCCGACGCTGCTGGAATTCTTCGGCCCGCTGATGCTCTCGCACCCGGTCGCCAACAACGTGCAGTACCGGCTGAGCGCCGAGGCAGGCGGGACGAAGATCGCCTTCCATCACTACGCTGTCGGCGCGGTGCCCGAAGAGGTCACGTCGGGCATGCGTGGGGGATGGCACAAGATCGGCGAGGGCATCAAAGATCGCGCCGAGAGGAAGAGGCAATAATCCGCCCGGTGCGCATGGCGAACGCGCGGCAGTGGCCGGATCAGGCGCCGCCGCAGCGTTCGCGCCGGGCAGCCGCGCGAGGTCCACGCCAACTTTGCTCGGAATTAGTTTTTGCGGAGCGCCAGGTAGGGGCGGGCGCGATCGGGTTTGCCCCATTCCTGATAGAGGCGGACGATGCGATCCAGCGCACGGGTGACCGTCGCCGGATCGTTGGTGCCGAGTTTGGCTTGCAGCGTCGAAAAGCTGCCGGTGAGCAGCGGTTCGGCATCGGAATAGCGACGCTGCTCGAGCAACGCTGCGCCGAGCTCGGATTGCACGTCGGCGATCTCCCAGGCGCCGGCGGGCAGCGCCTTTTGGTCCGCAGCCAGAGCGGCACGAAGAATCGTTTCGGCTTCGTTCAGTTTGGCCGTGCCGCTTTCGCGCACAAGCACGGATCCCAAGTTGGTGACCGCGAAGCGTAGGCGCGGATCGCCCGGCTGCACCTTGGGGGTCAGCACGGCGATGGCTTGGCGATAATCCTGCTCGGCGCCGGCCAAGTCATCTTGGGAATCGCGCGCTTCGGCAATATTCTCGAGATCCACGCCGATTTCTGGGTGCTGGTCGCCAAGGAGTTTGCGGTTCAGTGCCAAGGCTTGGGAGTAGAAGTGCTCAGCGTCGCTGTACTTCTTTTCGGTATAGAGGACCCCGCCGAGGTTGTTGGTGATTTTCGAGACGAACGGATGGTCGGGGCCGTAGATCTGGATGGCGGCGGCCAATTCCTGGCGAAAGGCCTGCTCGGCGCCGGCGTAATCCTTGCGGGAATAGGCGGCGACGGCTAGATTGGTGCGCACCGGGATCAGGTCTTTGCTGTTGGGGCCATTGAGTTTGATGCCCATGTCGAGCGCGCGTTGGAAGTACTCCTCGGCAGACTCCAATTGGCCGCCGCGCTCGAGCGCGGTGCCGACGTCGTTCAGCAGCTGGGCAATATTGGCGCTGGCAGGCGCTTCGGCGTGCTGATAGAGGCCGAGCGCACGCTGGTAGTCGGCTTGGGCGCCGGCTTCGTCGCCCGCATTGAGCTTCAACAAGCCCCGATCGCGGAGGGTCTGCGCAACCTCGACGCTGTTGGCTCCGAATTGTGCGGTGCGAAGCGCAAGCGCAGTGTCCAGCAGCGGGCGGGACTGATCGAACATTCCCAAGCTGGAATACGCGCCGCCCATGGTGTCGAGAAGAGAGGCCTTGACCTCGCGGTCCATGGTCTTGTCGGCTTGAATGCTCTTGGCACCGCCATCGAGCAGCTCGCGGGCGGTGATGGTGCGACCGCGGGACTGATCGGGCTTCGAGACTTGAAACAGGTGGGTGAGGAAGGCGGATTCCTGGTTGGCGCGGTCGCGCTGCACGGCGATGCGGCCGGCTTGCACGGTCATGGCCACGGCGAATCCTGCCAGCAATACCACCATCGCGGTAGCGGCGCTGAAGCCCAGCTTGTGGCGGGTGACCAGCTTGCGGAGCTGATAGATGGCGCTCGGGGGCTGAGCCAGAATGGGCTGGTCGGAAAGGTAGCGATGGACGTCGTCGGCGAGCGCTGCGACGCTTTGATAGCGGAGCGCGGGAGCCTTTTCGAGAGCCTTGAAAACAATGGTATTGAGCTCGCGGGGAAGGGCTTGCGGAAGCGGCTGCGGGGGCTGCTCGCAGATGATGCGCGCGGCTTCGGGCAGGCTCGCCTTGCGCAGGTCGTAGGGAAGCGCGCCGGCAAGCATCTCAAAGAAGATGACGCCGAGCGCATAGACATCGCTGCGAACATCTATTTGGTCGGTGACGCCCCGCACCTGCTCGGGGCTCATATAGGGCACCGTGCCCTGGATTGTGCCGGGCTGGGTTGCGAGGCTGGCCCCTCCGAGTTCGTCCTCGGTGATGCGGGCGAGGCCGAAGTCAAGCACCTTTACCCCGCCTTGGCTCTCAGCCACGGTGGAAGGGGTGAGCGTAGAGACCGAAACCGCTTCGGGCTCATGCACCAGCACATTGGCGGGTTTGAGATCGCGGTGGATAACGCCGCGCTGATGGGCATAGCTGACGGCGTCGCAGATCAGCAGGAACAAGCGCAGCTTCTGGCGCAGAACCGCTTTCGATTGATCCTGGGGCAGGCCGCGGACGTATTCATCCAGGCGGCGGCCGCGGACCAGTTCCATGGCAAAGTAGTGCTGGCCGTCAGGCGTACGGCCGGATTCGTAGATGGCCGCAATCCCGGGATGGCGTAGTCGGCCCAGCACTTGCGCCTCGCGCTGGAACATGCGCACGGCTTGCTCGTCGGCAAACGCGCCGCGAATGATCTTGAGCGCGACCGGACGGCGCGGGTTATCCTGCATCGCCTCGTAGACCACGCCCATGCCGCCTTCGCCAAGGCGCCCAGTGATGGTGTAGCTGCCCACGCGGGATTGGGAATCGGAGAAAGCCGACGGCGCGCAGCCGGGAGTGGCGGCGACAGAGTGCGGATGGGATGCGAGCGTGGCGTCAAGTTCCTGAACCGGCCCCGGAATGGTTCGCGGACCGCTGCCGGCAAGGGTAGGCAGGTCGTGGACGGTCGCGTCCTGGTTCGGGTCGGGGGGCTGCATGCAGGCTCTAGGCGAAAGAAGTATACGACGATCCGGCCGGACGCCTGGGGCGATGTGCAGCCGATGGAGCAATTTATGCAGCCGACTGCGCATTCCGATCCGAGGAGCGCGACGGAAATCACTGCGGCAGTAGGAATGTTATTTGGCCCGCAAGATGCCCCATGGCGGGCGAAAGGTTGCGTGCATGAAAATGAACCGAGGTCTGTGGTTGGGATTGATGGCCGGGCTGGTGCTGTACGTTGGGGCGGCGACGGCAAGAGCCGACACCATCACTACGTTCAATTTGAACAACGTGAGCTTCCAAGATGGCGCGACCGCGAGCGGTTTCTTGACCGTAGATTTTTTCAGTTGCCCGAGTGGCACTTGCAAGCAGCTCACAAACTGGGATGTGGATGTCACCGGGGGCACCGATCTCGGGGCCGGCAATGCCATCGGTTTCGACCCAGCGGATTCCGAGGGATCGCTGACCAGCGACCCGATTTTCGACCTTCTGCAGAACGATCCCTTCCAGATTCAATTGATCACCAACGATCCGCTCAATCCCGGCACCACCACCCTGGATTTGACCGGCGGCTCGTTCTCCAACGGCCCGACATTCGACACCCCCATCGATAACGGCGGCTCGCTCGATGCGACCCCGGAGCCGGGCACATGGGCGCTGCTGGGCGGCGGTGTGCTGCTGCTGGCCGGCTTGGCTTGGCGTCGGCGCCTGCCGGGCGAAGCACTGAGCATGTAAGAGTTGGCGCGGGCCCCAGCGCGGCTCCATCGGATCTCCGCTGCCCGGTAGACTGGGGAGTGCAGATTCTGGCGCTCAACACCGGCTCGTCGAGTGTCAAGCTGGCGCGGCTTGAAGGCGAGCAGCGGGTTTGGGAAACCCAGGCCGCGGGCCTGAACACCGCGGCGGATTTCACCGCAGCGCTGCGAAGCGCACTGCCGAACGATGCGCCCGAGGCCGTGTGCCACCGGGTCGTGGCGCCGCTCGATTGGGCCGAGCCGCGCAGGCTGGACGCCAACGCCAAACGGGAATTGCGCGAGCGGATTGCCCTGGCGCCGGACCATCTTCCGCAAGCGCTGGCGGCCATCGAGGCGTGCGAACAGGCGTATCCGCGGGCGGCGCAGGTCGCGTGCTCCGATTCCGCATTTCACCAGACGATGGCGGCCGAAGCGCGAGCGCTGCCGGTGCCCGGCCCCGGCCTTCGCCGCTATGGGTATCACGGCCTGGCGTGCGAGTCCGTTGTTGAAGCCCTGCGGGATGCCGGCGAGTTGCCGGAACGGCTGATCGTTGCCCACCTGGGACATGGTTGCAGCGTGACCGCGGTGCGGGCGGGCGCGAGCATGGACACGAGCATGGGCTTGACGCCGCTGGGCGGCATGGTGATGTCGAACCGGAGCGGCGACCTGGATCCGGGCGTGATTTTGCAATTGCTGAGGCAATTGGCGCCCGGGGCGCTCGACCGGATGCTGAACCAGGAATCGGGGCTCATCGCAATCTCGGGAATCAGCGGCGACATGAAGGAACTGCTAGCCTCTCGGGACCCGCGGGCGAAGCTGGCAGTGGACGTGTTCGTGCATTCCGCGCGAAAGCAGGTGGGCGCGATGGCTGCGGCGCTGGGGGGCTGCGATCTGCTGGCGTTCAGCGGCGGAATCGGCGAGCACGCGGAGCAGATTCGGGAGCGCATCGCCGCCGGGCTGCCGAAGTCGCGGGTGGTGGCCGCCGACGAAGAGCGGATGATGGCGCGGCATGCGCTAACCTTGCTCGGCTAGGCTGCGGACGGCAAAAGCGAAACACACCACCCCGAAGACGGCGAACGCGGCCGCCTCCCAAGCGACGGTTGAGGCTTGTCCCATGCCAATGGTCGCGAAGCGCAGGAGATCCACTTGCCAGGTGATGGGGTTGCAGAGGGCGGTGATGCGCAGCCAGCGCGGCAGGGCCTCGAGCGGATAGAAGAGCGAGCTGGCGAAGAGGAAGACGAAATAGAAAATTGACGTGATGCTATTGAACAGATCGTTCCGGCGGATGCAAAGCGCAAAGATCGAATAGAGGAAGAACCATGCGGCCGCGCCGCCGGCGACCGCGGCGAGCAAGAGCGGCCAGCGGCTCCAGCGCATGCCGATGCCGAGCAGCCAGTCTGCGGCCGCGATGGTGATCGCCGCCTGCACGATGGCGATGCCGATATTAAGGAACATCTTGCCCAACAGATAATCCGAGCGGCGCATCGGGTAGGTGAGCATTTCGTAGAAGATGCCGTTGTCGCGGTCGAGGAAGAACGACCATGCGCTGTTGTTGGCGATGCCGAAGCTGGCAATGCCCAGGACGCCGGCAAGGAAAAAAGCGTTGTAGCTGACACCGCCGCCGAGCGAAGCGCCGCCGAGGGAGGCATTGACGCCCACTCCGAAAACGAGCAGGTAAAAAAGCGGGTAGAGCAGGTCCCAGAACAAGAAGGCGAAGTTGGTGGCACGGATGCGGGCCTCGCGGTAGGCCATGGCGGCGAGCGGCGTCAATTGCGCGCCCCGCTGGTGAGCTGGACGAAGATGTCTTCCAGGCTTGCGCCATGAACTTCGAGGTGGCGCACGTGCGCGCCGCGGGCCAGGCGATTGACGACGGGAAGGACATCGGCTTCGGCATCCGGCTGGCCGGTGCGCAGCGCCAACTCGACGGTATGGCCTTCAATGTTGGAGCGCAGAGGCCGGAGTGCGGCGACCCGCTCCGCGATGCCTTCCGGCAAGCGATCAAAAATGATGCTCACCTCGTAGACTCCGGCGGAAAGCAGCTTGAGGGTATTGAGGTCGCCGCGGGCGGCTTCGCGGCCGTGGTTGAGGATCAGGATTTCATCGCACAGCTCTTCCGCCTCGCCAAGGATTTGGGTGGTGAGCACAATGGTGCGACCGCGGGCGGCCTCTTCGCGCAGGTAGCCCAGCACGGCGCGCTTGAGGAGGGGATCCATGCCGGAGGAGAATTCATCCAAGAAGACCACCGGGGTGTCGGCCATGAAGATCTTGGCCACCTGGACGCGGCGGCGGGTGCCGCCGCTGAGGTCTTGCACTTTGTCGCCGGCGCGATCGGCAATTTGAAAGCGCTCGAGGGCGGCGTCGGCGCGCCGGCTGGCTGTTGGCGCGGGCAGGCCATGGAAGCGCGCGTAGCTGAGCAGGTTGTCGCGCACGCTGAGGAACAACTCGCCGGCGGTCTCCTGCAAGACCATGGAGATTCGCCGGCGCACGGCGAGAGGCGCGGCCACGCAGTCGTGTCCGGCAATGCGCGCGCTGCCGGAGGTTGGGCGCAGCAGGGTGGAAAGAATCTTGAGCAGCGTCGTCTTTCCCGCGCCATTGGGTCCCAGAAGCCCGAAGATGGCGCCGTTCGCCACCGAGAAACTCACGCCCTCAAGCGCGCGCACCGGCGCCTGCCCGCGGCGCGGATACGATTTCGCGAGTTGCACGACTTCGACGGCGGAGGGCATAGGAGACTACCATGGTAAATGGGAGGCGGGATGTTTCGCTTCGAATCCGCGGTATCGAGCGCGGTGCCCTTCGGGCCGCTATCGCCGGAAGAATTGGTCGGGGTCGATCGCTTCTGGCGCGCCGCCAACTACCTCACCGTCGGCCAAATCTACCTGCAGGCGAATGCGCTTCTGCGCGAGCCGCTGCGGGCCGAGCACATCAAGCCCCGCCTGCTGGGGCACTGGGGCACATCGCCGGGGCTGAACTTCATCTACGCCCATTGCAATCGGCTGATCCGGAAGCGCGACTTGGACTGCATTTTCCTGGCCGGGCCCGGCCACGGCGGGCCGGCGGTGGTGGCGAACGTCTACTTGGAGGGCGCCTACAGCGAGGTCTACCCGGAAATCCCGCAAAATGCGGAGGGCATGCTCCGCCTGTTCCGGCAGTTCTCAACCCCGGGCGGCATTCCCAGCCACGTCAGCGTGCCCACCCCGGGTTCGATCCATGAAGGGGGCGAGCTGGGGTACGTGCTCACCCACGCGTTCGGCGCAGTGATGGACAACCCCGATCTGTTGGCGGTCGCGGTGGTGGGCGACGGCGAATTCGAGACCGGGCCGCTGGCGGGCTCATGGAAAGGAATTGATTTCCTCACGCCCGGATGCGATGGCGCGGTGCTGCCGATTCTGCACCTGAACGGCTACAAGATCGCCAACCCGTCCGTGCCCGCGCGCAAGAGCGACGCCCAGCTGCGCGCGCTGTTCACGGGCCTGGGATACGCACCGCGCGTGGTCGCGGGAGACGATCCGCCGCGCATGCACCAGGAGTTCGCTTGGGCGGTCGAGGCCGCTCTGGAAGAGCTGGAAGCGATACGACGCAGCGGAATTGGAAAAAACTGGCCGATCATCCTGCTGCGCACGCCGAAGGGCTGGACCGGACCGAAAGAATGGAAGGGATTGCCGATCGAAGGGACGTTCCGCGCTCACCAGGTGCCGCTCACCGAGGTGAAGACCAACAAGGAGCAGTTGGCCCTGCTCGAGGCCTGGATGCGCTCCTACCGGCCCGACGAGCTGTTCAATGCGGCGGGCGCTCCGCGCCCCGACCTGGCGGCTTGGGCGCCGCGCGGCGAACGGCGGATGGGGGCGAACCCGCACGCCAACGGGGGTCGCTTGCTGCGGCCGCTTCAACTTCCGGATTGGCGCCGGCGAGCCCTCCCGGTGGCCCAGCCCGCGACCTTGCGGCACGAGTCCACGCGCCAACTGGGGTTATGGATGCGCGACTTGCTGGCCGATGCCGGGAATGCCGGAATCTTCCGCATCTTCTGCCCGGATGAACTCGCCTCCAATCGTCTCGACCCTGTGCTCGAGGTCACGACGCGGCGCTTCGGCCTGCCCATCCTCCCTTTCGACGATCACCTGGGTCGCGAGGGGCGGGTGCTGGAAGTCTTGAGCGAACACCTGTGCGAGGGGTGGTTGGAGGGATACCTGCTGACCGGACGGCACGGTCTGTTCGCCACCTACGAAGCCTTTGCCATGGTGGCGGCTTCGATGATCGTGCAGCACACCAAATGGCTGGAGGCGGCGCAGGCGCTCTCCTGGCGCGCGCCCGTCGCTTCGTTGAACCTGTTGCTGACCTCGACCTGTTGGCGCAACGATCACAACGGCTTCAGCCATCAAGGCCCTGGCTTGATTGACGTGATGCTCTCGAAACGGGGAACGGTGGCGCGGATTTATTTTCCCCCGGACGCGAATTGCCTGCTGGCGCTGGCTGCGCACTGCTTCGCCTGCCTCAACACCGTCAACCTGATCGTCATTGACAAACAGCCGCAACTGCAGTGGCTGGACCCCGAGGCCGCGGCCCAGCATTGCCGCAACGGCGCCGATGCTTGGGCTTGGGCGGGAACCCCAGGCCCCGCCGGCGCGGAGGTGGACGTGGTGCTGGCCGCGTGCGGCGACATCCCGACGCTTGAGGCCGTGGCGGCGGCGTGGTGGCTACGGAAGAACGCGCCCGAGCTGCGCCTCCGCCTCGTCAATGTGCTCGATCTGATGTGCCTGTTCCCTCCGGACGTGCATCCGCATGGGCTCTCGCAGGAGCGCTTCGCCGAATTGTTTACCCTGAGCAAGCATGTGGTCTTCGCGTTTCATGGATACCAGCGCGCGGTGCACGAGGTGATCCATGGGCGTCCGAACGCGGAACGTTTTCATGTGCGCGGTTTCGTCGAGCAGGGCACGACGACCACGCCCTTCGACATGGTGGTGCTCAACCACATGAGCCGCTTTCATTTGGCGGCCGAGGCCCTGCGTCGCGCGATGCCGGAGGGTGACCGGCAGCGCGCCCTGATCCAGGCCTGTGAACAGGCCGTGGCCGCGAGCGTGGCCTATACCCGCGAGCACTTTGTAGATCCGCCGGAAATCGACAATTGGGCCTGGACCGATCCAGGCGCCTGATTCCGCAAGATTTAGCGGAATGTCGGGTTTTCTGCAAGCGCAGCGCCGGTTTGGGGCCAGGCGCCCCCCTAACCGGCGCGAGCAGGCCGCCCGCGCTTCTCCAGCGGCGCGGCCGCATAAGCGGGACGCGCGGCGCACCGGCCCGGGTAGCCGCGCTGGGGCCCGCGCCAACTATTGGCGGCGCGTGAAAGTTGGCGCGGGCCGCAACGCGGTTGAGCGGAGGTATTTGCGGCGTCGGCTGGCGCAGGTCCGTTAAGCGGCGACCGATGCCAGGGCGCGATCGAAGCGCCGAAGAAACTCGTCCACGTCGTCGCGGGAGATGTTCATCGGCGGAGAGATGCGGATGACGTTGCCGTAGAGTCCGCCCTTGCCCACCAGAATGCGCTGGTCGCGGCAACGGGCAAGCAGCGCATTGGTTTCCTTCCCCGCGGGCTCCTTGGTCTTCCGGTCGCGCACCAACTCGACGCCCAGCAACAATCCCATGCCGCGGACGTCGCCGATCCAAGTGTGCTTGGATTGCAAGGTTTCGAGGCCCGATTTCAGATAGGCGCCGACCGCCTCGGTGTTGCTCCGAAGGCTTTTCTCCTCGATGAAGTCGAGCACGGCATTGCCCGCGGCGGCCGCGATCGGGCCGCCGCCGAAGGTCGAGATCGTAAGCCCCTTGAGCGCGTCGGCGACGTCGGCGCGGGCGATGGTGACGCCGATCGGGAGCCCGTTGGCCAACCCCTTGGCGGAGGTGATGAGGTCGGGTGCCACCCCCCACTGCTCGATGCCGAACCACTT